>PMBY01000520.1 GCA_003153875.1 Myxococcales bacterium | reverse complement strand
ATGGCAAGCGGCAGGGTCTGGGTCTTTCCCGTCATGTTCCCCGCGAACATCAACGTGGCACCAAATTCCCCCAACGCGCGTGCCCAGCTCATGGCTGCTCCACCGATCAGCCAGGGACGAGCCAGCGGCAAGGCCACGCGAAAAAGCAGGCGCGGCGGCGAAGCGCCCAGGCTGCGCGCCACGGCCAGCAAATTGGGGTCCAACCGGCCAAAGGCCTGCACCGCGGCCTGCAAGTAGAACGGGGCCGAGACGAAGACCTGCGCCATGACAACCGCCACGGCACTGAAGGCAGGTGTCCAGCCCAAGCGCTCCAGGGCTCCGCCAAACAGCCCGCGACGGCCAAATGCCAGCAGCAGCGCAATGCCACCCACCGCAGGAGGAATCACCACGGGAAGCTGCAACAGGATTTCCAGCCAACGCGCCGAACGCCAGCGCGAGCGAGCCAACCACCAGGCCAGCGGCGTACCACCCACCACCACCAGGACAACCGAGATCAGAGTCGTCCCCAGGCTGAGGCGCAGCGCCGGCCAGGTCAAAGAGCAGCCCAGGCCGCGCAGAATGGCGGCCGGTCCGCCGTCGAGAACCAGGGCCACAAAGGGCAGCACGATAAAGAGCAACAAGATGCCGCCCAGCCCGACCATGGCCGTGTCGTAGAGGCGACGACTCCTGCCATAGGCCGAAACCGTTTGGCTCACTTCGCTCCCTTGGGCTCGACTTTGCTGAAGCCCGCCGCAGCCAGCGTCTTCTGCCCCTCCCTGGACAAGACCAGTTTCACAAACGCGCGCGCCAGGTCGGAGTGGGGCGCGGCACTCAAGATGGCGATGGGATACTCGGCCACCAGGTTGATCTCACTTGGAATCTCGATGACTTGAACCTTGTCGGGCATGGTCAGCGCATCGGTCTTGTACACGATGCCAGCGTCGGCCTCGCCCAGTGCGACCTTGGTCAACACCTGGCGCACATTCAGCTCGCACGAGCGCACCCGCGCCAAGATCTGCTCGCGGAAGGCTTTGCCGTAGAGCTTTTCCGCCGCTGCGAAGATAGTCTCGGTGTAGGCCCCAATCGGCACTTCGGGCGCGCCGATCACCAGATGCGTGACCTTGGGCAGATCCGCAAAGCTGCGCACCTGGGCCGGGTTGTTTTTGGGCACGACCAAGACCGGCAGATTGCGCGCGAAGACCGCGGGTTCGCTGACCAGGTTCTGGGTGGCCAGAAGCTTCATGTGCTTCCAGTCGGCCGAGGCAAACACGTCGACCTTGGCGCCCTGCTCGATCTGCACGCGTAGATCCTGGCTACCAGCAAAGTTGAAACGGACCTTGAGGTTTGGGTGGTGCTTCTCGAAAGTGAGCGCAACGTTCTGAAAGACCTCACGCAGCGACGCTGCCGCATACACCACAAGTTCCTGCGCTTCGCCTCCGCTTGCCCGCATTGCAAAGAACGGCGCAATTGAACAGACGGCGAGCAAGCCAGCCAGGACAAACTTGCGATGATTCATGCTTGCACGCCTGTGAGAGCCTCTCCTGTGCGCGCGGTTCGATAGCCGGTCATGCCACCCAGATCCTGGCGAAAGCGCGCATTGGACAGGCAATCGAGCAACGCCTGCACGCGACTGTCCGAGGCGAGAGTCGCGGGGAAAACCAGGTCAAAGCGCGCCTCGGCCAGCGGCTCGAAGTGCAAACCGAAACTCGCGGCAGCCGAGCGAGTGGCCACGCCCACGTCGCCCACGCCCATCGCCACCATCTGCGCCACCGCACGATGCCCGTGCGCCACCGCCACCGGCACCACATTCTTGAATGCGCGGCCCGTCTTGCGAAACAGGCTCTCCAGCAACTCTTGCGCACCCGCGCCCGTTTCTCGCGCGATCACCCTCGTGCCTTTCCGTTCCACGTCCGCTGCGCTCTTGTACCCTCGGCCGGGCCGACTGACGAAACCTTGTTCCCAGGAGGCCAGGGTGACCAGCACCATGGGCTCGCTGCCAAATCTTTCGCGAACGGCGACTGCGTTCTCGCCCACCCCGCCTTCGCCCAGAAGATGCATCCCAGCCATGTGCACCCGCCCCAACGCCAGTTCTTCCAGTGCGGGCCGACTGGCCTTCTCGATCCAGTGCAAACGAGGACCGTGGAGACGCTCTTCCAGGTGACGCCCCAGCAACCCGAGCGCAGGATCACAGCCCGCGACCAGAAGATTGCGATGCAGCGATTCCAGATCGCGCAAGGGACGGACCCGCGCCTTGGTCCGGCCCTTCTCTNNCCGGGACTGCGATCGCTCTCGTGCACGAACTCGGCCTCAAGCACCTGTCCGTCGCCACGCAGGCTGAAGAGATCTTCCACCCGACAGCGCAACTCCCGCGCCAACGCCAAGGCAATCTGCGTGGAGGGAACCGTCTCGCCCGCCTCGATCAAGCTGAGCGTCTGTCGACTGACACCCACGGCCTTGGCCAGATCCCGCTGCTGCATGTCGAGCCTCTGCCGCATGGCCTTGACCGCGGTTCGAACCCGGGTGTCCATGATCGCAGCATTCCCAAACCCGACCCCAATGTCAACCAAACACGACCTGCGGATACTACAGTTTACATCCCGGCTACGTGCCGAGTCCGACCAACAGGCGCATGCCGCGGAGGGGGAGTCCGCGGAGATCCCTCAGCGGGGCGGCATGTCCTTGAGAGCACCGCCGTTGGTCACATCGGAGAAGCCATTCTTCTCCAGGATGACCTTGGCCTGCGCGCTGCGATTGCCCGACCGGCAATACACCACGATGGCGCGCCTGCGATCGCCGAAATCAGCCAGTCGCCTCTCTGTCTGGTCGAGGGGAATGTTGCTCGCGCCCGGATACGCCCCAGCCGCGAACTCGGCCGGCGTGCGCACGTCGACCACCAGTGCACCGGCTTGGATCTTCTGCTGCACCATCGCCGCATCGGCACCAGCCGCGCGGCAAGCAATAACTCCGGCCAGAAGGGCAACGCCCTCCACGATTGCTGAGATCGTTCTCATTGGACCATCTCCTCTTCGCTCCCTTAGAGCCATGCTGCCGCCAGAAGGATTCATACAACGAAGCCCACGAAATGCGCGGCTTCTTCGTGTGCAGCCTGCCTATTCGTGCCACCTGCTGAATGGTTGGAGCCTGCTAGACTTCCCCCATGGCTCATGAAGGCGAAGGCGGCCAGACGGAGGATGCGCTGCTCTTGGCTGCGCGCAAAGGGGATCGAGCCGCACTCGGCGATCTTCTCGAACGCCAGCAGCGGCGAGTCTTTGCCTTCGGCATGAAGATGTGTGGCGATGCGGAAGACGCCCAGGAAGTGGCGCAGGACACGCTGCTTTCCATGGTGCGATCCGTGCGTGACTTCCGCGGCGAGGCTTCGCTTTCGACGTGGCTCTACACCGTGGCACGCAGTTTCTGCATCAAGAAGCGCCGTCGCAGCAGGGGAGCGCCCGCGCAGCACGAGCCGCTCGATGCGGCCGCAGCCGAGCAGGCTTCTACGCCGGCACCCAACCCGGAACAGACGCTGCTCGGCCGCGAGACGCGCGACGCTGTGGCCGCCGCCTTGGACCAGCTCGAGCCCGAGGCGCGCGACGTGGTGATCCTGCGCGACATGGAAGGTCTGACCGCCCCGGAGGTGGCGCATGTCACCGGGCTCAGCGTGGCAGCGGTGAAGAGCCGCTTGCACCGCGCGCGGCAGTCGCTGCGCACGCAGTTGCTGGCCGTGGTCGGTGGTGAGGAAGTTGCGCCCGCCCAGCCCAACTGTCCCGACGTGCTCACCATGCTGTCCAAGAAGTTGGAAGACGAGATCAGCCCCGACCTGTGCGCCGAGATGGAGCGGCACGTGGACGGTTGCCCGCACTGCAAAGGGGTGTGCGACTCGCTCAAGCGCACGCTGGCCTTGTGCAAGTCCGCGCCCAGCCCGCTGGTGCCCCAGCACGTGCAAGAGTCGTTGCGCAAGGCCGTGCAAGCGGCGCTGGCAGGAGCTTCCCGATGAGCCAGGAGTCGACAGCGGGGACCGTCCCTGATGCAAAGGGCGTGGCCAAGCGCCTGTCCTTTCTCGACCGCTATCTCACACTCTGGATCTTCATCGCCATGGCGGTCGGCGTCGGCGGCGGATATCTGGTTCCGGGAGCCGTCCCGTTGATAAATCGATTCAACGTCGGGACGACCAACATCCCCATCGCTGTCGGCCTCATTTTGATGATGTACCCGCCGCTGGCCAAGGTCCGCTACGAGGAGATGGGCCTGGTCTTCCGCAATACCAAGGTCCTCGGGCTGTCGCTCGTCCAGAACTGGGTCATTGGCCCGATCCTGATGTTCGGCCTGGCCGTGCTCTTTTTGCGCGACAAGCCCGAGTACATGGTTGGGCTCATTATGATCGGCCTCGCCCGTTGCATCGCCATGGTCATCGTGTGNNATCGTGTGGAACGACCTGGCCAAGGGTGACAGCGAATACTGCGCCGGCCTGGTCGCCTTCAATTCGATCTTCCAGGTGCTCTTCTTCTCGGTCTACGCCTACGTCTTCATCACGGTTCTCCCGACTTGGTTCGGCCTGAAGGGCGTGGCGGTGAACATCACCATCGGCGCAATCGCCAAGAGCGTCTTCGTCTACCTCGGCATCCCCTTCATCGCTGGGGTGGTCACGCGGTTCTCACTCATCAGGCTGAAGAGCAAGCACTGGTACCAAAGCAAGTTCATCCCGAAGATCAGCCCCATCACGCTGGTCGCACTGCTTTTTACCATCGTGGTGATGTTCTCGCTCAAGGGCGAAAAGATCGTGGAGCTGCCTCTCGACGTAGTTCGCATCGCGATTCCGCTGCTCATCTACTTCGTGCTGATGTTCTTCCTCTCCTTCTTCATGTCGAAGAAGGTGGGCGCCACCCACGGCCAGGCGACGACACTGTCATTCACGGCGGCCTCAAACAACTTCGAACTCGCCATCGCCGTGGCCGTCGCAACCTTCGGGATCAACCACGGCGCGGCGTTCGCTGCGGTGATCGGGCCGCTGGTCGAGGTGCCCGTCATGATCGGGCTGGTCAACGTCGCGCTCTGGCTTGGGCGTAGATACTTCCGCAGACAGGAGGTTCCAACATGAAAGGCGTACTTTTTCTCTGCGTGGCCAACTCGGCCCGCAGCCAGATGGCCGAGGGAATCGCCCGTTTGCTGGCTCCGGTGGGAACCAAGCTGTGGTCGGCCGGCTCGCGCCCGACCAGCGTGCGGCCCGAGGCGATAGCGGTGCTCAAGGAGATCGGCATAGACATCTCTGGGCAGCGAGCAAAGGCGGTTGCAGAAATTCCAGCGGCCGAGGTCGACACGGTCATCACCCTGTGCGGCGAGGAGGAATGTCCGCTGTTCCTCGGCAAAGCCACGCGGCTGCATTGGGGCCTGCCTGATCCTGCGGCAGTGGACGGTTCAGAAGCGGAGCGCCTGGACGCCTTTCGCAAGGTGCGCGATGAGCTGCGACGGCGGATCAGCGAGTTTTTCGCGCAAATCAGTAGATGAACGGGATCAGTCTGCGTACGTGCTGCGCGTGCGCGGCATACCCGGGAATCTCTTCGCGCAGCCAGCGTTCTTCGCGGCGAGCCTTGATGTCGAAGAAGACCAGAAGCACGGTCGCGTAGACAAGCGTCAGCCATCCGTGGACCGCGAACGCCCAGCCGAACGCCGCAAGCGTTGCGCCAGAGTACATGGGGTGGCGCACGAACCGGTACGGCCCGCGCGTGACCAGCGTGGCCTCTTGCTTTGGGCGGGGCGTGGCGGTGAGATTGCGCCCGAGCGCGGCTATCCCCATCCAATCGTTTGCACAAAGCTCACGTTCGCTCCTCCCCGCACCCGCACTTGGTTGCAGGCCCAGGGTCAGCCGCGGACAGCGCCTCACAGCACCACTTTCCCGCCAGCTTGGGCGCAGCGTCCAGTCCCGCGCGCCGGACCACCTTCTCCATTTCCTCGCTCGCGGTGGTACACACGGCACGCGCGATCGCGAGGGCGCCGCCGATCTGTCTTGACATCTATATGACGAACTCATATATTGGCGCCTGAGAAGCTCACCATGTGCCCCGAACCCAAACAAGGATGTGGTTGCCGCTGCGGTTGCGAGGTGCGCGGCTTCATCCAGCCGCGCCTGTTGCTGCTCCTAGCGAAGAAGGCAAGTCACGGCTACGAGCTGATGGAGGCCCTTCGCGCCATTCCTGGCGCGGAAAACCTGTCTGACCCCGGAATGTTGTACCGGACCCTGCGACAACTGGAAGAAGCCGAAGTCGTGCGATCTGCTTGGGACACCGGCGGGCATGGGCCGGCCAGACGCATCTACGAACTCACCAAGATCGGTCGCGAGCACCTCGATACCTGGGCAGCCGAGATCCGCAAGACCAGGACGCACCTGGGCGAGTTCCTTGCCGAGTACGAATCCATTGCGGAGCGTCGCTCTGCCAAACCCCGAAAGAGAGGCTGATCATGTGTTCTTGCGAGACAAGCGGACAACACCGTCATCAACATCATGGCCAGGACTGCACATGCCAATCGGAGTGCGAGTGCCAATCCGGCTGTCCATGCGGCTGCTCCGCCGAACGCGGCGGTTGCGGGTGTGGCGGCCGGAAAGGCGCCTGCGGCTGCGACGGCGGACAAGCCGGGTGCTGCTGTGACGGTGAACGCGGTGGGTTCCGGCGTCGCTACCGGAGCAAGGCCGAGGTGATCGCCGAACTTGAGTCGTACCTGAGCGAGCTCAAGACCGAGGCGCAGGCTGTGGAAGAGCGAATCAAAGAGCTTCGGGCCTGACGCAATGAAGAATCTACTTAGTGTCTGTCTGAAGCTGTTGCAGGAACAGCGCTGCGTCTGAGATTGCCGAACTTTGGTCAGCGTACCCCAGCAAGCTCACCTCGAAGTACGATGCCTTGAAGTGGGCAACGGTCTTGATACCACCAATCACCGAATCTGCGGCCGCGACCGATATGTCGAACGGCGGAATCGCGATAGAAGCAGAATTGGTCTTCACTGCAGCCGCGAACATCTTCGTGGCGTGAACATCGTCGCCGAAATCCATGGCTCGCAGTTCGCAGCTCTGATTCGGACCATCAACCAGAGTCTCGAACATGCCCTGCCGGAACCCGTTGCTGTCATAGGCCATATTGCCGCCGTCGATTCCCGACTCAATCAGATTTGTGCCAGTCCAATAGCCGCTCGGATCCTCTGTCCAGCCGGGAATCTGATTGTCGGCAATCTTGTATTTCTGACCAAATGCCGCCGGGTCGAGGGGGGTACTGCTGGGACTGCTTGGACTGCTTCCGCAGCCCGCGCCAACTGCAGCCGAGAACAAACATGCGAGACAAGAGAGAGTCCTCACGGTTCTGATTTCCATGGAGTTGTCCTTTGAACGTCAGATAGTGTTGCGGATACTAGCAGACGACGAGTTTGAGCACGCGGCAAGAATGGCGGCCGACAATACACCGGCCCTGCAGCGGATTCCCGTGTGGCCACCGAAAATCCGTCGCCCGGGCTTTGCCCGCCGTGTCGTTGAGTCGATCACGACGACTGATCGTCGCCGCCGACCAGGCGCCGAAGTTTTGCCGCCACCACGGCACCGATCGCCAGCATCGCACCCCACCGGGTGGCCCTGCGTTCGCCCCCGGCCACGCTGCAGCCGCTCCCCGAATTCCCGCCGGTGACATTCGTCCCAGTCGCTTCGGTCGTTCCGGTGTTGCCGCCACTGCCGCCCATTGGACTCGCGGTCGTCCCGCCTCCGGCCTTTGTTCCGCCGGTTGCCGGCGAGCCGCCCGCTGCCGAGGCAGCGCTGGTCGCCGCGCCGCCCGTTCCCCCGGCGCCCCCGCCGCCAGACGTCGCGCCGGCAGTCGCACCGCCGGTAGCGCTAGCACCGCCGGTGGCGCTGGCGCCACTGCTGCTCGCGCCACCTGACCCACTCGTCCCGCCGCTCGGAACCCCTCCAGTCCCGACGCTTCCGCCGCCGCCGCTCGAACCTCCCGGAGCGCCGGCACCGCCGCCGCCTGCCCCTGCGGACCCGCTGGTTCCACCGCCGCGCGTTCCTCCAGTCCCACTGGTTCCACCGCCACCTGCGCCTGCAGACCCGTTGGTCCCGCCGCTGCGCGTTCCTCCGGCCCCACTGGTCCCGCCGCCGCTCGCCCCTCCGGATCCGCCGGCCCCCCCGCTGCCGCCCGCCCCTCCAGCCCCGCCCGTGCCTCCGTCAGGGTTGGTTGTACCGCCAGCCGGCGGCACCACAACCCACACCGGATCGGTGGTGGCGTATCCGAAAGTCGTCAGGTAGGAGTTGATGACGGCCGAATCGTGGGTGCACCCCATGACTGCTTCGCGGACCTTCTTGACAGTAAGGTAGTCAACCGCGGGACCGAAGGTTCCCATAATCAGATAGCACGGAGAAGCCTCCGGCGCGCCTTGATTGGATGCCTTGTTGGCAAAAAGCGAGTCGATGAAACACAATTGCTGACGCACGGGGTTTCCGCCGAGAATGGCATCGCTCTTGTTGATGTTGAAACAATAGGTGTTGTCGTGGTTCGGGGCAAAGGTGCCGAAATGGTTCTTCATGCTCAGCGTGGCCTTGCCCATCAGCGTGTGGCCCTTGTTGTTGGCGATATTCACGAGAATGTCGACGTTGCCATTCGCAATGTCCGCGGTGCAGTTGGCAGTGGTTCCGCCGGGAATGGCCGCCTTGGCTGTGCCCCCCAATGAGTCGTTGAGGTTGCTGACCACCGCCTGAGTCTTCGTGGTATCGGTCAGACTGAAATACGGACCATAGTCAAGATTCATCCTCTTGTTGTACGTCGAATTCCCATCATAAAGGATGATGTTTGCCCCTGGCACGCCAAAGCCCAGGAAGATCTCGCAGAATTTCTGAACCACGGCTATGCGGGCCTGGTCCATTGGCTCAATGGTATTTATCTTTATGGCGACTTTCGTGGCATTCCACGCCTTGCTTGACCTGAAGATGGCTTTCCATGCCGCATCGGCAGTGGGTTGTTGGGCCAGTTGCATGGCCATGGCATCCATGTTCGCCTGCACCCGGGCGGAATCAACCGCCGCATTTTCCGATGCGAAGGTCGGATTTGTCACGGCGACCTTCAGCATCTTCGTGTCGACACACGCCACGACGCGCATGTTGCTGATGTTGGGATTCACCGCCAGCGTGCCCGAGGCGGGCCATGCCGCAAATACCCTGTCCGCTCTTGCAAGCGCCAATCCCGCCGCACCCGCGGCCGTGATCTTGAGAAAATCCCGTCTCTCGTTCTTCATGAAAAACTCCTTCTAGGAAGCGGACGGCTGACCGAGGCTGTTCATGGCTGAATGTGGGGTGGGCCCGGTTTCTGATGGAAACCTCTCCACTGTAGTGACGGGCACCCACCAAGGCGGCTCATCTTTCGTTCCAGATGGAATAGCCGGGAGCATGGCGCCAGACCGATACAGACCAAAGTTAGTTGACGTCTCCAGTTGGCGCAAGCATATTTGACCTGATGTCAGGTCGACCCGACACGGCGAAGGCGGCCAGGTCGCCCGTGATTCGCACCTCGCTGAAGGAGTTTCGCCTGGCCCGTGGGCTGAGCCAGCTTCAGCTCGCGAAGAAGATCGGCCTGTCGCGACAGAGCCTGTGTGGCTTGGAGAGCGGCCGCGTGGTTCCAGGGACCGACGTTGCGCTCCGCCTCGCCCTGGTTCTCGGCTGTCGGATCGAGTCTCTCTTTTGTCTCAACATTCCGCCCGCGCCGCTGGAGGCAACCATCGCGGGCGGCCCCTCGGCGCTTGAGTCAAACAGCCCCCGTGTCTCCCTAGCCGAGATTAACGGGCAGTGGATCGCGCATCCCATCGACCCTCGGCGTAGCGAGTCCTTTTCCCAGGCCGCCGATGGACTGGTGATTCCTTGGCCTCGGCGACGTGGCCGCGGGCGAACGGTCCGAATCGAACCTCTGGGAGACATGGACGCTGTCCGCCGGCGGCTCGTGGTCATGGGATGCGCGCCCGCGCTGGGGATGCTCGCCGCGCGGCTCGGCCAGGAGCCTGCAGGAATTCACATCTCGTGGGTTCAGGGCTCAAGTATGGCAGCGCTCGATGCTCTCGGGCGGGGCGAAGTACATGTCGCTGGTCTTCACCTGTGCGACGAGGCGACGCGTGAATTCAACATCCCGTTCGTTCGACGCGCGCTACCTGGCCGCGCCATGCTTTTCGTCAACTTCGCATCCTGGGAACAGGGAATCATCGTTCGCGCTGGCAATCCGCTCGAAATCCGAGGCGTGGAAGATCTCGTCCGTCGGAGGATCCGTCTGATCCAACGCGAGCCCGGTGCAGGAGCGAACAAGCTGCTCGAACAAGCGCTGAGAGCCAAGAAAGTCTCTCCCGAGGCTATGCGTGGCAGCGGAAGCGTAGCCCTGGGACACATGGAAGTTGCGCAAGCGATTGCCATGGGCGCCGCGGACGCGGGCATCGCCATTCGCAGCGCCGCGGCCGCCTTCGGGCTGGGATTCATTCCCCTCGCGGTGGAACGTTTCGACCTGGTGATCCCTCGCACACTGGCGACCGATCCGAGAGTCGAGCGCCTGGTCGACACTCTGGGGAGCAGAACCTTCCGGCGCGAACTCGACACTGTGGGCGGGTACATCACGCATGAGTCAGGACATCAGGTTGGAGAAACCCGATCCGGTTGATTGGCTGCCGCAGACGCCACTCCAGAAGACAGTCACCCGCAGCTACGACCCAACATCCAACGCTGGTACGAATATCCTCACAACCAGTCGCAAGCAGGGGAGCAAAGCATGAACATCAGCGCGCGAAACCAACTCAAAGGGACCGTCAAAAGCATCAAGAAGGGCGACCTCATGGCCGAGGTCGTCGTCGAGATCGGAGGCCAGGATCTTGTGTCGATCATCACCGCGAGTTCGGTTGACCGCCTGGGACTCAAGACAGGCGATCCGATCGCGGCAGTTATCAAGGCGACGGAAGTGATGATCGCGAAGTAGCAGCCGGGCGCACGCGGTTGCCGTCGGCCTGACCGACGGTGACTCTGGACGACCGATATCGCTACGACTGATCGTCGCCGCTAACCAGGCGCCGAAGTTTTGCCGCGACCGCGGCGCCGAGCGCCAGCATCGTGCCCCAGCGGCTGATTCTGCGGTCGATCCCGGCCACATTGCAGCCGCTCCCTGAATTCCCGCCGGTGGCATTCGTCCCAGTCGCTGCGGTCGTTCCGGGGCTGCCACCACTGCCGCCCACTGGACCCGCGCTCGTCCCGCCTCCGGCCGTGGTTCCGCCGGTCGTCGTCACGCCTCCGGCTGCCGAGGCCACGCTAGTCGCCGCGCCGCCGGTTGACTTAGTGCCACCGTCGCCTGACGTGACGCCGCCGCTAGCGGTGGCACCGTCGGTGGCGCTCGCACCGCCGCTGCCCGCGCCGCCGGTCCCGCTGATTCCGCCGCTGTTGCTCGCGCCGCCGGTAGCACCAGCACCGCTGCTGCCCGCACCCGCGGACCCGCTGGTCCCCCCGCTGCGCCCGCCTCCGGTCCCACTGCTCCCGCCGCCACCTGCGCCTGCGGACCCACTGGTGCCCCCGCCGCGCGCTCCTGCGGACCCACTAGTGCCGCCGCCACTCGCCCCGGCGGATCCGCTGGCTCCGCCGCTGCCGCCCGCGCCGCCCGACCCTCCAGCCCCGCCCGCACCTGCGTCGGCGCCGGTTGCGCCGCCAGCGGGCGGCACCAAAACCCAAACCGGGTCGGTGGTGGTGTAGCCGAACGTCGTCAGATAGGAGTTGATGGTGGCCGCATCATGGGTCAACCCCGAAACCTCCTCGCGGACTTTCTTGATAGTCAGGTAGTCAACCGCAGGAGCAAACACGCCCATAGTCAGATAGCAAGGCATGAGCTCCGGCGTTCCCGTGTTTTGTGACTTGTTGGTAAACAAGGAATCGACAAAACACAATTGCTGCCGCACTGGGGTCCCCCCGAGAATGGCATCGCTCTTGTTGATGTTGAACAGGTAGTTGATGTCGTGTTTGGGAGCAAATGTGCCAAAATGGTTCTTCATGCACAGGGTGGCCCTGCCCATCAAATCGTGACCTTTGTTGTTCGCGATATTGATGAGAATGTCGATCGTGCCATTGGCGATTTGCGCGGTACACGTGGCGGAGGATCCGCCGGGAATCGCGGCGCTGACCGCGCCCCCCAATGAACCATTGAGATTGCTGACAACCGCTGGGGTCTTGGTGGTATCGGTCAGGCTGAAATATGAAGTGTACAGTGAAGTCCCGGTGTAGGCGGACTGCCCATCGTAAATGATTATGTTCGCCGGCAACACGCCATAACCCGCGAGTATGGTGCAGAACTTTTGCACAATAGCCACGTGAGCCATGTTCTTGGTTTCAAGGCTGTTCACCTTGATGGCGACTTTCGTGGCACTCCACGCCTTGCCTGACCTGAAGATGGCTTTCCAGGCCGCATCGGCGGTGGTCTGGTTGGCCAGTTGCATCGCCATGGCGTCCATGTTCGCCTGCAATCGGCCGGTATCAATGGCGGTGTTCTGTGCCGCGAAGGTCATCGCCGGAGTGCTCTTCATCATCTTCGTGTCGACACACCCCACGACGCGCATGTTGCTGATGGTCGGATTGACCGCCAATGTTCCCGTGGTGGGCCACGCCGCAAACGCCCGGTCCGCTCTTGCAAGCGCCAATCCCGCCGCGCCCGCGGCCGTTATCTTGAGAAAATCCCGTCTTTGCTTCTGCATAAACAGATCCTTCTCTTGCGGAGTGAACGAAGAGACTTCCGACACATTTCGCTGTTCGCTGGCTGCCCTCGCCTGGTTGAGTGGCGGCTGGGGTCCGGCTGACCGAAGGTTCTTCATTCTAGTGTGGAGAACTCAGCAGAACAGCTCATTTTGATTTCCGCTTGCGAAACACCAGACGCGGAGCGCCAGGCGAGGAGTAGCGCAGGCATCCGGGAAACCTGCGTAGATGTCACTCCAGGCGATTTTCGAGGTACTATTCGCCGCCCCATTCATGAGCACAGATCTTTCTCACCTTGGCACCTGGAATCCTGGCGCAGAACCTGCGTGTTTCGACGCGGGCGCGCTTGCGGCCGCGGTGGCGCGTGTGCGCGAGCCCTTGCATGTCGTACGCGAGGGACTGCGCGGCCGACTGGGCGCGGGCTTTGGCGGCCAGATGGCAGCCAACGGCGCGGGGTATCCCCTGCTCGGCACCCTGCCGGCGATCTATCCCGAGTGGCTCGGCGATCGTTCGTTCTGCGAGACCCATGGCGTGCGCTTCCCCTATGTGGTCGGCGAGATGGCGCGCGGGATCACCACCTCGCGCATGGTGATCGCCATGGCGCGCGCAGGAATGATGGGATTCTTCGGCGCGGGCGGGCTTGCGCCGGCCCAGGTGGGCAGGGCTCTCGACGAGATTGAGGCCGCGCTGGGCAAGGACGGGCCGGCCTGGGGCGCCAACCTCATCCATTCGCCGCACAGCCCAGAGCTGGAAAACCTGATCGCCAATCTCTATCTTTCCCACGGGGTCAGGCACATCTGCGTCTCGGCCTTCATGGGGCTGACGCCCGCCGTGGTTCTGTGCGCGGCCAAGGGCCTGCACCGCGATCCCCAGGGTCACATCCAGCGCCGTCACCACATCTTCGCGAAGCTGTCGCGGCCCGAGGTGGCTGAGGCCTTCATGAGCCCGGCGCCCCCCGCGCTGCTGGAACCTCTGGTCCGCGCCGGCAAGCTCAGCGCCGAGGAGGCCGCCCTGGCCGCCCATGTCCCGGTGGCTGAGGACATTACGGCCGAGGCTGATTCAGGCGGGCACACCGATAACCGGCCACTCGCGGCTCTGGTTCCGGTGCTGCTCAGCCTGCGCGACCGCGTGGTGCAGCAGCATCGCTACCCGCGCCCGATTCGCGTGGGCGCGGCTGGCGGCTTGGGCACGCCCGCCGCAGTGGCCGCGGCCTTCTCGCTGGGCGCCGCGTATGTCGTCACCGGCTCGGTGAACCAAGCTGCAATCGAGTCTGGCTTGGCCGAGGATGGCAAGCGCATGCTAGCGGAGGCGGGGCTGGCCGACGTGATGATGGCCCCGTGCGCGGACATGTTCGAGCTGGGGGTCAGGGTGCAGGTTCTGCGTCGCGGAACCATGTACGGGGGCCGCGCCCAGCGCCTGTACGATCTCTATCGTTCCTACGACAGCCTGGAAGCGCTGCCGGTGGAAATTCGACAGCGCCTGGAGAGCGAGATCCTGCGCACGACCTGCGACGAGGTGTGGTCCGAGGTGCGGCACTTCTTCGAGACACGCGACCCGCGCGAACTGGAGCGCGCCCAGAGCGAGCCCAAGCACCGCATGGCCCTGGTGTTTCGCTGGTATTTGGGCATGGCCAGCAAGTGGCCAGTGGTCGGCGAAGTGCGCCGCCGCCTCGACTACCAGATCTGGTGCGGCCCGGCCATGGGCGCCTTCAACGATTGGGTGCGCGGATCATTTCTGGACGCTCAAACCAATCGTGGCGTGGTGCAGATCGCGCTCAATCTCCTGGAAGGCGCGGCGGTGCTTGCGCGCGCCCAGCAACTGCGCGCGGCTGGCGTCGCGGTACCGGCCGCGGCGTTCGCTTTTGCGCCTCGATTGCTGGGATAGCCGCCGGTGTTTCATGGCTCCGCCGACGCGCATCGTGCACAACGCTGACGCCATCGCCTGGCTGCAGGCGCAGGGCAAACTGGCCGGTGCGAGCGTGATCACGTCGCTGCCGGATGTTTCCGAGTTGCCGCGCCTGGGGCTCGACGGCTGGCGGCGCTGGTTCGAGGACGCGGCCGCCCTGGTGATGGCGTGCATCGTCGACGAAGGCGTGGCCATCTTCTTCCAGAGCGACATCAAGCACGGCGGTTTGTGGATCGACAAGGGTGCGCTGGTCAGTCGCGCCGCTGAACGCGCGGGCATGGGCTGCTTGTTTCACAAGATCGTCTGTCGCAAGCCGCCCGGCACGACGAGCTTCGGCCGCGCCACCTACGCGCACATGCTCGGCTTTTCCCGCGCGCAGCCGCGCAGCCAGAAACTGGCGCGCGTTGATGTGCTGCCCGACGGAGGCTTTCAGCCGGGCCCAAAGTCGATGGGCGCCAAGGCCTGCGTCGACGCCTGCCGCTTCGTGGAGGCCGAAACCACCACGCGCACTGTGGTCGATCCTTTTTGCGGCTGGGGCACCGTCCTGGCTGTGGCCAATGCCCTGGGTCTGGATGCCGTGGGCGTGGACATCGCGCCTCGCATGTGCGGCCGGGCCCGCAAGCTGCGATATAGAATTGAATCCAGATCAGCTCTGAGCGACTGGAATTCGGAGCAGTAGGAACAAGCCCTTCCTCGCGCTACTGGCCCCCGTCCTGGCCGAGTCCCCATTACCCGATCCGCCATTCAGGCCTGGTGGTACTATGAATTGCCAAGCAAGCGCCGATGTTCGGTGATGAGATGCCTGCAGGAGCGCCAGCCAGCGCGCCTGCGGCAGGCCTCAGAGAAAGGTCGGAAAATGATTTGCTGCTCTTGCCGTGAGTCAAAGATGAGACTAACAATCGCCGCCGCGTTGCTGGCTTCCCTCTGGTCGGCACAGGTGGCGGCCCAGACCTCCACCACGGCGGGGGCCATCACCACGCCTTACCCGACCACTCAAGGCATCTCCATCGAGTGGGCGATCGCGGGAGACTCAAACAACAACGGTGTGGTGACCGTGCGCTACCGCCCGGCCGGGACCACCAACTGGAACACCGGCATGGCCCTGTTCCGCGTCCCCGCGGGCAGCAACGACACCGGAAGCTTCGGTTCGGGAAATGGCCAGTGGTCGAACAAGCACTCGGGGAGCCTGTTCGACCTCGACCCCGGGACATCCTACGAGATAGAGCTGACGCTCACCGATCCCGACGGTGGATCGACGACGCAAACCACGACGGCCGCGACGCGCCCGATTCCGCAGGCGGCAGCGACTGCGACCACCAAGGCGGTCACGCCCGCCAATTTCAGCACCATGCTCTCGGGCGCCGCACCCGGCGACATCTTGCTCATGGGGGCCGGCAACTACCCCGCCTTCAACATGAGCCGCAGTGGCGCCGACGGGAAACCGATCGTGCTGCGCGGGACAGCGGTCGATGAGGTCGTGATCCAGGGGCGCGTGACGATGGATGATCAGAAGTACGTGTACCTCGAGAACGTGACGGTGCAGGGCGAGGTGCGCATGCACGGCGCCTCCAACATGGTGGTGCGTGGCTGCCACATTCAATCCACCACCGGAGGAATCGACTTCGAGATAGGGAACGCGGTTCCGCGCAACAACTACATCGTCGACAACGACGTGGTGGGGGCCGCGGTCTGGGTCGACAATCAGCTCAGCACTGACGGCTTCGACGGCGGCGAGGGAATCCAGTTCACCGGGTCGGGGCACGTGGTCTGCTTCAACCACGTGAAGGGCTTCCGCGACAATATTTCGCTCATGGAATACGACGAGGCCTACGAGCAGGTTTCAATCGACATCTGCAACAACGACATCGAGGAGGCGACCGACGACGCCGTGGAAGCCGACTCGGCCATGGGCAATGTCCGTGTCATGCGCAACCGGGTGCGAAACTGCTTCGACGGTATGAGTTCACAGCCCGACCTGGGCGGCCCCACCTACTACATCCAGAACACCCTGTACAACGTCCTGTACAGCCCCTTCAAATTTCACAACGGCACAGTGGGCGACGTTGTGCTGCACAACACGGTGGTCAAGTGCGGCGACGCCTTTGGCTGCTACGCGGGCGAGACCTGGAGCCGAGCGTACTTCCGCAACAACCTCTTTATTGGCGGCACAGGCGGCGGAACCTACGGCGGCTATGGCAACGGCAGCGGGAACGTCCTCGACCTGGTCGACGCCGACGCCACCTGCTCCTTCGATTACGACGGTCTCGGGTCAATCGGGACCAACACTTTCGCAGGGAAGATTGGCGCCACTCGGTTCACCAGCTTGGCAACCTTGAAGGCCAACACCACTGAAGTCCACGCGGTGCAGATCGACATGAGCGTGTTCGCCCAGACGGTGCCGTTTCCCTCCAACCCCTATCCTCCCAAGCCAGTGGTGGATCTGCGGCTGGCCGCCGGGGGCGCCGCCATCGACAAGGGCGTCGTGCTAGTCGGCCTCAACGACGGCTTCGCGGGCGCCGCGCCGGACCTCGGCGCCTATGAGCTGGGGGCAACGCCTCCCGTCTACGGTCCGCGGACGGCCGGGACAGGCGGCAGCGCTGGTAGCAGCGGCGCGGGCGGCACCAGCGACGGCACCAGCGGAGCGAGCGGCACGAGAGCGGGCGGCACGAGCGGCGGCACCGGCGGCACCAGCGAAGCGGGCGGCATGAGCGGGAGCAGCGGTGGCACCAGCGAAGCGGCCGGCATGAGCGGGAGCAGCGGTGGCACCAGCGAAGTGGGCGGCACGAGCGGCGGCAGCGCTGGCGCCAGCGGCGCCGGTGGTTCCGCCGGGAACAGCGAGCCGGGTGGCACGGGCGGACGCCGCGCGGACACAGGCGGAAGCCCCGCGGGCACAGGCGGAAGCCCCGCGGGTACTGGGAGCAATTCGCCTGACGGGGGTCCGGCGACGAGCCGTGCGGCGGGCGGATGCGGCTGCTCGCAGAGCGGCGGGGGCAGCGGGGCTGCGTCGCTCGCACTCATCGTTCTGCTGCTAGGCGTGCGCCGTCGCCGTGACCGCCGCTGTCGCTCACAGGCGTCCGGTCGCGGTCACTTCTTCGATGGCGCCGCGGCGTAGACCTTACCAAGGTCGGTCAAGGTGTCATCGGTGTTGTAAACTTCGCAATTTGGGGACCACTGGTACCAGGCATAGCGTGCCAGTCGCGGGTGCTTGGCGAAAACCGCGAGCGCTCCGTTGAAAAAGGCGATCACTCCCGCTGCCGTCGGGGCGCTCTGGTTCAGACAGCCCCACTCAGTCAACCAAATGGGCCGATTGCCAGGAAAGCCTTCCGCGTACTTGATGTAGCTCTCGAGCTGTGAGGCCGCGGCGTCGCACGAGCCCGCGTTCCAGCCGTACCAGTGAATGGCGATGAAGTCGGCTCGCAGCGTGGTGTTGGCCGCGACGCCCGCCATGTACGTTGTGAACCACGTTTGCCCGGTGGCATTGGCCTGAGTCGCTGGCGTTCCGACGGCTATCGACGCGTTGTCGAACGCGGGCAACAGCGCAATCGCCGACGCCACAGCGATATTGGACTGTGTCGTGTTGTCCGGCTCATTGAAGCCGAGCACGTACTTGTAGCCCTTGCTGGCGAAGCCCGCGACAGCGGTCTTGATGTTGGCCGCGGTATCCGCGCCCCAAATCTGGGGCACATACTCGACGCCGTTCGGGGCTGCGCACGCCTCGTTCTCGGTCCCAGACCAGTTGTAATACCAAGACACCCCCATCGCAGTCCGCACCTTGCACGCCCCACCGGCGATGCCCTTGAACGGCTGTGCGCCGCCGGTGCCGCTTGCACCGCCAGTCCCACTTGCACCGCCAGTGCTACTTGCACCGCCAGTGCCACTTGTTTTGCCGCCTGTGCCACCTGCACCGCCGGTGCCCGCGCCGCCCGTGCTACTTGTCTTGCCGCCTGTGCCTGTACTGCCGCCCGTGCCTATGCTGCCGCCCCTGCCTATGCTGCCGCCCGTGCCACCTGTCGTGCCACCGGCTCCCGCGCCGCCGCCACTTCCCGCGCCGCCGCCGCCACTTCCGACGCTGCCGCCGCTGCTTCCTACCCTGCCGCCGCTGCCGATGCTACCACCACTTCCGGCGCTTCTACCGCTGCCCACGCTGCCACCGGCGCTTGCGCTTCCACCGGTGCCAACGCTGCCACCGCTTCCTACACTGCCACCGGCGCCTCCATTCCCGCCCCTGCCGGCGCTGGCGCCGCTGCTTGCGCTTCCCCCGGTGCCGACGCTCCCGCCTGCGACTACGCTTCCACCGCCGCCTACGCTCCCCCCGGTGCCGACGCTCCCAACCGCGGCT
Source organism: Myxococcales bacterium (assembly GCA_003153875.1). The sequence goes on along the minus strand of PMBY01000520.1, from coordinate 1,411 downwards.
ACGCTGCCGCCGCCGCCCACACCGCCGCCGCTGGCCGCACTCCCGCCACCTCCTACACTGCCGCCACTGGCTGCACTCCCGCCGCTTCCTTGGCCGCTATCACCGCCCTTGTAGTCCTTCAAGGACAGGTCGTAGCAGCCGGCCATGAGCACGACCGTCGACAGGGAGGCAAGGCAGCGTGAAAATTGGAATCGCATGGTTCCGCCTAGAACCTCACGCCAATTCCATCAGGCGACAGGTGCTGCCACTCGAGCAACCAGCCCCAAGCAGCGCGACGAGTGTAGCGCAAATGATTGCCATGCCGCTTGACCGAGCCCAGCGGCGACTTGGACAACGCATGAAGACTTCTATGCGTGAAAGCACACACAATGGTAGCGCATTTGTGAATCAAGTGTCTGGGCGCGTGGTGGAGCTGTTGAAAAGCGAACACATCCCTACGCGAGACCAAGCCGGCAGACTCTGTTTTCCGCCACTTGGGCGTATGGCACTCGTTTTGCTCAGCATGCTGGACATGCGCCCCACCCGGATATTCATTTTCGCTGTTGCGCTCGTTGCGGCCCCCCTTGCGGCAACCGCAGAGACCTCCAAACCAATCAGCGCTCATCATGCGCCCAAGCAATTGACCAAGGCTGACGTCGCCGCCGCGGCCAGCGCGCCAGGCTGGGACGCAGCCTATGCCGAGGCCCGGGCCGACATGCTGGCGGGCCGCTTTCCGGAGGCCGTGCAGAAGTTCGCGGCGCTCCTGCTCACAGCGCCGGATCCCGCAAACCGCCTGGTGGTAGCCGAGCTTCTCGCCGCATGCCGCACATGGGCTCAGGGAGGGTTCGTGCTGGCCACGCCAACCCAGCTCGCACTGTCAAAGCCGATGGTCAATCGCCGCACCTTGGATGAACTGGCAATCCTCTACACCAACGCCGTACTCAACGGCGCTTTTGCAGGAATCGTGATCGACATTCACAACAACCCTAGTTCGGCCGCCGGCTACATCTTGCCTCCGCTGGGACTAGCCGCGGCCGAGGCAGGAATTGTTGCATTGGTCGACTACACCATCGGATTCAGATATGGCGTTCCGCAGTCCACGGTCTCGGGCATGTACATTGGCTACGAGGAGGCGCTGGCATGGTTGCTCTGGCACGAGGCGCACTACCCCAACTCAACCAAATGGGGGGGAAAGACCGTGACAACCTTGACCTGGGGACTGGGCACGGCAGGCGCGCTCACCGGCGGCGTGGTGGGCACGTTCCTTGGAACAACCCCTGGACGAGCCGCGTTCATGGGATCGGCCGCATTGTGGAGTGGCGCCGTGGTGGGCACTTTGGCGGGCGCAATCGACAAGGCAGCGGACACTGGCCTGCTCGCGGCCGGCATCGCGCTGAACCTGGGAGCGATTGGTGGGGCTCTGCTCGGGGCT
>PMBY01000188.1 GCA_003153875.1 Myxococcales bacterium | reverse complement strand
CCTTGCAGGCCTTCGAGAACGCCATGACGCTCGACATCGCCATGGGCGGCTCGACCAATACCGTGTTGCACATCCTGGCCGTCGCGCAAGAGGCGGGCGTGAACTTCACCATGGCCGACATCGATCGTCTGTCGCGCAAGGTGCCTAACATTTGCAAGGTGGCGCCCTCATCGCAGCACCACCTCGAGGATGTGCACCGCGCGGGCGGCATCTTCACCATTCTGGGCGAGTTGGACCGCGCCGGGCTCATCCACCGCGAGGCCAAGACCGTGCATGCAGCGACCATGGGCCAGGCCGTCGCCGAGAACGACATCCATCGCAAGACGGCCATCGCAGCAGCGCAGAAGCGCACCCTGGCGGCGCCGGGCGGCGTGGCGACCCAAACCGCATTCTCGCAAGAAAAGTACTTCGCAGCGGCGGACACCGACGTGGAAAAGGGTTGCATCCGCGACGTGGCCCACGCCTACAGCAAGGACGGCGGCTTGGCCATCCTGTACGGCAACTTGGCCAAGGACGGCTGCATCGTGAAGACCGCGGGCGTGGACGCGTCCATCCTGCGCTTCGAAGGCCCGGCGCGTGTCTTCCATTCGCAGGAGATCGCATGCGAGGCCATCCTGGCCAACCGGATCAAACCCGGCGACGTGGTGGTGATCGTGTACGAGGGCCCGCGCGGCGGGCCGGGCATGCAGGAAATGCTGTACCCGACCTCGTTCCTCAAGGGTAAGGGTCTGGGCAAGACCTGCGCGCTGCTCACCGACGGCCGCTTCTCGGGCGGAACTTCGGGCCTCAGCATCGGCCATGTCTCACCCGAGGCAGCCGAGGGCGGCACCATTGGCCTGGTTGAAGAAGGCGACCGCATTCGTATCGATATTCCAAACCGCCAGATCGATCTACTGGTCGACGAGGCAACTTTGACCAGTCGACGCCGGGCCATGGAAGCCAAGGGCGACAAGGCTTTCCAGCCCGACCGTGATCGATCCGTGTCGCAGTCCCTGCAAGCCTACGCGCTCATGACCACCAGCGCAGCCCGCGGCGCCGTTCGCGATATCTCGCAGTTGATGCGCAAGCGATAGGTAGGGGCGACCTGCGGTCGCCCCCGACGACGGACGCGATATGCTGGGCGACCGCAGGTCGCCCCTACGCCGGATGTCGTACAGGAGCGTGAACGAAGCTAACAGCAACGAGTCGGGCCGTCGCCGCCGTCATAGCGATGCGCCAGCACCTCGGTCAGGGCCTCGTCCGCAGGCAGGTTGGTGCGGGCTGCTGCGGCTTCGCCTGACAGTTCCCTGGCCAGAGTGCCCAGGACCACGACGGTTGTCCCCAAACGCCACCAAGGACGCGGCACCTCGGGCGGCGTGACCGGCGTTGGCAGCCAGACCGGCTCGGTCTCGTGTAGCACCGCGACCTTCCGCCCTGACAGGATGAGCACCCACTCGCGAATCGAAACCACCAAGATGGCGATCACCAGCACGAGAAATATGCCTGCTGCCGTTGCATCGAGGTAGTTGTTGAAGATCAGCGCCTCGGTGGCCACGCGCTTGGCCGCTAACACTTTGCCTGCCGCCAGGTCGGCCGAGAGTTTTTCCGCCATGGCCACAAACCCGACACGTGGGTTGGAATGAAAGACCTTTTGTAGGGAGGCAGCAAACGTCGCGCTGCCCAGCCAGGCCAGTGGCAGCAGCGTCACCCAGACGTGGCGGGCCTTGCCCATCTTGATGACCATGGTCGTGGCAAAACACAGCGCCACGCAGGCGAGTAACTGGTTGGCGATGCCAAAGAGCGGCCACAGCGAATTCACGCCGCCCAAGGGATCCTTCACGCCGGCATAGAGGAAGAAGCCCCACGCCCCAGCAAAAAGCACGCTGGCCGCGATGTTGGCCGGATAGGACTTGGTGTCGCCAAACGGCTTCCAGAAGCGGCCACCCAATTCCTGCAGCAAGAAGCGTCCGATGCGCGTGGCCACATCCAGCGTGGTCAGAATGAACAACGCCTCGAACATGATNNGCGCGCCGCCGGTGCGCGCCAGCACGGATTTCTCGCCAATGGCGCGCGCCAGGTCGGTAATCTGGGCGGCGGTCACCGGGAAATTCCACGCCGACACCGCGGCTGCGACCGCATCGGGCGTGCTGCCCACCAGCCCGGCCGGCGCATTCACCGCGAAGTACAGCCCAGGGTCGAGCACGCAAGCCGCGATCATGGCCATGATGCCCACGAAACTCTCCAGGCACATGGCGCCGTACCCGATACTGCGCACATGGCGCTCGCGCGTGATCATCTTGGGCGTGGTGCCGCTGGCGACCAGGGCGTGGAATCCGCTCACCGACCCGCAGGCGATGGTGATGAAGCAGAAAGGAAACAGGCTGCCTGCCACGACCGGTCGCATGCCGCCGGCAAAGCGTGCCGGATCGGTCAGCCACGGCATCTGGATGGGTGGAAGTACCAGCAAGATGCCCAAGGCCAGCAGCACCACCACGCCGATCTTGAGGAAAGTCACCAGGTAGTCGCGCGGAGCCAGCAACAGCCACACCGGCAGCACGCTGGCGGAAAGGCCATACCCAATCAGGCACAGTGCCAAGGTGGTCTTGCTCCAGGTGAAGGTCAGCGCGAAGGTCGCGTGCTGGTTGACCCAGAATCCGCCTAGGAGCGACGCCAGCAAGAACAGCGCCCCGATTACCGTCATCTCCAGCACCTTGCCCACGCGCAAGAAGCGCACGTACACGCCCATCATCATGGCAAAGGGGATGGTCATGGCCGTAGTCACCACGCCCCATGGGCTCTCGGCCAGCGCATTGGTCACCACCAGCCCCAGGCTGGCCACAATAATGATGAGAATCCCCAGCACGGCCAGCATGGCGACCGTGCCGGCAAAGCCATTGACCTCGTCGCGCACCATCTCAACCAGCGACCGGCCGTCGCGCCGGACTGAACCGAACAGGATGACGAAGTCCTGCACGGCCCCGCCCAAAAGAACGCCAATGAGAATCCACAAAGTGCCGGGCAAGTAGCCGAATTGCGCCGCCAGCACGGGCCCGACCAGCGGCCCAGGCCCGCTGATTGAGGCGAAGTGATGGCCGAAAAGCACGTACTTGTTGGTGCGGACAAAGTCGCGCCCGTCGTCGTGAACCTCGGCAGGCGTGGCCCTGAGATCGTCGAGCATCAGCACCTTGGCCGCGATCCACTTGGAATAGAAACGGATCCCGATGGCGTAGGTACACAATGCCGCCACCACCATCCATGCGGCGTTGAGCGGCTCGCCGCGCCGAGTGGCCAGCACGGCATAGGCCGCAGCGCCCAGCACGGACACCAGCGACCAAATGGCAATTCTCAGGAGTCGCTTCATGGCTTTCGGGTGTCGTCAAACGACGACGGCCGTCACGCTAGCACTCCCCGACCGAGCCTCACAAGCGCGGCATGGCGCCCCTCAATCCTCCAGCGCAGAGCTTGCATCAAAGTGGTAGCTCGCCATAATGGCGCGGTGAAAATCACTCTTGCTCTCGTTCTTCCTTGCCTCGTCGCGTGCGCGGCGGGCGTGTTGTCGTGTTCAAGCCAGAGCGACAATCCTTCGAACACCGGCCCCGACGGGTCCGGTGCGGCCAAAGAGGTGGGCGGGGACACTGCCACCTCGGGCGGCAGTGATGCGGGGCCACCGACACCGGACGCACAGGCGCCGGACGCGCAGCGACCTGACGCACAACCGCTGGATGCGCCCGGCCCGGACGTACAGACGCTCGATGCGCAGGGACCAGAGGCGACTTTGCCCGTCGATGTCGGGGCCGACCGAGTTCCTGTTGGCCCGCAATCGGACGTTGGGGCAAGCGACGCGGGGCTCGCCCCGGACAGCGCGACCAGGGACGGCCCTGCGCCCCAGACAGCACCGGACGGCGACGCCGACCTCCTTGATGACGCCGGACCCGACGCAGCAGCAAGGGACGCGAATGCCACAGAGGCGCGAGCGCCGGATGCAACCCCACCCGACACAAGCACGCCCGACGCAAAGGTAGACGGACCAGCGGCCGATGCGAAGGTGATGGACGCGACCGCGGACAGCTTGACTCCGAGCCTGGACGTGGGACCGGCGACGTGTGGGCGCATCAAGTGCGATTGCACCTTCAAGGGGGTCAAGCTCTGGGGCAACGTGCAGTACGTGACCGTCTTTCCGGACTTCAAGGTCAAGGTGTCCGTGTTTCCCGACTTGAACGTCAATGAAACCTACTTCCCTTCACAATGCGGACAATGGCATATCGTCACCGCATTCCCTGACTTCACGGTGCAAATCGTCGACATGTTCGAAGACTTCGACATTGCCTATTCGTCGTTCCCTGGCATCCCTTAGGTGGGAGCCCCCGTTTCACGAACCCTTCGCCGTGCCTGTTCTCAGCGGTGTGGACAATCTCGCCGGGCATGCGCCATAACCAAGGCACCGTGAGCGAAAACGTCGATGTCGTGGTCCTCGGGGCCGGAATCAGCGGGCTGTGCCTGGCCCATCGTGTGGCGCAGGCCGGGCGCAGCGTGCTCGTTCTCGAATCGGCTGCCGAGCTGGGTGGATGTGTCCGCTCCCAACGGCAACCCGTCGGGTTCTGGTTCGAGATGGGAGCGCACACGCTCTACAACTCCTATGGCTCGCTGCTGACCATCATCGACGAGCTGGGCCTGCGCGATCGCATGCTCACACGAAAACGGGCGCCCTTTCGCCTGCTGGTCGAGGGCCAGCTGCGCAGCATTCCCTCGCAATTGAGTTTGCCCGAATTGTTCGCCTCGGCCTGGCACGCGTTCAGCGAGCACAAGCAGGGCCAAACCGTGGCCGACTACTACGGCAAGCTGGTGGGCCGAAAGAATTGGAAACACGTGTTTGCGCCCCTGTTCGCTACCGTGCTGTCGCAACCGGCCGACAACTTTCCTGCCGAGTTCCTGTTCAAGAAGCGCCCGCGCCGCAAAGACATCCCGCGCAGCTTCACATTTGCCGGCGGAATCCAGACTCTGGCCGACCGGATCGCTGCAGAGCCGAGAATCGCAGTGCGGACCAATGCGGAAGTGCGCGGCCTGGCACGTACCGGCGGCAAACTCGTCGTCGAGATTGCCGGCGGAGATCGGGTGTTTGCCCAGCGTCTGGCCCTGGCTCTGCCGGCCCCCGAGGCCGCAAACTTGCTCGTGCCCCTCGCCCCGGAAATCGCCACCGCCCTGGCTGGCATCCAGACTGCGAAGATCGAGTCCGTGGGTGTTGTGGCCGAGGCCCGTCACGTTCGTCTCCCGCGCCTGGCCGGCATCGTGCCGATCGACGACACGTTCTTCTCAGTGGTCACGCGCGACGTGGTTCCCGACGAGCGCCTGCGCGCCTTCACCTTCCACTTCCGCGCTGGCTTGTCGCTCGACGAACGCATCGACCGCATCTGCGCCGTCACCGGCCTGGGCCGCGACCAGCTCGCCTGCGTTGCCACTCACGCCACGTCTTTGCCCTCGCTGGCACTGGGACACGCGGCGATCGCCGCGGAGATCGACCGGCGCCTGCCAGCCAGCGGCCTTTACATCACGGGCAACTACTTCGGGGGCCTGGCCATTGAAGACTGCTCGCTGCGCTCGGCCAGCGAGGCGGAGCGACTCATCGCCGAAACGAAACTACCGTGAGTAGATCACAATCTCCTTCCCGCCGTCGGCCGCTTTGCGCAACACCGCGATCTTGTTGCCGCCGGCGGACCAGGGACAGGGATGCTTGTCGGGCAGCGAAACCTCGCCCAACGCGGTGACCTTTCCGCTCGTCGGTTCAAGGCTGAAGAACGCCTGCGAATAGCGACCTTCCTCTTCCATGTTGCCGGTCTGCGGCCGGTCGGCCACCAACGAGAACACCACCCGGTTGCCCACCTGAAACTGCTGCAACGACAGCACGTCGTATTGTTTGGTCGCCAGGTTGAGTGGCCGCACTTTCTCGCCTGGGCCCACCAGCTCGAAACCCGCCTGTCCCGCGGCCAGCACGATGACGGCATCCAGGTCAGGCTTCTCGGCCCGCTTGCGAATGTAGTCCAGGAAGGTGTCCAGCTTGGGCGGCATCTTCCCCGGCCCGGTCTTGCCCTTCATCACGTCATAGAGAGCGAACTTCGGGGGCTCGCGCGCGTCGCTGCGACGGTTGTACGCGCCCGGAATCTGCACCATGGCTTCCAGGTGGCTCTTGGCAAAACCGAGAAAAGTCGCGGAGGCGTCGCCGTCTATGGTCCCGCCCGGGGTCACCACCAGCGCCTTCACGGCGATGGTGCTGCCGTCCGGCCGATAGGTCTGAATGGAATAGCGGTCCCCGGCGGGCAGACGTTTCTGGCTGTAGGTCACCAGGGCGTTTGGCGCGCGGGACAGCTCACAGTCGTCGAACGAGCCCGTCTGGCGCCTGATTCGTCCCGCGGGGTCGACAATGGCGGCCCGCCGTGACCCTTCGTTGGCCACCACGAACCAGTATCCCGACAACCCCAGGATCTTCTCGGGAGCGCCAGAGAAGTTCACCAGATCCGTCACCTTGGTCTTGCCCCCAGGTGGTCCCACATGCAGTTGCACCGCGCCCTTGCCGGTGAAGACAATGTACGCCAGCTTGCTGCCCGCCTGATCCAGGGCGAAGGCATCGTGCATGGCGGCCTCGCCGGCATTGACCCGGCCCACCACTTTGAGCTTTGGCGCAGCCGCCGCGTGGCTGCTAGCCCCAAGCACAGTCGCTACGGCCAAGATCGAAACCCGACGCTTCATGATCGCATTTTCCACAATTAGGCATGATACCTCCACTCACATGTGTGGGGGAATCTCCTAGCACAATAGGAGAGATCCTGCGTTTCACCTCACAAAAATTTGTGAATCGGCTTATAATCGCGGCGCTACTAGTTCGAGCAAGGGGCAGCAGCGGGGTTCACTCCGTGGGGCACCTCGGACGGTCGCGCGTCAGCATGACCAAGCTCGTTTCACCCAGGGCAAAGCGTGCGCAAGCCCAGCAGGGCTCGGAAAGGCGCGCGACCCCCGTCGCGCATTCGGGGCGCGAGGCGAATACGCCCAGGCCCGGACGAGTGCAACGCACACCTCCGCCCGTCACTGAGGCACTGAGCCGCGCGCAGAAGCAAGAGCTCGACTGGCTGCGCGGCTCTCTCTTTCAGATCGAGACGGTCATGGACTCCATGGCCGAAGACATCTACTTCAAGGATCGCAACGGCCGCTTCACCCGCGTCAACCGCACCCTGGCCACTCACCTCGGACTTTCTGACCCGGCCCGGGCCATCGGTCGCAACGAGATGGATTTCTTGTGCCGGGACGAGGCCGAACACCGCTGCCGCGACGATGAGGAGATCGTGCGTCGGGGGCGCACTCTCGTCGACGTGGAGGAGAAGTGGCACCTGCCCGGCGGTAGCGAGCGCTGGCTCTCCACCACCAAGATTCCGCTGCGCGACTCGTCCGGCCTGATCGTCGGCACCTTCGGAATCTCACGCGACATCACCGAGAAGAAACGCTTCGAGGCGGAGTTGGAACAGAAAGGGTTCTACGATCCGCTGACCCAGGTTCCCAACCGCGCCATGTTTGACAAGCGCGTCGAGCGCCTGGTCATGCGCACCCACCACCTGGGTGCGTCGAGCCCGCTGTTTGCCGTGGCCTGGTTGGATCTCGATCGCTTCAAGTGCATCAACGAAAGTCTCGGACACGGGGCCGGTGACGAGCTGTTGGTGCGCACCGCCCGCCGCATAGAGGCCTGCCTACGTCCGGGCGACGTGCTAGCACGGGTGGTGGGCGATCAGTTCACGATTCTGCTCGACGATCTGCACAGCGAGAGCGATGCGGTTCGCGTGGCAGAGCGCATCCAGAACGCCATGGCGCTGCCCCTCACCGTCGTCGGGACCGAGGTCTTCACCTCGGTCAGCATCGGCATCGCGCTGTCCAGCTCGGGCTACTCGCGCCACGATGACATGCTCCGCGATGCCTACACCGCGCTCTACCGCGCCAAGGCCGCTGGCCGTGCCCGCCATGAAGTCTTCGATGCGGAGATGCACCGACGCGCGGTCGACCAATTGCAGCTCGAGACTGATCTTCGCCGGGCCGTCGAACGCCAGGAGTGGGTCGTCCACTACCAACCCATCGTAGACTTGGCGACGCGGCGCTTGGCCGGGTTCGAGGCGCTGGCGCGTTGGCGCCATCCCTGCCGCGGCCTGGTGATGCCTGACGCCTTCATCCACACCGCCGAGGAGACCGGGCTCATCCGGCCGCTCGGAATGTGGGTTCTGCGCGAAGCCTGCCGCCAGATGCAGCACTGGCACAACACGCACCACCACCAGCCGCCGCTCGGCATCGCGGTGAATCTGTCCACCTGCCAGCTAGCCGATGCCGATCTGCCTCAACAGGTTCGCCGCGTGCTGGACGAAACCGGGTTGCGCCCGAGCAGCTTGACCCTGGAGATCACCGAAAGCGCGCTCATGCAAAGCATGCAAGCAGGCGCGGCCGCACTACAAGAACTGCACGAAATGAACGTGCACCTGGATGTCGACGACTTCGGGACCGGCTATTCTTCGCTGGCCTATCTGCAATCATTCCCGGTCCAGACCTTGAAAGTCGACCGCTCCTTCGTCAGCTCCATGCACAGCGGCGCTCAGCAATCCGAGATCGTGCGCGCCATCGTCGGGCTGGCCCACAACCTGGGCATGGACGTGACCGCCGAAGGAGTAGAAACCCCGCAACAGATGGAGTCGCTGCACGCGCTCAAGTGCAGGCGTGCCCAGGGCTACTTCTTCTCCCGCCCCGTGCCAGCAGAGGAAGCTGAGCGCCTCATCGCTGACGGCCCTCCGTCCTTCTGGGATGAGCGTTCGGCACCGAAGATCGTTCAGACGGAGCAGCTTTCGCTGCAGGCGATAGACCGCACTACCAATTCTCGATGACGCCCGCGTCCGGGATCGACGACGTGAGCGGCACGGTGTCGATGCCACGCGCGCCCAGCTCAGCCAGATGGAAACGCACCCGGGCGAGAGGCAACTTGGCGCTGGCCGTGTCCACCTCGATGCTGTACTCGGTGTAGCCCTTGCCGCTGATGCGGCTGGGCTCATCGGCATACAGATTGTTGTCCGCCAGATACTTCTCCACCGCAGCGGCGCGTGACACCGGCACGTTGAAGAGCAGCAGAACTTTGTTCTCGGCGTTGGTTGCGCCGTAGAGGTTGAGCAGGAACATGCGCAGAAGCTCGTACTTCTCCGGCTGATCGCGGATGCAGGGATTGGCCCAGATCGAAGTTCCCGNNCTCTGGGTGATCTCCAGGCCCAGATCGGCTCCACCGTTGCGCACCTTGGCCTCGGTCTTGCCCCAAGTTTCGAAGATGAGCACGCCGCTGTCGATTTTGGGCGGCGTGCTGTACTTCTGCACCGAGAAGCGCTGGAAGCGATCGAGCAGGCCCGCCTCTTTCAGCCGCCCCTGGATCCAGTCGAGGGCCAGATAGGGCATCTCCGCCACGGCAGTAATCAGAGGTTTGCGGTCAGTCAGCTCCTTGAGGAAGCCGCGCACGCCGTCGTATTCCTTGTCGGGCCGAATGATCCCCACCAGGCGCACACTGCCGCGCTTGAGAGACAGAACCCGACGGAGTTCCACGTCCTTGCCGTACTCGTAGCGCAGCTCGAGCAC
>PMBY01000349.1 GCA_003153875.1 Myxococcales bacterium | reverse complement strand
ACCATCCTGCGCGAACAGGAAACCGTAGACGTCGAGGGCAATTCCACTCTGCTCAAGCCGCGCGGCCGTCACGACCCCTGCGTGCTTCCACGCGCCGTGCCCATCGTCGAGGCCATGATGGCCCTGGTGCTGGCGGATCACTTCCTGCGCCAGCGGGCTTTGGGGGGATAGCGTAGGTCGGCCAGCGTGAGGGTGAGCGGCAGCGTGAGCGTGAGCGACCAGCGCAAAGCGGTCTGCGCGGGCGACTCGCGTGAGCGCGAGCGGCCCGCGGCACCCGATCCGTCCTCCGCATAGCGCCCACGAACTCGCTCACGCCCACGAACTCGCCCACGCGACCCGCGATCCGCGGGCCGACTCTTCGTGTGACCAGAAACGACGATCAGGTTGGACGCCAGCTTCCTCACGCGACAGAGGTGAGAAGCAGGAGATCTCCGACCCATCCGCGGCAACGTGATTCGCTTCCGGACAGGGGCCTTCCAATGCCCCAAGCCCCGGTGTGAAAACCTGCCCAGGATCCTGACCTAGCGGAACTGGCTCTTGGCCGGACCGGTCGCTATACTTCGGCGACGTGAATGCGGACGCGGTGATTGCCGTACTTCGAGCCCTCGAACGCGAAGGGGTGCGGTACAAGGTCGTGGGGGCGGTGGCCCTCAATNNGAAGCCTTCCGCTTTGAAGACATCGAAGTCGAGGAACGTCTCGTGGAAGGGCTTCGCGTGCCTGTGGCAACGCCCCGAATGCTCTTCCTGATGAAGAAGGACACCGTTCGGCCACAGGATCGGGCCGACGCCGATCGCTTGCGGCGCCAATTCAACATCAAGGACTAGCATGCCTATCCGCCGATTCCGATCAGCCGCCGAGATGGAGGGCACCGTCTGGCTCGACCGAGACGACCCTCGGCTCTGGCCAACCATCGCGTCGGTATGGGATCTCTCTGCCCGCCTCTGCCCCATGCATTTTCCGCCTGGGCTGCGCAAGCACCGCTCGATCGAGGAAGCCAACCAGCTCAACCAGGAATGGGAAGCCACGAATGTTCTGCGTTCCCAGCCAGGTTGAATTGGACGCCGCCTATGCTCTATTTCCCCCGCCGGCGTGAAGGCGCGAGCCAATGGCCGCGCGATAGTAGCGAGACGGCATCTCGTGCCCCACCAGGCTGGCCGCCAGGCGCGAACAATCGATGAGCTTGTCGAGATGGACTCCGGTCTTCACTCCCATTCCCTCCACCATATTCACAACGTCCTCCGTGGCCACGTTGCCTGATGCACCTGGCGCAAACGGGCAGCCACCCAGCCCGCCCAGGGCCGTGTCGATGGTGGTGATCCCCATTTCCAACGCGACCAGGATGTTGGCCAGCGCGGTGCCGCGTGTGTCGTGAAAGTGTACGGCCACGGCCTCGCGAGGCGTCTCGGCCAGGACCAAGGCGAGAACGTCGCGCACCTGGCGCGGGTTGGCCACGCCGATGGTGTCGCCCAGAGACACCTGGTAGCAGCCCGAAGCGCGCAGAGCAGCCACCAACGTTACCGCCTTGGCAGCGTCGACCGCGCCCTCGTAGGGGCAGCCGTACACGGTCGAAACATAGCCGCGCACGCGCATGCCGGCCTGGCGAGCGCTTGGGACGACCTCCGCAAGAACCCGCAAGGTGTCCGCGATGCTCTTGTTCACGTTCCTGCGATTGTGACTTTCCGATGCCGAAACAAACACGGCGATCTCTGGCATCGCCGCCGCCTGCGCCACGGCCAGGCCCTGTGGATTGGGCACCAATGCCGAGTAGATGATCCCAGGGCGGCGGACAACCCGCCGCGCGACATCACCCGCATCAGCCAGTTGCGGGACCCACTGCGGGTTGACGAAACTCGTGATCTCGATGGCGCGCAGACCACAGCCCGACAGCGCGTCGATGAGCGCGATCTTGTCGGTCGTCGCCACCAGGCGGTTTTCGTTCTGCAGGCCATCGCGGGGCCCCACTTCGAAAAGGGTGACGTCGGCAGGCAAATGATCGAACACGGCGACACCACTAGCCGAGTGCGATCGATGCCGTCTGTGCCAGCAACCGATCGAACAGCTCGTCGGTCAGGTCGTCGAGCGTGTCGAGGACCACATCCGCCGCCGACTGGTCATATCCGAGATAGTTGGCTGCCCTAACTGCTATCACGTGAGCGCCCGCAGCCCGTCCCGCCAGAATGCCCGGCTCCGCGTCCTCCACGACAATGCAGGCGGCTGGCGGCACCGCGAGCAGCCGCATCGCGGTCAGATACGGCTCAGGGTCGGGTTTGCCTTTGCGATAGTCCTCGGCCCCGAGCAAGACCCGAAAATCGCGCAGCATCCCGAGCCCGTCGACGGCCTCATGCACTTCAACTCGGCTGGCACCCGAGACCACGGCCAAATCCGCGCGGCGGCCGAGACGCTTGACCGCCTCACGCGCCCCCGGCAGGGGCTGGTATCCCTTGTACGCGAGGAGCTGGCGTTTCTCCTCCACCGCTCGCGCGATGACCTCGTCCATGCCCACCTGCAGCCCATGGTTGCGGAGAAGCATGGCGTAGATCTCATTCCAGGAATGGCCAACCACGAAATGACGCTCAACGCCGTCAAGCGCAATATGCCAACGCTGTAGGGCCAAGACGACCGACTCCACGTTGTCGCGCTCGGTGTCAACCAGGGTTCCGTCTAGATCGAAGAGGACTGCAGCGCGAAGGGACATATTTCCATGATGGATTATACGGGGGTGCGTTGGCGCGCCATCGACCTTTTTGCTACAAGATCCATCGTGGGACGCAAGGATCCGATTCGAGCTACACCGCCAAGCGTAAAGGACTTGCTGCGGGAAAATGCCGATCTGCGCCACGAACTCACCAGGTTGGAGGCGTATCGCACCCTCGCCTACCGCGACGAGCTCACCGGATTGTGGAACCGCCGGTACTTCACCGAGCGTCTCACTGAGGAGCTGAGCCGCGCGCGTCGCCAGCCTCGGCGCCATTTCGGCATCATGATGGTCGACGTCAATGATCTCAAGGCCATCAATGACGCCCACGGCCACGCAGAAGGAGATCTCGTTCTGCGCTGGGTGGCCGAGTTTCTCGAACGTTTGCTGCGTACCCACGATGTGCTTTGCCGTGTCGGGGGCGATGAGTTCGCGGTGCTCTTCCCCGAGATCGGGGCGACCGGATCCGCACCGCTGCTCACGCGACTGCGGGCAGCGCTCTCCGAGGCCCGCACCGGCGCTTCGTTCTCCATCGGCCTCAGCTTTGGGTTCGCCAACTATCCCAAGGATGGCACCACCTGCGACGAGCTCGTGCACGTAGCTGACGACGAAATGTACCTGGACAAGCGCCGCCAGAAGACGGCGTTGGAGAGCCCAGCCCTGACTCGGACGCTGCGCACGGCTGTTCGGACATGACGATCGGACGAGGGAGCGGACCCCTCTAGGTTTTTACGGTCCCTGCCGAGAGACGGTACACTAGGCTCTCTATGGAAGCGACTATGCGTTGTGTCATAGATCAGGACCGTAGCGCCGCCTCGCCTGCGCAGCTGCTTGGGCCCAGACACTCGCGGTGGCGGTTGGCAACGGCGGGCGCTGTGGTCCGGACAGATATCGGCTACGCATTGGCCCTCGCGCTGGCTCTGGGCGCCTGCCAGCAGCGCAGCGTCGATATGGCTCGAATCATCGGGTCGGCCAGCGTGGACGCCAAGAGCGGAGCCATCATTTCGCTCGGCACCGGAGGCGCGGGTGGCTCCGCTGATGGCGGGTCGGGTTCTGATGCAGATCGCGGGACCTCGCCTGATGGGGGGCTGTGCAATGGCGCCACTCTCCAGACTGACCCACAGAACTGCGGAGCATGCGGGGCCATCTGCGAAATTCCCCACGCCCAAGCGGTCTGCCTGGCCGGCCTGTGCAGGGTGGGCACCTGCAATCCGGGATATGTGGACCTCGATACAAAGTCGGAGAATGGCTGCGAATGTCTGGAGAGCAACGGCGGTGTGGAGATCTGCGACGGTGCGGACAACAACTGCAACGGCCAGATTGACGAAGGCTTCAACTTGCAGAACGACGCAGCCAACTGCGGCCAATGCGGCAATCTGTGCAGCGCCGCCCACGCCAGCGGTCGCTGCGAAAAGGGCCAATGCGTGTCCGACTGCCTGCCTGGCTACTTCGATCTCGACGGCAAAGCTGAGAACGGGTGCGAGTATGCCTGTACGCCGAGCAACAGCGGCATTGAGATCTGCGACGGCAAGGACAACGACTGCGATGGCACCATCGACGAGGGAGCGACAGACGTGGGTCAATCCTGCGCTGGGGGTGGGTGCCAGCCGGGTGTTCTCACCTGCATCGCCGGTGCGCGCATATGCGTGGGCGCAGGACAACCCAGCCAGGAAGTCTGCGACGGACGCGACAACGACTGCAACGGACTCATCGACGAGAGCGATCCCAACCTGGGCAAGCCCTGCTACCCGACGGGGGCTGACGGCTGCAGCCTGCAGACCGGAACCTGCACCGGTCAGTGCCGGCTGGGCGCCTGGGTGTGCACGGCTGGGGCTTTGGTCTGTCAGGGCGCGGTGACGCCGCAGCTGGAAGTCTGTGATGGCGAAGACAACGACTGCGATGGCTCGGTCGACGAAGACTTCGATTTCCAGACGGATCCACGACACTGCGGCGGTTGCGATCACGCTTGCACCTATACCCACGCGACGGGGCTATGTCGCAATGGTCAGTGTCAGATGGGCCCTTGCCAGGACGGCTGGGCAGATGCCGACCACAGCAACGGCTGCGCATACGCCTGCACGCCCGATGGACCCGAAGTTTGTGACGGGAAGGACAACGACTGCAACGGGCTCACGGATGGAGACGACCCCGGCCTGATCCAGCCCACGGTCAACTTCTGTCGGCAGACCGGGGAATGTGGCAAGGGCCCGGGCGGGTCGGCGCACTTCCCTGGTGACGCCAGTTTCCCGGTGTGTGTCACGCCATCTGGCGCCAGCACGCCGAGCTGGATCTGCAACTACCCGGCTACTGTGCAGCTTGCCGGCCCCAGCCAGCTTGTGGCGCAGGAATCATGGTGCGACGGGCTCGACAACGACTGCGATGGCGCGGTGGACGAGTTCGCGTCCAACGTCCTCGGCAATCCGTGTAGCGACAACACAGGCCTGGGTGAATGCCGCCGCGTTGGAACCATGAAGTGCCAAGCCGACAAGACTTTGGCCCCGTCCTGTGATCTCTCCGGCTCGGCAACCGCCACACCGACCGACGAGATCTGCGACGGCAAGGACAACGACTGCGACGGGCTCATAGACGAAAGCTGGGACAACCCGTCGGGACTGGGACTCGCAAAGTGCGCGGGGCAAGAGTGCAAGGGCGTGCGCGATGCCGTGGTCCACGTCGCGGCGATCGATGCTCCAGGTGGCGGTTACTACATCTACAGCTATGAAGCCAGCCGCGTCGACGCCAACGCGACCTCCGCGGGATCTTCCTCCGCGCGCGCCTGCTCGCGCCCAAGCAGTGCAACCGGAACCGGCGTCCTGCCCTGGAGTTCAGTGACCTGGACGGCGGCCGACGCCGCTTGCCGGGCCGCCGGCATGCGCCTGTGCCAGGTCACGCGCAGCAATGCCACCGTGATCACCGACGAATGGGGTTTTGCCTGCACGCTGGGCAAGACCTGCACCAGCGGCTGCTATCCCTACGCTGCCAGCTACGATGCGACTCTGTGCAACGGCGCCGAAGCAAACCACAACGCTGTGGCGACCGTGGGCTCGTTCAGCCAGTGCACCACGTCCGGGGCTCTCGACCCCAGCGACGCTGGCGCGGCGGTCTTCGACATGAGCGGCAATCTGGCCGAATGGACCAACGATCTGCGCGGCACATTGGTCGATGGGCGCAAGGTGTACACCGTACGAGGGGGTGCCTTCGACAGCTACTCCGTCGGCTTGGGTTGCAGCTTCATGGCCACCACGCTCGCGCAGGACTTCTCGTATCCGGATACCGGATTCCGCTGCTGCTCGTCGTGTGCGCCCGGCCTGGCCGACTGCAACGGAGTCTGTGCGAACCTAGGCAACGACAGCGCCAACTGCGGCGCGTGCGGCTCCGCGTGCAGTGCGCCCGCTGCCTGCCAAAACGGCATGTGCAAGTAGGTGGTACCCCTGGCCGGCGGTGAACAACCCGCGAGTGGTGCCAGGGCTCCCCTGTCGATTGAATTCTCGATAAACTGATGAATCCTTGTTAGGTCTGGGATCGAAGCAGCATGTCCAGAAGCACGACCGCCAAGACCGTATTCATCATCATTTTCGCGGCAAGCGGCGCGGGGTGTAGTCCACCAGGATCCCGCCCCGGCATCAACACTGCCCCGTCCACGCTCGACGCGGCCACAACGCCGCTCGATACCGGCTCAAGTTCGGGGCTTGACGGGTCGGCAGCCGGGGCCACCGGCGGTGCCTCGATCACGGGCGGCGCAGGAGGCGCGGCAGGAGGCGCCAGCGCAACGACCGCGGCCACAGGCGGCATTCCCTCTTCGGCTGGCACGGTGGTAACCGGCGGCATCGCAGGCATGGCCGGCGCCGCAGGCACGGCCGGCGCTGCAGGCACGGCCAGCGCTGCAGGCACGGCCGGCGTCGCAGGCACGACTGCAGCCGGCGGCACCGCAGGCGGATCCAAGACCGGCGGCGCTGCCGGCGGCTCCAAGACCGGTGGCGTTGCGGGCGGGGCTGGAGCGATGACCAGCGGGACCACGACGACGGGTGGAGCAGCCAGCTCGGGCGGGACGAGCTCGAGCGGAACACTCGCACCCAATACCGGAGCCAATGTCAGGTACTCGCAGGCGAAGCAGATCATCGATGGATTCGGTATTAGCAACGCGTGGCTGTACCCTCCCGGATCCAAAACAGCGGTCTACGACGCGCTTTTCAGCATCAGCAANNCCAATAGTGATGGCAGCAAGACCTTCTCGCTCAACTGGTCCAACTGGGACGTGAGCAATACCAGCACTCTAATCAGCGACATCAAGGCTGCGGGTTCGGACTATCAGGTCACGAAGTTCATGAGTACTCCTTGGACGCCTCCCAACAACAGCGTCAGCAAGTGGAAGGTGAGCGACAGCTACAAAACCATCAACTACAACACGCCNNAAGATGGGCGTCGACTTGACGGTCCTTTCCCTGCAAAACGAACCGAATTTCCAGTGCACCTACGAATCGGCTGACTGGACGGCCGCGCAGTTCGACACATTCTTCGGAACCTTGAAGACGGAATTCACCAAGAAGGGTGTGTTCACTCAGTTGCCCAACCTGAAGATCATGGCGCCCGAATTCGCCAACGTGAAAGAGGACTTGGTTTTGCCCACGCTCAGCGACGCAAATGTCTCGTCTCTGTTGGGTGTCGTGGGGGTGCACCAGTATGAATTCGGGAAGAGCAACGTCAACTCGTATTCCCCGCCGACGTTGACCAATTCTCTGGCCGCGGGCAAGCGGACCTGGATGACCGAGTTCAGTACGGCAGCGTGGAGCGCCGACACCAGCATCGCCGACGGGCTGATCGTTGCGCGCCTGGTTCACATGGACCTGGTGGTCGCCCAGATGAGCGGGTTCCTCTACTGGTGGGCGTGGGGCAGTGGCAACTGCTGTCTCGCGCAGTCCAATGGCAACCAGCCCAAGCGTCTCTACGCCGTCGGCCAGTACAGCCGCTTCGTTCGTCCTGACTGGATTCGGGTCGATGCTGTCGCGAGTCCAACCAGCAACGTGTACATGTCCGCATTCAAGAACCCTGCCGGGAATCAGGTCGCAGTGGTGGCGATCAATACGGGAACTTCCATCGTGCCGCTCGCTCTCACCATCGACGCAGGCCGCTTCGGCGCGTTGACCACCTACCGAACTTCGGCCAGTGAGAACCTCACCAACGTCGGTGCCCTGACAGGCGGAACGACGGTGAGCGTCTCCCTCGCCCCATCCAGCATCACCACATTCGTCGGCTCGGTCGGACCCTGATCGGCGAGAAGGCTAGCCCTTTTCACCACAAGGGCACGGAGGCCACAGAAAAGCTAACTTCCGACTTCCGATGGTGCGTTTGCCAGAGTGACAAGAAGACGGGCGGATTGGCGGAACCTATGTCAAGATGGCACTGGGTCGACGTTGCCAGCACGCTGCAATCGGACAATGTCATGTTTCCGGCTGGTTGGACAGCGCCGCCAATTCGATGCACCTGGCATCCGCTTTGAAGAGCGGAACTAGGAAGTACAGACGTGACAAGCGACGCCGAAGCTAGCGCAGCCCGAAATCCCTCCGCCCCGACCATCCTGGTCGTGGACGATGAGCCGGGCATCGTCGACTCGTTGAGNNGTGGTGCTCACCGATTTGATCATGCCTGGCATGTCTGGCCTGGACTTGCTCAAGGCCAGCCGCAGCGTCTCGCCGGAGACCGAGACCATCCTCATGACCGCCTATGGCTCGGTGGAAAACGCCGTGGATGCCATGAGGCAGGGTGCCTACGACTTCGTCACCAAGCCGCTCAAGCGCGCGCATGTGGTTCGCGCCGTCAGCAAAGCGCTGGAGAAGCACAATCTGCTGCAGGAAAACCGCTCGTTGCGCGCCCAACTGGCCGCCGAAAGGCACAAAGCGCTCATCGGCCAGTCGCTGGCTTGGCGCCGCACCATGGAGACGGTGATGCAGGCGTCGCCGTCCATGGCCACCGTGTTGCTTCTGGGTGAATCAGGAACCGGCAAGGAATTGCTGGCGCGGGCCATCCACGCCGCTTCGCCGCGTGTCTCGGGTCCCTTTGTTCCGGTCAACTGCGCGGCCCTGCCTGAAACGATTCTCGAAGCCGAGCTCTTCGGCTACGAACGCGGGGCGTTCACAGGGGCCATCCAGCGTCACGACGGCCGCTTTCTGCAGGCCGACGGCGGCACGCTTTTCCTCGACGAGATCGGGGAAATCCCAACCCATGTCCAGGTCAAGTTGCTGCGCGTGCTGCAAGAAGGTGAGGTGGAGCGCCTGGGAGGCCGGGCATCCAAAGTTGACTTGCGCTTGGTTGCTGCCACCAACCAGGACCTGCGCAGCGCCGTGCGCGAGGGTCGTTTCCGGGAGGATCTGTACTACCGACTCAATGTCATCGCCTTGCGCGTGCCACCTCTGCGTGAACGGCGCGACGACATTCCTTTGCTGGCGGAGCACTTTCTGCGCTTCTTTGGCGAGCGGAACGACCGTCATCTGGCGGGCTTCGCCCGGCCTGCGGCCGATGCTCTCGTGCGCTACGACTGGCCGGGGAACGTGCGCGAGTTGGAGAACACCATCGAGCGGGCGGTGGTGCTGTCGCGCGGGACTGCCGTGGAGTTGGACGATCTGCCGGTCGAGGTGCGCACAGGCCAGGGCAACGCCAGCGACGGAAAAAGCATCACGTTCGCCATCGGGACGCCGCTGGGCGAGATCGAGCGACGCGTGATCCACGCGACTCTGGGCCACGTGGGAGGCGACAAACGGCTGTGCGCACAGCTGCTGGGAATCGCCACTCGCACCATCTACCGACGCCTCGAGGAGGAGAAGGAAGGGACACCAGCTCAGAGTGCCGAGGCGGAGCAGGAAGGGACAGCGGCCGAGGACGCAGGGCGAGCGGACGACGTGCAGGCAAAGCCCTCCTAGTGCTCGCGGTCGGGACCATGCATACGCGAATTGGACCAACGCGTGCCCCGTTGCGCCTTCCCTCTTACAAGGCCTTGCCAAATTGGCAGGCAAGATGAACGGTCTCAAGCCATAACTACCTTGATCTATTAAGGTTTTTCCACAGCCCAGCTGGCCCCGGTGTTGCTCTTGCAGCCAGGAAAGCCGTGGAAACTCTGCTGAGAAAATATCTCTGGGCGCTCGACCTAGCCGTCGTCGCCCTGTGTGCAACTTTTCTCGGCAACGCGACCTCGAGCGCGGTGGAATCGAAGGTGGTTGCGTCGATACCCGCCCCGCGCCCCATGGCCAGCAAGCCGCGCCGGCCCGAGCCCACGGCCGCCGCCAGCAGCAAGCAACCCGAGGGAATACTCAAGCGGAACATCTTCTGTTCAACCTGTCCTCCCATCATCGAGGAGCCACATCCCGATGGCGGGGTTCCGGAAAACCCCGGCGCGGCAGAGCCGGTCAAGACCCAGCTTCCCCTGGCCCTGCTAGCCGTCATGTATGCGCCGCCGCCCAACGGTATCAAGTGGTCGATCGCCGTCATCCGCGACACCGAGATCAAATCCACTGGGCCGTTTCCGGTCGGCGGCAAGGTCCACGGGGCCACGGTCATCGAGATCCAGGAAACCCGCATCTACCTCGACAATGCCGGCAAGACTGAGTTCCTGGACCTCTTTGAAAAACCCGCGCCACCCGCACCTCCTCCTGCGGCTTCGGCAGCTGGCGGAACCGATCCTCTCTCAGTCGAGATGGACAAAGGCATCAAGAAGACGGGCGAGAACGCCTTCGAAATCCAGCGCAGCACGCTGGAGTCGGTGTTGGGCAACATGTCGCTGCTCTCGCGCTCGGCGCGCATCGTGCCCGAAATGCGTGACGGCAAGGCCGCTGGCTTCCGCCTCTACGCGGTGAAGCCCGACGGGCCCTTCGCCAAGATCGGGATGACGAACGGCGACGTGATCTCGTCCATCAACGGCCTTGAAATCACCAGTCCCGAAAAGGCCCTCGAAGTCTACGCCAAGCTCAAGTCGGCCAGTCATCTGTCCCTGGGCATGGAGACCAACGGCAAGAAAGTCACAAAGGACTACACAATCCGATGAAACGAAATATCAAGAAAGCGGATGTCGGCGGGCGTGCGACGCTCTCCAGCGCCACGGTTGCACGCCGCCGCGCCACACTGGCCCCCACCAGCGTCGTCGCTCTTGCCGCACATCTGGTGGCATTCCTCGCGCCGGCACCGTGGGCACATGCAGAGGCGGCACCCCCACCCCCGCCTGGACCCATGCCGCGGCCATCGCGACTCTTGCCGCGCCTCCCGGGCCGCCCGGGTGCACCGCCGGCCCCTGCGCCGGCCCCGCCCCCTCCGGCGCCCGCCCCCGCGCCCGCCCCGGGTGCAGCCAAACCCGCCGCGGGTCCGGCCAAACCCGGCGCCCCTGGCGTGGTCGAGCTGCCGGGCGAGAAGGAGTTCAACTCCTGCAAGAAACTCCCTCCTGGCAAACGCATCGTGAAGCTGAACCTCAAACCGGAAACCGATGTCATCGATCTGATCGGCTGGATCTCAAGCATCACCTGTTCGCAGTTCCTGGTTTCCATCCCGCTGCAGGGCAAGAAGGTCACCATCATCGCGCCCCAGCTCATCACGCCCGAGGAGGCCTATCGCCTCTTCTTCGCTGCGCTGGAATCGGTGGGCTTGACGGTTGAGCCGTCGGGCAAGTTCCTGCGGATCGTCGAAGCAGGCCGGGCTCGCTTCACCACTCTGCCCTTTGTGGGCGCCAACGAACGCGTGCCCCATGACAAGCGCTACGTAACCAAGCTGGTGCGGGTGTCGTACCTGGACACCAACGATCTCACCAACGCCGTGCTCAACCGCATCAAGAGCGAGTCGGCCGACATCATCTCCTACCGATCCTCGCTCATCATCACGGACCAAGCGGAAAACATCGAACGCATGGTGTCCATCATCAAGCAGTTCGACACTCCATCAGCCAACCGCGACAGGATCTGGATGATCCGTATCAAGAACACTTCGGCCATCGACATGGCCGGCCGCATCGCCGAAATCATGCCGGTTCAGCAGTTGGGTTCCGGCCAGAAGCGCCAACCTGGATCGCCACCCCCATCCCCGCCCAAACCGCAGCCTGGCCCACCCGGCGACCTGTCGACGGAGATGACCATCACCAAGATCGTCCCCGACGAAAGGTCCAACAGTCTCATCGTCGTGGCCAACCAGCGTGCCTACGATTGGCTGGTGATTCTGGTCCACAAGTTGGACGTCTCACCCGAAGAATCGGTGCGCGGCGCGGCCCAGGATCGCTTTCACATCTACAATTGCGCCAATGCCAACTGCGATGAGCTGGCGGCCACGCTGAGTGCCATCACCGGCGTGCAGGTGGTGGGCTCGCTGGCCACCGGCGTCCGGCGCCGAGGAAGTTCCGCCGCGCCGACGGCGGCCACTCCCGCGCAGAACCAGCAAGGCAATCAAAGCGCGCTCATGTTCGAGGGCGATGTGCGCGTCACCTTCGACGCGCCCACCAACTCGCTGCTGGTCATGTCGTCGTTCAAGGATTTCCAGGCCCTCCGCCGCGTGATCGAAAAGCTGGATGCCCCCCGCAAGCAGGTGTTCATCGAGGCCCTCATTCTCGAGGTCACCACCGACAAGGCCCGTGAGATGGGTGTCTCGTACCACGCGGGCAAGGGACAGGACATCGCGGGAAAGCAGAGCCTGCTGCTGGGCGGGTTCAATGCCCAAAAGACCCTGGGCGACGCCATGAATCCTACGGCCATGCTCAACGACATGGGGGGTCTGAGCGCGGCGCTGTTCGGACCCGCCCTCGACTCATCGCAGACCAAGATCTTCGGCGTCCTCAACGTGAACATCCCCTCGTTCGGCGTGTTCCTTAAAATGGTGCAGACCAATAACGACGTGAACGTGCTCTCCAACCCACACATTCTCATCATGAACAATCAAGAGGGTGAGATCACCGTAGGCGAGAACCTGCCCTTCCCGGGCGCCATGATGGGCACCGCTCTCACCGGTGCGGCGACCGTCACGCCGTACCTGTCGGTCAACCGCCAGGACGTGGCGCTCAAACTCAAGCTGCTGCCCAGCGTGAACGAACACAACGTGATCCGGTTGGACGTGGAACAGGAGGTCTCCGACGTCGAGGCGGCGAACTACAACGGCCTCGGGCCGGCCACATCCAAGCGCTCGACCAAGACCACAGTGGTGGCACGCGACCAGCAGACGGTGGTGATCGGCGGCCTGATGAGTGACCGGGCCAGCGAAACTGTGACCAAAGTCCCAATCTTGGGCGACATCCCGGTCATTGGTTTCTTCTTCCGCAACACCAGCAAGGATCTGAAAAAGACCAACATCATCATCGCGCTCACGCCCTACGTGATCTCCGACTTGTCGGATCTGCGCCGAGTGGCAGAGAAGAAGATGCGCGAGCGACGCGAGTTCATCGAGCGTTACAGCACGTTGGAGGACCGCGTGTCGCTGGACAAGGATCTGGATTTCCGGCGCAAGCGCGGGATGCTGGAGGAGATCAACAAGACCGTGCGGGAGATGGAGGAGGAAGAGAAGGAGTTGCGCGACATCCGAGAGCGCGACGAGGGCGAGGACTCGACACCCATCGATCCGATTGCGTCCAAGCGTGCGCCTGTGACGGCGCCCCAGGCGGACGAGACTGGCCCGGCCGCACCGGCCGACGACATGGATGAAGAGGCTCCCGCCGAGGAGAGGCTGGCACCCGCTTCGCCGCCCAAGGCGAAGGGCAAGGCCAAGCGGCCGCGCAAGGCGGCAGCCGCGGCATCACGCCAGGCAGCACCGCCAGCCCCGGCCACCGCGTCGCCAAGCAAGGCAGCACCTGCAGCCCCGACAGCCGCGTCCCCGAGCAAAGCGTCGCCCCCGGCTCCCGCGGCCGCGCCTGCCCCGCCGGCCAAGGAATAGGCATGCTGAGCAAGCGACTGGGCGAGATTCTGCTTGAGGCGGGTGCCGTCACTGGCGAGGCGGTGGAGCAAGCCCTTGCCCAGCAGGTCAGCGAGGGTGGTCGTATCGGCGAGATCTTGCAGAAGGCGCGCGCCACCAATGAAGAGGATGTGCTGCGCGCGCTCGGAACCCAGCTCGGCATCCCCTTCTCGGCCGACTTGGACTTCAAACAGATCGACGCCGACCTTGCCAATTTGGTCCCCATCGCCTTTGCCAAACAGCACCGCTTGCTGCCCATCAAGAAGGACGGAAACAAAGTCACGGTAGCCACCGCCGACCCGCTCGACATGGGCGCGTTGGACGACCTGCGGGGTGCGGTGGCCGGTGACATCGATCCTCTGCTGGTTCCCAGCAACAAGATCCTGGACGCCGTCAACCAGGTGTACGGGCGCAGGCAGGACGCGGGCACCCTGGGCCAGGGCGAGGGCGAAGACGAAATGGGCGGGGCCGAGGAGTTGGTGGACATCCTGGACGTCAACGACGAGGCCCCCATCATCCGCTGGGTCAACGCGCTGATGTTCAACGCGGTCAAGGAACGGGCCAGCGACATTCACATCGAGCCAGGAGAAAAAGACGTCATCGTCCGCTATCGCATCGACGGTGTGCTGTACGAAACGCGACG
>PMBY01000150.1:3135-3993 GCA_003153875.1 Myxococcales bacterium | reverse complement strand
CGCTGTTGCTGGTGGTGCCTTGCCAGGTGCTCAGGCCCTGGAAGACAAACATCTTCTGGCGGCCATCGTCGAAGGTCACCAGCCCGGCCTCGGTCCCGCTAGGCGTGACTGAGCCGGGAACGGGTGTGCGGTTGGTCCAGGTCGTGGTCGCGCCATCCCACTCCCAGACCGGGTTGCCGCTGCAGCCTACGCCGCCGAATAGCAGCAGCTTGGCGCGGCCCGAATCGGTCACCATCGCCATGTTGGGCGCGGTCATGCAATCGGGGCTCGACTGGGGGAAAAGCTGGGTCCACTTGCGTGTGCTGCTCTGCCATTCCCAGGTGTCGTGGAGAGGAGAATTGAGATCGTCATCGCCGCCGAATACGATGAGAGACTTGCGATACTGATCATAGGCCATGACCGCGTTCGTGCGGGCTGGGGGGCGCACATCAGCCTGAACCTGCGACCAGGAACTCCCGTCCCACTCCCACAGATCGTCGAGCAGCGAGTAATCGAAGGCGGTGCCGCCAAAGACGTACGTCTTGCCGGTGGCGGGACAGAAGGCGATGGCGGGAGACGTACGATAGCCCGGTGGTTTCTGCGGTGCTGTGCGCTTGCTGAACGTCGCCAGAGCGGGATCCAATTCCCACAGTTCCTTGGAGGGCGTCACCTGGTTTTGCTTGGATCCCGGACCGTAGTACTCCGGGAGGAAGGTCACGCCTGCCACCAGATAGAGGTGGTCTTGCCCAGGGTTGGTGACCATTGAGGCGTACATTCGCCCCGCGGGCAGATTGGCTTCGCTACCAGTCAGCCGTTGTGTCCACGCGCTGGCGGTCGGATTCCAATCCCAGAGGTCAGCCAGGCCGAGGTGGGTTTGCA
>PMBY01000150.1:0-3018 GCA_003153875.1 Myxococcales bacterium | reverse complement strand
TGGCATCCCATTCCCAGGTATCGCCAAATGCGATTGCGATCGCGGTTCCATCGAACACTGTCCAACGGTTTGTGGGATCGCTGTAGTCGTGGCCCTCGGGCCAAATAGCGGAGCCAATGTCGCCACGACCGCCCCCGAAGAGCAGCACCTTGCCGGTGGATTTTTCAAACACCATGCTGTGCCGACCGCGGGCGCTCGGGCCTGTCCCAGCGGTGCGATTGGTCCACGCGCCGGTCGCGGGATCCCATTCCCATGTGTCCTCGAGATCGTAGTCGGTCGAGCGCCCACCGAACAGGACGAACTTGTTGCGAGTCGAATCAAAGACCATGCTCGCGCCCGAACGCTGGATCGGTTTGTTGCCGGTAGGGCTGCGATCGGTCCACGCGCTGGTCGCAGGATTCCACTCCCAGGGATCCTTGGACGTCCAATCGCCGCCGCCGAACACGACCAGCACATTGCGGCCTTCGTCGAAGGCGGCCGACTGCAAGAAACGCGTGTCAAGCGCCGGCGGGACCGGGGCCGAGAGCTTTGTCCATGTGCCAGTCTCAGACGCGGGCACAGTGCCCAAGGCCAGATGGGAGGATTCGAGGCGCGGACTGCTGCCCGGATTGGGCGGCGAGCAGGAGGCCAGCAGGAGCAGAGCAGCCAGAGCGCTGGTCTGCAGTCGACGCCGTCGTTGCAGCCGCCATATGAACACGGCGCCAAGCAGGACGAAGGGCAGTCCTGGCGTTCCCTGAACGGGCTGGCCCAGATCGCAGGAGCACCCCTTATGGCCGAGCCGTGTCGGGCTGCTCGCGTCCGACGCGATCGCGTCTCCTCCGCCAGCGGAGCTGCTGTCGGACACCGTTGCGTCTCTTCCGCGGTCGGGGCTGCCCGTGTCGGGCGCCATCGCATCTCTGGCGCTATCGGGATTGTTCGTATCGGGCGTCATCGCATCTCTGGCGCCATCGGGACTGTTGGCGTCGGGCACTATTGCATCTCTTCCGCCATCGGGGCTGCTGCTGGCGCCACCGCTTCCGCCTGCGCCGCCGACCATCGTGCCTCCGACGCCACCCACTCCACCGCTTCCGCCAGGTCCGCCTGTCATGGTGCCCGCTGTGCCGCCACTGCCGCCCGCACCACCCGCACCGGTGCCGCCGGTGCCGCCGGCACCACCCGCGCCGCAAGGATTGGGATCCGGAGTGAAGCACGTGCCGACGCCGTCACAGGTTGCACAGAATCCGCAGGGCGTTGCCTCTGGCGGAGCATCGCAGGTGCCTGCACCGTTGCAAGTAAAGCGGCATGGGTCACTGTCCGTGCCGCATTCGCTCTCTGGATCGCTGCCTGCAGTGTAGTCGGAGCACTTGCCAGCCCGCCCGGCCTGGTTGCAGGACACGCAGGTGCCATCGCATGCACTCTCGCAACACACCCCATCCACACAGAAGCCAGTAGCGCAGACAGAGGCGCTGGAACAAGTCGTGCCGTTCTTGCTCTTGCAGGTCCCCTTGCCATCGCACGCCTGTCCACCGGCGCAGCTACCGGGAACTTCGGTGCCCGCAGCCGCGGATGTGCAGGTGCCTTCGTGCCCGGGTACCGCGCAAGATTGGCACGAACCCGAACAAGACGTCTTTGCACAGCACACGCCGTCCACGCAGAACCCCGAGGCGCAGATCGACGCCGTGGCAGCGGTACATCCCTCGCCGTTGCCGAGATTGGTGACTTTGTACTCCCATGTGTCGCTGGTCAGCACGTCGACTCCGCCGCCGAAAGACACCACGACGCCGCGCTGGCTATCGAATGCCATGNNGGACCCTTGCTATCCAGCTCCCAGGCTTCGATGTCCCCGGGCTTCCCCAGGACGAAGGGCAGAACCTGCCGTCGGCGCAAGCTATCGTAGACCACAGGATCACTTTCGGCGTAGGCGAAATCGACGATGTCGTCACCGGATTGAGGCGTCCAGCCAGCCGAAACAGGATCCCACTCCCAGTACACGACGCCGTCGCCGGTCAAGTTGCCCTCGTAGAGGAACATCTTCTGCCGACCCTCGTCGAAGGTCAGGCTGGGGTAACTACGCCCGCGTGGCGCGAGGGTGAGCGAGACCGCTGTGCGGTTGGTCCAGGTCGCCTTGCCGCCGTCCCATTCCCAGACGACGTTGTTCTCTGGATCCTGGGTCCTGGGGGTTCCGGGGGTCGGGTAGAGCGAGTCGCGGGTTTGTCTGTCGCCGCCGAAGAGGAGCAGCTTGGCACGCCCAGAATCGGTGACCATGCCCGCTCCGTCGCGAGGCTCGGGGCTGGACGCAGGTTGAAGCTGGGTCCACTTGCGGGTACCGGAGTTCCATTCCCAGGTGTCACCCAGGATCACTGTCGGCGTGAGCGGCGTGGTCCCGGGGTACGCGCCGCCGTACAGGATGAGGGACTTGCGGGCCGGATCGTAGGCCATCGCCGCATTCATCCGGGCGGTGGGCCGTACATCGCTTTGGACCTCAGACCAAGCGGTGCCGTCCCATTCCCACAGGTCGTCAAGCAAGGTGGGGTTCAACTCCAACTCGAAGCCAAGATAGTTGTTGTGGTAGTCCGCACCGCCGAACATGTACATCTTGCCCGTGCTCGGGCAGAAGGCCATGGCGGGGTTCGCGCGCGGAATGGGCCATGCCTTGGGCAAAGTGGGCGTGCGGTTGGTGAAAGTCGCCGAAACGGGTTCCCATTCCCAGGCCTCGCCGTCAGGCGCGTTGATGACCGAGGCGGAGGCCTCCTGGACAGGGCTGAGGCCCTCCACCAGATCGAGGCGGCCGCGCGCGGTGTCGGTGACGAGCGAGGCGTAGTAGTGCGGCGCGGGGAAAGTGACTCCCATGCCGGCTTCGCTGCCGGTGAGGCGCTCCGTCCATACCCCTGAGCCCGGATCCCATTCCCAAACATCGGCCAGGGCTCCGGTGTATCCGATCTCCCAGCCGCCCATGAGCACGACCACACCGCGGCCCGGGTCGTAGGCCATGGCATGGCCGCGGCGCGGGCTCGGCTTGTCCCCCGAGATCGTGCGATT
>PMBY01000343.1 GCA_003153875.1 Myxococcales bacterium | reverse complement strand
GGAAGATCGCCACGCCGATCACGCCCACGTTGCGTGCGCTGCCCATGCGGGCCGCGTAGGAATCGGCCACTGACGAGAACCTGAAAGCCGCGGCTTGCTGCTGGGAGAGCCGCCAGCCGTCGATCTCGACCTGACCCCACGCGGGCACCAGGTAGCCGTTCTTCCTGGCAAAGTCGCCCGGCTTGCCGTCGATGACATCGCGGCCGTCGACAGAAACCACCGCTTCCACGCGGCGGCTGGTGTGGTTGCTCACGCGGATGGTGTAGCGGTCGCCCAGGTGGCCCAGCACAAAGGTGTCGCCTTCGTGCCAGAAGGACTGGGCGGGTGTACCGTCCAGCAGGACTTCGACCTGATAGCCTCCGGCCTCGGGCCGCAACGGCCGACTTTCGGCGTTGCGGGCTGGCGCCGCGCAGGCCACGAACCCAGCTACTGCAAGCGCAATACGACTGACGCGAACAAGACTGCAACAGCCTATCGAGTTCTTCTTCATGGCAACCCTCCTGCGCTGTTGAACGCAGGAGGGGGCAAGAAGATCTTCACAACCCACGCGTGTGGGCCAACGTGACGAGATACAGCGCCAGATCCACAGGGTCGCAGGACGTCAAGGGCAGGCCGGCCACGAACCCTGGCTTCGCCACCCGATCGTCGATGGGCGCAGCGGGCGCAAGGGCGCGCAGGCGAGCGAGGGTTCGTTCCAGGTTGGCGTGGCTGGCTGGCTGCTTGTCAGCGCCGAGGAAGCGATAGTCGACCCGCCGTTCATAAATGATCGCGTCTGGCTGTCCATCGTTCCGCTGCAGCAAGAGAAATGGCTCGCGGGTTTCCTCGGTTCTGACCGACTGCTTTTGGACCTTGCTGGTGAGCATGAGGCCACCTGTCAGGACAGCCTTGCCCATGTCCAGACGGCGCTCGTTGGTTGTGACCGTCTCGCTGGTTGTCGTCACGCGCACACCACGCTGAATCAGCGACAGAGCGGCCGCGACGCACCGGTGGGGGGTTCCTTGTCCGTCCAGGAACGCGAGAGCACCTGTTTCCACTTCGATCCCCCGAACCAACAACCTATCGTCATCGCTGGGCGCAGCGGCTGGGTCGCATGAGAAGGCGGCAAAGCCGAGCGACTCGAACCCGTCGACAAGGGATCCGATCTGGTCGGCGGGGGCTGCCGCCAGCAACACCCGCGGCATGGTTCCGGCCAAGCGACGTGAGAAGTCAGCAGGCGGCAGACCCGCCAGCTGCGCTCCCTGAGTCTGGGCCAGCGGATCTTTCGGGGCGTTCGCGATGACTAGAAGCATGGCGGCCTGTCCGCAACGCCAATAAGTACCGCGCAAAGGCACAAGCTCATGAGTCGCCTAATAATGCATCAAGACTACGCAGAAGAAAATAGTACTGGCATGCGAAAGACGAAAACGTTCTCAAAGCATCACTAATACTATTGGCATAGTCGAGATGGTTGGCTACATTAGGAAAATGTACCGCGATATGGACAACCGAGCCGACGGTTGAAGGCGATTCGTCCTCTGTGACGCACCAGGAATAGGATTGGAGGAAACATGAGAGACTCGCACACGTGGATCCTTGGAATGCTGGTTGCCGCGGCAGGCTATGCGGCGAGCTGTTCGTCGGATGGCACGGGGACCGTGCCCGCTGGCGCGCTGACTGGAGGCGGCGCGGGGGCCGTCGGAAACGCGACCACAACACCGGGAGTGGCAGGTTCCAGCGGCTCGGCTGGATCCGCTGGGACGACGAGCGCGGCTGGGACGACGAGTGCGGCCGGCACGACCAGCGCCGCTGGAACCGCGAGTGCCGCCGGGACCACGAGTGAGGGCGGGACGACGGGTGCGGCCGGTACGGCCAGCGCCGCGGGAATCACGAGTGCCGCCGGAGCGAGCGCGGGCGGAACGACGAGTGCGGGCGGAACGACCGGCGCGGGCGGCAGTTCAAGCGTGGCCGGCAGCACGGGCACAAGTGGCAACACGAGCACAGGTGGCAAAACGGCAACGGGCGGCCGCACCAGCGCGGGCGGCACCGGTGGGAAAGGGAGCGTTGGCGGCACCAGCGCGGGCGCGGGCGGAAGCACAGGCGTGGGTGGCAGCACCGCAACGGGCGGCACTACCGCCACGACTGGTACGTCGTCGTTCTGGCCCGCGGCCTACCAGGCCACTCAGGGTGACAGCGGGATGAATCCGGGAAAGGACTGCCTGAGTTCGTGTCACAACCACGGCTTCGCGTTTGGCGGAACGGTCTACGATTCCAGTGGCAACCCGCTGGATAGCGTAGAGGTCGGCGTCAAGTTAACCAACGGCCAGTTCTATTCAGTCTTCTCGGGCATTGTCACCGGGAACTTCTTCTACGAGGGAGCTAGCCTCACTTTGGCAGGGGCCGACATCCGGGTGCGCGACGCCAACGGCGAGAAGCAAATGCCCATCAGTACCAAGTCATCCGGGGCCTGCAATAGCTGCCACAACGGTACGACCAACCCACGCATCACCGCGCCGTAGTGCCACCGGTGACCAGAAACACTGGCGCCCCAGGGTGCGGGCTGTGAGCCGCGTCACTGCCTCGTCCGGATCAGGTTGACGGATCCGTCTGGATCGAACAAACATGGCCGCATGAGTTCGTCTGAGCACAGCGGAGAACCGCCTCGCGAAAACCAGCCTTCCTCGGCCCCGATCCCAGCACCAGCCCCGGCCGCGGTGCCTGTCCCGGTTTCGGCTGCGAACGTCACCGCCGTCCCGGCGTCGGCTGCGGCCCCGGCGCCAGCGCGGGCTGCGGTTCCGGTCCCGGCTGCGGCTCCGGTCCCGGCCCCGGCTGCGGTCCCGGCTCCGGCTGTGGCTCCGGCCCCGGCCCCGGACCCAGCCCCGGTCCCGGATTCGGCGATCGCCGCCGATCTGGATGCCGAGCCCG
The DNA here is from genome assembly GCA_003153875.1 of Myxococcales bacterium. The sequence continues at coordinate 1,914 of PMBY01000343.1, read as the reverse complement.
CACCGGCGCCCCCTCCCGAGCCTGAGCCGGTGGTGCGCTACGTGCCCAACGAGGTCGACGTTTCGCTTCGCGTGCTGCTCGCGCTGTTTGTGATCGGTTTTGGCGTGTGGGTCGTCTTTTCCTGGATGAAGTACGACAAGAGCTCCGCCCAGACAGAGGAAGGCTGGCACAAAGGGAGCCGGCAGCTCATTGAGGTGACCCTGGTTCGCGAGGACGCCAACAAGCTGTCCTGCGCATCGAACTTCTCCGTGGAGGGGTTGAATTGCGGGTACCTTGCCAATTCTCAGCCGCGCGTGCCTCCACCGCCGGACGACGCTCACCTGCTGCGACCCTACTGCAACGTGAAGAACGACGTGCTGCTGGCGGCAGGCCTGTGGGATTCACCGGCCTTGCGCGGATCGTTGCCAACCGAGCGCTTTACCGTCATGTGCAACTACGACATCGTGGGCGTGCTCAAGTCGGTGTCGCTGCGCTGGTCGCCCAACGACAAGTTTGAACCCGCCAAGCAGACTCTGCCGGTTGGGATTCTCACTGATTGCGTGATTCCGCAATGACGTTGCCTGCCTTCGCGGAGAAGCACGTGCAGGCTGCGCGGTCGGCCTGGCAGCGCATGATGGCTGCTTGGGCGTCGGCGTCGCAGACCGAGCGGGCGACCGCCGTCCTTCTCGGCATCATGATCGTCGGCGGCATCGTGATTCGCATACGCGCCATCTGGTATCCCACGACCTTCACCTTTGATGAGCCCTTCTTCGTCCCGAACGCCCACAACTATCTACTTGGCCTCAAGGACACGAACGATCATCCGCCCCTGTTCAAGATGTTCATGTCCGTGGGAATCCTCCTGTTCGGATTCAACTCAGCGGGATGGCGGTTTCCCGCGCTGTGCTTCGGCATCCTGTCCATCTTGCTGGCGTACTGGCTCGCGAAAGCCTACTTCCGGAGTGCGCGGGCCGGGTTGATGGCAGCGGCTTTTGTCGCGGCCGACGGTTTCTTCATCTCGTATTCCCGCGTGGGGCTGATGGACGGAGATCTCACCTGCCTGCTGTTTTGGACCATGCTGGCGGCGGTGACCGCGCGCACCTGGCGGGGTGTGCTGGTGACCGGCTTGCTGATCGGGATCGCTGTGTCGGTCAAATGGAGTGGCGTTTTTATTGTCATCCCGGCCGTCGTGACCATGCTCCTGGTGGGGCGCGTGCCGTTCTGGTCTCTGCTCATCCTCGCGGTGGCTCCCGTGGTGCAGGCAGGGGTATGGCTGCTGGCGCTCCGGGTCTCGGGAGAGCCCACCGACTTGGCGTCGCTTTGGCAGCTCGTCAGGGGGCTGGTCAAGAAACACGTCGAGATGAACCGCGACACCAATCCGCTCAACTCGTCTTGGTACACCTGGATCATCTTCTACCGTCCCGTCATCATCAAGAACACCACGCATGGACTCCACAAGTACTACGCCTCTACGGTTGGCAACCCGGTTTTCTGGATTGCCATGGACCTGTTCCTGGTCTGGTCGTTCATCCAGCTTGTCGCGCGCGCCACGGCTGGGGGCAGTGGCATTCGCCTGCGCATGGCGAGGCTGAAGAATTTTCTCGTGGGCAAGCCGGTCGGCAAACCGATTCTGCTGACGCTCCTGGCATGGGCTGCGCTGCTCGTGCCCTGGGCCATTCTCCGAAACAAGTACTCGTTTCTGCACTACTACCTGCCGTCGTACGGCTTTGCCCTGCTCTCGCTGGGCGGGCTGATGGCCTTCATCGAGCGCAAGCGGCCGAGGACGGTGTTGATATTCGTCGGGTTGGCGCTGGTGGTAGCCATCTACTTCGCGCCGATCTGGGGCGAGTTCTCCATCAGAGAGTATGCGGTCAATCGCCGCCTCATCCCGCCTACCTGGCGCCCCTAAGGCACCGAACGGTTTGCCTCCCGTCG
>PMBY01000435.1 GCA_003153875.1 Myxococcales bacterium | reverse complement strand
CGGCACACCTGCACGTGGAATTTGCCAGCGGGATGAAAGCGAAACTGGTTGTAGAAGGTCGCGACGCCAAACACCTTGCTGGCGGGCAGCTTCAGGTGCTGGCCAATCGCGATGACCGACTCCTTCGACACGTACCCCTGCGCGTCCTGAACTTCCTGCAAGATCGTGATCAGGGAGTCGCGTCGGGCGTTCTGATACTTCTTAAGGATGGGCTGAATGTCCTGTGTGACTGTTGTCATTTGACCAGATCCTTCTTGTTACCCGGCTCACGCTGTGAAATATTTCACAATGAAGGTATCATTATCGAGCGCTTATCGTCAAGAAAACTTTTCGTAAATCAGCGCACAGATTCACGCACCTCTACCGTATCGGCAGACAGACCGCGTCTCTGCATGCGGCGACTTGGATCTGACCGAAATCACTCGCTATTATTCGCCTTGCCCGAAGCGCAGTTTGTCTTCGCTGCGCTGAAAACGGCGCGAGTCCCCTCTCTGGCCGAAGCCGATGGTTTCTCCCAGGCTCGCGATACGCGCTTCCAGACAACCTCGGCACTGCGTGGCCGACTCGTCCAGGCACGGCTTGCCGTCGTAGAGCTGGTAGGCGGTTCGGTATTTCGGGTCGGTCAAATTGGGCATGATGACGTTCGCCCCGGCCATCAGCCCCTGTTCCCGGCCATTGGGCGCCAGGGTCTGCAGCGCGGTCGCGGCCGCGATGTTCACGTCCTGCAGGTAAAGACGCGTGACCGCGATCATGCGTAGGGCCAGCGCCAGTTGCGCGTGTCGTTTCCAGGCGAAGTTGCGAATTCCATCGCGCAGAGGCGTGTGCCCGTGCGGGATGAACGGCCCCATGCCAATCATGACGACCTTCTCTTGCTCGAAGAACAGAATGTCACGGGCGAGCTGCTCGACACTCTGGCCGGGCAAGCCGATCATCACGCCCGAGCCGAGCTGGTANNTGGTAGCCGATGCTGTGGAGCAGGCGTAGGCAATCGCGGCGGCGCTCCCAACTGTGATCCGCAGGGTGAAGTCGCCGGTAGAAATCCGGATCGCTGGTTTCAATGCGCAGCAGATAGCGTTCAGCGCCGGCCTTGAACCAGGTGCGGTAGGTCGCTTCCGACTGCTCGCCCACGGACAAGGTGATCGCGAGTTGATCCTGCGAGAGAGTGCGGATCTTGGTCACCAGCTCCGTGATCAGGTCCACGAAGGCCGGATCGCTGCGCTCGCCGGATTGCAGGACCACAGACCCGTATCCTTGCTCCCAGGCCCAACGTGCGCCGCTGAGAATTTCGTCCACGGGAACGGTGTAGCGCTCGACGTTGTGGTTGCTGCGCCGGATCCCGCAATACAGGCAGTCCTTGCTGCAAATATTCGACAGCTCGAAGAGGCCGCGAAAATACACGACCGGCCCGACCTCGCGAAACTTGACCGCGTAGGCCGCAGCCAGCAAGGCCGCCTGTTTCGCCGGCGCGTCGGCGCCGAGCAAGAAGGCCAGGTCCTCGGGGTCGGGCCTATCCTTGTCCAGTATGGTGTCGAGTTTGTTCATGGCGAAGAAGCACGTCCTGCGCCGCCGGGAAGGGAGCCAGCGCGCGTGCGAAAATTCCCAGGCTGTAGGCGATGCACAGTCCGTAGTTGGTGAAAGGCACACCGGCCGCGCGCGCGCGCAAGATGCGACTCAAGACCTCACGTCGGTTTAGCGTGCAGGAGCCGCAATGAACGATGAGCCGATAAGGCGACAGATCCGCCGGAAAGTCGTGTCCCTGCACCGTTTGAAAGTCGAGACGACCGCCCACGTACTGCGTGAGCCAGCGCGGAATCTTCACGCGGCCGATGTCTTCCCCGATGGGGTGGTGCGCGCAGGCTTCGGCGATCAGCACGCGATCCCCGGGGCGGAGTTGCTCGATGGCCAGGGCTCCCTCCACCTGAGCGACCAGATCGCCCTTCAGTCGGGCGAAAAGAATGGAGAAACTTGTCAGCGGCACCGTGGCCGGTGTGTCAGCGGCCACTTTCAAGAAGGCTTGTGAATCGGTGATGACCAGCCTGGGCGGCGTGCGCAGACGGTCGAGTGCGGCGCGCAGCTCGTGCTCTTTCACCACCAAGGCGAACGCGTCGTGGTCCAGCAGATCGCGCAGCACCTGCACCTGCGGCAGGATCAAGCGGCCCTTGGGCGCTTCCTTGTCGATGGGAACCACCAGTACGGCCATCTCGCCCGGGCCCACCAGATCAGCCGCGATGGCGTGAGCGTCGAGATAGTCGGGCGGCGCCTGACCGAGCAGCGCCTGTCGCAAGTCCAGAAGCCCGGCGCCGGTGACAGCGCTGGTTTCGACCGTGCAGAGTCCTCGCTCACGCAAAGCCACGAGCTGGGCTGCGGAGACCGGCGCCACGTCCGACTTGTTGAACGCCACCACCAGCGGCACGTGGCGCGATTGCATCTCGCGCACCAGGGCTTCTTCGAAAGAGCCCCATTCGCCCGCAGCCACGATCAGGCCGAGGTCGGTGCGATCGAATACCTCTGTCGTGCGCTTCACCCGCAACTCACCGAGCGCGCCTTCGTCGTCGATGCCGGCTGTGTCGATGAACAGCACTGGGCCCAACGGGAGAAGCTCCATAGGCTTCTCCACCGGGTCGGTCGTGGTTCCTGCGACGTCGGACACCAGCGAGACATGCTGGCAAACCATCGCATTGAGCAAACTGGACTTGCCCACGTTGCGCCGGCCAAAAATCCCGACGTGCAACCGCATGCCCTTGGGCGTGGACAGCTTCGTCATGGCTCCCCTCCCCGCTCGGGCGAGCCCAGGCGGCACACGGCCTCGGGCGTAGTCAACTCGTCGAACTCTCGCTCGCTCAAGATGCCGTCGGCCAGGACGACCTCGCGAATCGTGCAGCGGCGCTCGCTCGCCTTGCTCGCAATGGTGCAGGCGGCCTGGTATCCCACGCGCGCCACCAGGGCCGTGACCACGGCTGTCGACGCCTGCACATGCGCGTGACAGCGCTCTTCGTCGGCGGTCATTCCTTCGACGCAGAACCGGCGCAGGATCCCGGCGGCCCGCGCGAGCAGGTCCAGGCTGTCGAGCAGACAGTGGGCGACGAGCGGCAAGAACGGGTTCAGCTCCAGGCTGCCGGCCGCGCACGCTTGCGTGATGGCCGCGTCGTGGGCCATGACCAGCAGGGCCGCCTGGCTGACGGCTTCGGGAATGACGGGATTCACCTTGCCCGGCATGATGGACGAGCCGGCTTGGCGCGCCGGCAGCTTGATCTCGCCCAGTCCGGNNCGTCGGCGTTCTGCGTGGCCTCGACTAGATTCTCGGCGCGCGCCACGCTCAGTCCGGTCAACTGCGAGAGCGCGTCCACGACCTGGAAGATGAAGGCGCGCGGAGCGCCCAGGCCAGTGCCGATGGCCGTGCCCCCGAGATTCACCACGCGCAGGCGTTCGCTGCACTTGTAGACGCGCCATCGGTCGCGCGTCAGCGCCTCGGCGTAGGCGCCCAT
>PMBY01000254.1 GCA_003153875.1 Myxococcales bacterium | reverse complement strand
TTGGTGACTGCGCGGCGACGGTGGCCCTCGACCATGATGGAGAAGGCCACCACGTCGGACTTGTCGCCCACGTAGCCCGAGAGACAGGACACGCCGTTGAGCGTGCCGGTCTTGGCGCGCACCCGCTCGGCGGCAGACGAATTGCGGAAGCGATTGCGGGTGGTGCCGTCCACGCCCCCCACCGAGAGCGATTGCAGCAGGTCTGGCCCCACGCGGGGGTCGAAATACAGCTTGTGCAACAGGTCCGCCATGGTGGCCGGGGCGACGCGATTCTGGTGGCCCAAGCCTGAGCCATTGGCCGGCAGGTACCCCGAGGCGGGCACGCCAAGGTCAGTGAGCGCCTCACGCAAGGCGCGCACGCCCTTGGCGGTGTTGGCGCTGCCACCGTAGGTCTCGGCGCCCGCTGCTTCCAACACCCGTTCGGCCCACTCGTTGTCCGAGTTCTTGTTGACCCGACGAATGAGCAAGGGCAGGGGAGCTGACTCGTGCACCGCGAGCATGGTGGGGCCAGGCGCCGCGCGTCTGCGCAGCAAGGCCACCGGTGTATCGCCAAGAGGGGTCGCCGACGCAAGCTGCAGATCCGCATCCACGGGAGTGCCGACCAAGCGGTCGCGGCCCTCGCCGGTGTACACGCCAGCCATGCCCCGCACCTCGATGCCTGCCTGGACCAGCGCCGCGCGCATCAGGATCGCCGCGTACAGGGTGTCGCCGGGCGGGGCCCGGTGGATGACGATGCCATGACCACCCAGCCCGATCTTGCCGGTGACCAGGACCTGGATGTGCTCGCCCGCGCGAGACGCGGACACGGCGATACGGCCCCGGCCCTTGACGGTCACAGCCTGGTTCACCAGTCGCAAGGCATCGTAGCCAGGCCACAAGGAGGCGAGGGCGTTGGCGCCGATCCTGTCGCCCGGCCGCACGCGCACTTCAATGGCCGACCAGCCCACCCGCACCGGTGAGCGGCCAGCGACGAAGGCCTCGTCAGAACCGATGCGCCGCGGATCGCCCAGCACGCGGCCGTCCACACGGGTGACGCCCCGGCGGGCCAGATCCTCGGCCATGGCCGTGATATGCGCGCTTCGCAGCGATGGATCGCCACTGCCCCGCAGAATCAAGTCGCCGGCAATGGTTCCGTCCCCGTCAGGCGGAGGCCCTGACAGTTCGGTGCGGAAGCGCCAAGTGCTGCCCAGGCGCAAGAGCGCGGTGGCAGTCGCCAGGACCTTCTGATTGGACGCGGGATCCATGAGCACCGAGCCGCGCCGGGTNNGCCGGTGGCCAGGTCGAGCACGCGCATGCCCACGCGCAGCCGGCCCAGCACGCCGCCGTGAACGATGCGAGTGAGCGCCTCTTGCAAGGCCAAGATGCGCGCGCGGTTGGGATCGTCTGCGGTCGGTGCCGGCGTTTCGATCTCAGTGGGCGGAGTCCATGGGGCGGCGACAGGCTTGCTGGCCGGAATTGCTGAGTTGCCGACTCTGCTTTGCGCAGAACGAACCGCGGCGCTAGTCGGCGAAACTGGAGGCTTTGCAGTGGCGGTGGCCGGCTTCATCGTGTTGCCGAGCCTGGGAGGCAGGGACGCGGCAGCCGGGCTGTGAAAAATGATGGGCGTGGGGCGACCGAGCTTGGCAAAGGGCGCGGCGGACTTTGGCGGGACGCCAGCGGCCTGGCTCGCGGGCAGAGCGGACGCCGTCACACCGAGAAGAAGAAGCGCAAACAGGGTGGCTTTTCGATGTTGGTGCTTCATGCCTTCATCTCGCTACACATCGAAATCCCAAGTCGCCGTCGCGATGTTGAGGATCCCAGGCATTTCGGTTGGCGACGCGCGGCTCGACGAAATAGCTGCAACACGAGCCACCCCGCACCACGCGCCGGCTGGTATCGAGATTGTACTTGTCCGCAGTCCACTCCCACACGTTGCCGGCCATATCGTCGACGCCGTAGGGGCTGGCACCCTGGGGATAGCTGCCCACTTTGGTGGGGCGGCCCGGGTTCTTGCCCGCGCAAGGTCCCTCGTTCTCGAAATTGCCCCAGTTGGCGCGGCTACAGTCGAGGTCGTTGCCCCAGGGATATTCGCGGCCGTCAGTTCCGCGCGCGGCTTTTTCCCATTCGTCTTCATTGGGCAGACGGCCGCCGGCAAACGCGCAATAGGCGCGCGCCTCGTGCCAGTTCACATTGGTGACCGGCAATTCTGGGTCTTGGGCCAGGTCGATGGCCGGCTGGGCACAGCGATGGCTGGCCACACAGCGCGCGTACATGGCGCGGGTAACTTCAGTGCGGTCGATCTTGTAGGCAGGCAGGTTGCGCTTGGTGAGGGGCCGCTCGTCGTCAGCCCCGCGATTGGATCCTTTCACAAATGGCCCGGCGGGAATTAGCACGCGCTCGGGTTTGCCTTCAGTCGCAAGCAACAATGCCGAAAAAAGCATGAGGCACATCACGCGAGAATCGCCTCCCTTGCCAACGCCAGCTTCGCCTTACGGGGCAGTGCCTTGATGGCAGCCTCGCGCCGCAAGGCCGAGCTCTGGGATCCCTTGCGCTCCACATGCACGATTGCCACTGGCCGCCGGCCTCGCGTGTAGCGCGCGCCGCGACCCTGGTTGTGCTTGTCCACGCGCGCGTTCACGTCACGGGCAATTCCCGTGTACAAGGATCCATCGCGGCATCGGACCACGTACACGAACCAGGCGGGCATTGGATTTTCCAACTATGACGACTGCCAAAGAGGAGAGCAATTTTCTGGGGTTAAGGTCAGTTGTGACTCTCTGTATATCGGCAGGCCGCGCTCAAGGCTGGAGACGTTCCAGTCGAGCCAGTGCTTCCTCTACCCAGGGCACGAGTTCTTCGCCGCCGTCAGCAGCCAATGCCATGTAGTGCCGCAGGTGCTCCACTGCCTGACGCTGACTACCCAGGTCTTCGAGGGCGGTTGCCAGGTTGTAGTGCGCGTCGGCGAAATCCGGGGCTGTCTGCACGACCCGCCGCAGCTCGGAGGCTGCCAGCTCGACCTCGCCCAGCTCGTGAAGGATGCGGGCCAGGTTGT
>PMBY01000142.1 GCA_003153875.1 Myxococcales bacterium | reverse complement strand
TTGTGGGCGTGGTGGAAGCTTTTCCCGCCTCCGCAGCCGGCCGCTCCGGCAACCCCGCCCCAGCAGAGCGCAACCCACGAGACCGCGCCGCCGAACCCAGCGGAGCCCGCAAAGGCGGCGCTAAGCGCAGCGATGCCCGCGCCCCAGCCCACGGCGCGCCCACCGGAACAGCAGCTTGCATTGGACACAAGCGACGCGCGCTTCCTGCTTTCGAGCTGGGGCGGCACGCTCCGCCAAGTGAAGCTGAAGCACCGACAGTTCTTGCTCAACCGCCGCGATCCGGAGAGCGGCATCGAGCTTGTGAATACGGGAAAGCCCGAGCTGGCACCCTTGCGCACGACCTTCGCCAAGGCGGATTTCTCGCTTCCCGACGAGGCGGCCTGGGCAGCCGAGCAGCCGGCCCCGGACACGGTGGTTTTTCGCACGCAGACCGACGTCGTCGCAGTTGAGAAGCGCTATCGCAGTGAACCGGATCGCTACCGGCTGAACCTCACCATGACCGTGCAGAATAGGAGCGACAAGCCGCAGTCGCACGGCCTGATCCTGCACCTCTACGCCCAGCAAGATCCCGAGAAGAAGGGCGGCGGCTTCATGAGCTACGCTTCGGCCAATCTGGCAGAGGCGGTTTGTTGGGCCAACGACAAGGCCCGACGTTCGGCGGTGGAGCCGCTGGCCAAAGATCCCATCGACCTGGTGGGTGGCGTGCGCTGGGCGGCGGTAGGCGAAAAGTTCTTCACCGTGGCGGCGGTGCCCTTCCCCGAAAGTCCACCCAAAGAGCGCCGGTGCGGCGCGCGCGCCCTTGACCCGCTCACCGGGGAGGTCTTTCTCTCTCTGAGCAGCCGAAACTTGGCGCCTGGTGAGAAGACCGAGTACGCCTTCGAGATCTTCGCCGGTCCCAAGTACCACAGCGATCTAGACAAAGTGCGGCCCGCCGGCGAGGACGCGCACCTGGCGGACGACGTGGACGTCACCTTCGCCGTTCTGTCGCGTCCCATGCTGGCCATGCTCAAGCTCTTCTATCGGCTCTCTGGCAACTGGGGCATCGCCATCATCCTGCTCACCATCTTCGTCAAGCTGGTCACTTTCTATCCGACGCAGCGGACCCTGCTCTCGGCGAAGAAGATGCAGCGCCTGGCGCCCAAGATTGCGACCCTGCGCAAGAAGTACGGGAACGACAAGCAAAAGCTGGGCGTGGAAACCATGAATCTGTACAAGGCCCACGGCGTCTCGCCGTTTGGCGGCTGCCTACCCAGCTTGATCCAGATGCCCATCTGGATCGCGCTGTTCTCCACGCTCAACTATGCCGTCGAACTGCACCGCTCGTCGTTCCTCTACATCGCCGACCTGTCGGCCAAGGATCCCTACTACGCCACACCCTTGCTCATGGGCGTGGTCATGTTCCTGCAAATGCGCATGTCACCAGCCGGCGCCGATCCGCAGCAGCAAAAAATGATGGCGTTCATGATGCCGATCATGTTCACCGGGTTCTCGCTCTTCTTGCCGGCGGGCCTGTCCACCTACACGCTCACCAGCTACCTGCTCGGGATCCTGCAACAGCTCTACGTGAACTGGGCCGATCGCCGCGCAGCCGCCACGGCCTGAGCGGCCCATCTGGGGTAGTCTTCGCCCAGCCGGAACGGGGGAGGCCAGCCCTAGCCTAGCGATGCGAATTCGTCAGCACGTCAACCCACTCAAGTCGAACTTCTTTCAGATCGCGGTCGAGCCACCCGAGCTGCCGGCCGCGGTTCCGGTCGAGGTGGAACTGGGCTCGGCCGAGGCTCATTTTCTAATGACCCGTGCCGCCGAGGATGCGGATCGTTTCTACGTCGGCGTCGAGATCCGCCGCGACCACGTTGCGCTTGCCAACGCCACCTGTGAGCGACAAGGACTCAAGCAAGTGCGCAGCGTGTTTGCCAACATGTCGGTCGACCTGCCCCGGCTTTTCTCTGCAGGCCGGGTGAGCCGCTTCTTCCTCAATTTTCCCGACCCATGGTGGAAGGCACGTCAGCAAAAGCGGCGCGTGATGTCGCCCGAGCTGGCGGCCGAGATTTTCGACTTGCTGGCAGAGGGTGGCGAAATCTACGTGGCCAGCGACGTATTCGACATCGCGCTCGACGCCATGACGGTGCTGGAATACGACTGCTCGCGACGGTTCGTCAATCTACGCGAGCCGTGGACTTTTCTGCGCGAAAGCCCCTTTGCCGCGCGGTCGCGCCGCGAACGACAGTGCGAGGCGACGGGCATCCATATCTGGCGGCTGGGCTACCGGCGGATCTAGCCTAGTTAGAGTCTGTCGGGAAACTGCGGGCCGCCCGCAGGGCCGGCCCGGTGCGCCCGGCTCGCGGGTCGCGTGGGCGAGGGCGTGAGCGTGAGCGAGTTCGTGTGGGNNGTGGGGTGCGCGGGAGGCGGAAGGCGGGGGGGCGAGGGCGTGAGCGCTCCGCGTGTCGCGGGCCGCGTGCCGCTCGCCCCACAAGGGGGCTTCGGGACGGACAGCCCGCCCTGCCCACCCCTCGCGCTTCGCGCTCGCCCGTCGCGCACACGCGAGTCGCCCACGCGAGCCGCTACACGCTGGTCGCTCACGCTACCGCTCACGCGGGCCGCTCTGCGCTGGCCCGGAATCTTCCGATAAACCGTGGCGACTAGTTGCTCGTCACGCGATCGCGCCGGGCGAGCGCTGCGGGCTGTA
>PMBY01000409.1 GCA_003153875.1 Myxococcales bacterium | reverse complement strand
TTTTCACCAGCAGCGCCGCCCAAGGGTGCGACGCGATCGCGGCGGGCGCTGGGGTGGCTCGTCCGCTGTCTGGCAGCCAGCACGGTCGCGAGCCTGAGCACCATGCCACTGGTGGCGCACCACTTCGGCCAGGTGACGCCCGCGGCCCCTGTGGGTAACCTGGTGCTGGTGCCACTGGTTGAACTGGCTGTTCTGCCCTGCGGGCTGGTGGGTGCGCTTCTGGCCTTGCTCCATCCGGTGCTTGGGGCTGCGCCGCTTTGGATCGCGGGGCTGGCGTCGCGAGCGGCGCTCTACGGGGCCGAGGGATTTCGTCGTCTCGCGCCTGTCATTCTGGTTCGCTATCCCAATCTGTTCGAGAGTGCAGCCCTGGTGGCAGGCGCGAGCTTTCTTTTCTACGGCCTGTCACGGGGCACAGGCCGGCGAGGGCGATGGTTGCTTTCGGCATTCTTGGCCGGCGCACTGGCCGCGGGCAGCCTGGTGGTGCGCGACCTGCGTCGCAGAACGGCCGATGAGATGAGCGTCACCTTCATAGATGTAGGGCAGGGGGATTCAGCGCTCTTGGAAGGGCCAGGCGGGTTCGTCATGCTGGTGGACGGCGGTGGCCGCTACGATGATTCCTTCGACACCGGTGCTCGCGTGGTGGAGCCCGTGTTGCGCGCGCGTGGCATCGCGCGCGTCGATCTGGTCGTGCTGTCCCATCCGCATCCCGACCATCTCAACGGCCTGCTGTGCGTGTTGGAGCGCTTCGAGGTGGGCACGCTGTGGACCAGCGGCGATGATGGGCACAACCCGAAGTACGGCGAACTGCTGGCTCTGGCGCATCAGAGGGGCGTGGCGACGCCGGTGCCGGCCGGGTTTGCGAGCAAGGGCATGCGGGTCGAGCCGCTCGGGCCATGGGTGGGTGACGTGGTGGGCCCGCCGCCGGGACTCGACGCCAACAACGCCTCGCTGGTGGTGCGCGCGAGCTATGCCGGACATGCGGTGCTGTTCACGGGAGACATCGGAGCCGACGGCGAGGCTGAGCTGGTCGCACGCGGAGAAACCGGCCTGGTGGTGGCCAGCGACGTGGTCAAGGTTCCCCATCACGGCAGCCGGACGTCGTCGGGAGACGAGTTCTTGGCGGCTGCACAGCCAAACATTGCCGTGGTTTCGGTGGGCAAGCACAACACCTTCCATCTGCCCAGCTCTGCGACGCTGTCCCGATACGCCGCACGCGGCGTGCACATGTGGCGCACGGATCGGGATGGTGCGGTCACGGTGGCCGTCGACAAGCAGGGCCACTTGTCGGTGACATGCGTGCGCGGCTGCCCCTGAAGGGACAGCTCTACTCGTCGAACATGGTCTCGTCGGACGCGTCAGGAAGGTCCTGCCGGACGCCGGTGAGATCGGCGGTGGTCTTGCGCAGCCGCTGCGCGAGAACCTGCACGAAGCTCCACAGCAACTTGACGGAAAGCCGCTGTTCGTTGCGGATGATTTCGTTGAATTCGCGACGGCGCAACACCAGTGCGCGGGTGCGGTCCTCGGCCGAGGCGCTGACCGAACGCGGTCGCTTGTCGATGAGGGCCATCTCGCCGAGATGCGCGCCCGGTCCCAGGTGGGTGACAAAGGCCCCGTCCTTGTGCAGGCGAACCTTGCCCTTGAGCAGGATGAAGAGATCGTCGCCTGGCTCGCCCTCGCGCAGGATCTCGTCGCCGGCGTTGAAATCGACCACCTGAGTGACCGAGAGGACGCGCAGGATTTCCTTGTAGGTGAGGTGGTGGAACAGCGGCATCTGGCGCAAGACTTCGACCTTGCGATTGAGCTCCTGCGCACGCGTCTGGCCCGCATCCGTCGTGTCGGTTTGCACGCGCAGAATGACCGCGGTGATGTTGTCATGGCCGCCGCCCTTGTTGGCGTGGTCAACCAGCTTCTGCGGAATGCTGGTCACATGGTCGGCGCCGAGGAAACTGGTGACGTCATTCTCTTTCAGGTAGCCGTGCAGCCCGTCTGAGCAAATCAGGAACTGGTCCCCGGGGAGGACCTCCAAGTCAATCGTGTCGATTTGAGTGGTTTCGTAAACTCCCAGCGCGCGCGTGACGGCGTTCTTGTACGAGGCGTAGGGCGAAGTGGCCAGCGACTCGCGCGTGACCTTGCCGTGGCGGATCAGCTCGTTGACCAGCGAGTGGTCTTCTGTCAACTGCACGGTCTGGTTCTGGCGGACCATGTAGACCCGGCTGTCGCCGACATGGGCGATGAAGGCGCGTTCGCCCAGCAGCAAGAGAGCCGACAAGGTCGTGCCCATGCCCCGCTTCTCGGATTCCTTCTGCCCACGTTCGAAGATGGCCACACCGGCCTGCTGCGCGGCGTTTTCCAGGGCCGCCAGGATGTCTTGCGTTGCGACGCCCTCTTCGTGGCGTACGTACGCGTCCAGCAAATCCTTGCGCGCTTCCACCGCGTTGCGAAAATCGGTCACCGCGATCTGCGAAGCGATCTCGCCCGAGGCATGGCCGCCCATCCCGTCAGCGACTGCGAACAGCGACAACTTCTTGTCGATNNTGTGTCCTGCACGGTGACCGCTTCGTCGGGATCGTGCCTGAATAGCACCTATCGCGGGGGCCAGCAAGAACTGGCGCGCCAAGACGGCTGGCTGGCTGACGGTCTTGACACGCGCAGTGCGACTGCTACAACTTTCCTTCCCGCCGTGGGCAGCCTCGGTGTGGAGCACTCGGGGATCGTCTAATGGCAGGACGCCAGACTCTGGATCTGGCTATCAAGGTTCGAATCCTTGTCCCCGAACACGATCTAGCTTGAGAGAATTGAAAATTACGACTGGCCCCATGGTCTAGCGGTTAGGACGGCGCCCTCTCACGGCGTAATCTCGGGTTCAAGTCCCGATGGGGTCACAACGATTCTAGGTTCCTCCTCCAGGTACTGAAGCGGCGAAACGTTCGCGATCGCAACCGGGCGCTGGTCAGGGATTCTGGGCGTCTCGGGCGATCTCGGCTTCGGACAGCTTGAACACGGGCACGCCGTAGTCGGCCAGCTTGGTCATGAAGACCGGCTTGGGCACGCCGGCAAGCTGTGCAGCGGCGCCACCAGACAATCGGCCCATTTCGTACAGCTTCACGGCCAAGACGAGCAGCACCTCATGCTCAGCGGCATCGCCACTCAGCTTGAGCGCCAGAAGGGTTTCGTCCGGGATGTTGAGTCGCACGACCATAGCGAAATAGTCTTGCCACCAGTTTGCCACGACAGCCGACTTTTCGGCAGGTCACAAAAGCACGCATCCCGGCCTCTTGCCGGCCAGAATATTGACGAGGGCCTGCTGCATCTACTGTCGGCCTGAAAGACGTTAGGCGATCTCGGCGTGGACTTCGTCGGCGTCGCTTAGGGTGACCTTGCCGTCCGCGACCTCGCGCGCCCGTCGTTCAATCTCTGCCGCCCAAAGCGCCTCGGCTTGCGGGTCGGTCGCGTCGGGCTCACTTCGGGGAACTGGTCCCCGCGTTTCCCTGGGCCTCACACCCATGCGCCGCACCAGCGGAAGGAACCGGCTGGAAGGTCGCCGTCTGCTTCCC
>PMBY01000355.1 GCA_003153875.1 Myxococcales bacterium | reverse complement strand
TTGAGCACTGCGATTCGTCGGTGCTCCTCGCCTTGCAACGCCCATCGCTGCTGGCGCAAACGATTCCTTTGCAGTTGCGCGCGCAGCAGATCGGACTGCGCTGCCTCGCCCGATTCGTAGCGGACGCGGGCCAGCCCTTCTGACTGCGTCCAGAGCGACTCCAGTCTCGTCAGCAGGCCGAGCTGGTCACGCACCAGCAGCAAGTCGACGTAGGCCCGCTCCATCTCCGCCGCTACTGAGAGCAGCACCCGCCGTAGATCGGCCTCGGCCTCGCGCGTGCCCAGGCCGGCCAGCTCGCCGCGCAGCCCCCGCTTGCCCGCCCAGGGAAAGGTCTGCGACGCTATGATGGAGATCCAACTCGTCTCCATCTTGCCGATCTGGATGCTGCTGAATCCGTCGTTCTGGATGCCCAGAGAAAGGGTCGGATCAGGCAGCACTACACTCTGGGGCACGCGCTCCCGCTCGGCCACAATCTGCGCGCGCGCCTGCGCCAGCTCGGGCCGCTTCTCCATGGCCTCCTTGACCAGTCCGCGCAGCACCGGATCCTGCAGCAAGGTCGGCCCGGCCGGCACCCGGGTGGGATCCAGCGCCCGCGCAGGTGTGGCGGCCAGGAGGAGGAGAAGCGGGAGGCGCGCGATCATGGTGTCACTCCACGATGATGACGCCGGCGATCATGTCCATCCCGCAGGCGTAGCGGAACTTCCCTGCCTTGGTCGGCGTGAACGTGATGTCGACCGGCTGGTTGAGCGGCAGCGCCTTCTTGATGCCGAAGTCCTTGATGACGATTTCCTTGGCGCAGGTCCGGTCGGTCTTGCGCGTGACCACCAGCTTCACTGGCTGATTGGCCTTCACCTTCACCTGCGCAGGCACAAAGCCCTCACCTGTAACCTCCATGGTTACTACCTGTTCCTGAGGCATTTTCTGCTCCTTGCCCTTGGCGAACGCCGATGCGCCCGACACAGCGACGGCAACTGCGATGATCATCGAGATGGTGAGTTTCATGAACGATGCTCCTTTGGTTGTGTGGTGACTGTCCGTGACCATCAGACTGCAAGCGATGTGCCGACTGGGGGACGGCGGAGAACGCCACGTCTTTTCGATGCGATAGGAGGACCGGCGACGTCACAGGAGGGCTGATTCGGTTCTGGCAGAAACCCCTTCAGTCACACTGTAACCATTCACCGCGAATCGGGTTCTCGGTGGTGGTGACCAGCGGAAAAACGCGTGAGAGTGGACCAATCGCCCGCAACCCTGACATAGTCGTTCTCGGGCGTACCTACGCGAGAGCAAGATTCATGAGCGCTGACTTGCGAGAGAAATGGGCATTCATTACGGGCGCCAGCCGCGGCATCGGCCGGCAATTGGCCCTGGGCTTGGCTGAGCAGGGTTGCCGTCTGATCCTGCACAGCCGAGAGAAGCAGCACACGGCCACACTGGAAAGGGAGCTGTCAGGACGCGCGGGCGGCGTGGTGAGCCTGGCCGCCGAGCTGTCCGATCAAGGCGCGGTCGACCGACTGGTCGACGAGGTCCTGACGATTTGCGAGGGACCGGACATCCTCTACAACAACGCGGCTATCATGACGCCGTTTCGCAAGGACTGGCTGGCCACGCCTGCTCACGACTATCGGCATTCCTTCGAGGTCAATGTCATCACCCCGATCCACATCACCGCCCGTGTGCTGCCGGGCATGCGCAGCCGAGGCTGGGGCCGCATCGTCCAGGTCACTTCCGGTATCACGAACCAGCCGGAATTGATGGCCTACGCCGCATCCAAGGCGGCCCTGGACAAGTTCGTGCGCGACACGGCGCCCTCGCTGCGCGGCTCGGGCGTGCTGATGAACCTGCTCGACCCAGGCTGGCTGCGCACGGATCTGGGTGGGCCCAAGGCGCCCAACGCGGTGGACTCTGTGCTTCCTGGTGCGCTTGTGCCGGCCCTGCTCGACGACGACACCCAGGGCAAGCTCTTTTGCGCCCTGGACTATGCGCACGGGCCCGTGCAGAAGTAGAGAGAGAGACTTCATGATCTTCGATGTTCTCGCCAATGCCGATCGCTACGCCGCAGTCCACCCGCTGTTTGCCGAGTGTTTTGCGTTTCTCAAAAACACCGATCTGGCGGCCTTGCCGGTGGGGCGCCAGCCCCTGGGGGGAAGCGGATGTACCGTGATCGTCAGCGAGGCCGCTCTCAAGACCAAGGAGGCCGCTCGCCTGGAAGGCCACCGCGTTTTCATCGACATCCAGTATATGGTGGCGGGCGAGGAGCTCATCGGCTACGTGCCGCGCGCCCACTGCGCGGAGATATCCGACGATGTGGCCAACGATTTCCAGGAACTTCAGGGAACCGCAGAATTTCAAACCCTGCGCCCCGGCTGCTTTGCCATCTACTTTCCCGAGGACGCCCATCAGCCAAACATCGGCACCGGCGCGTACAGTGGAACCATCCGCAAGATCGTGATCAAAGTGCCGGTTGGGCGTTAGCTGCGCAGGGCGGCCTGCGTGAGCGGTAGCGTGAGCGACCAGCGGAACGCGGCCTGCGTGGGCGGCTCGCGTGAGCGCGACGGGCGAGCCCGAAGCGCGTGGGGTGGCAGGGTGGGCTGTCCGTCCCGAAGCCCCCTTGTTGGGTGAGCGACCCGCGGCACGCTCTCCGCCTCCCGCGCCCCGCCCACGAACACGCTACCGCTCACGCGCACGCCACCCGCGATCCGCGATCCGGCTAGCCTTCCCCGCGGAAGAACGCGTTTCGCTTGGGATCGTTGTA
>PMBY01000302.1 GCA_003153875.1 Myxococcales bacterium | reverse complement strand
CGTGCGGCTTGATCACCATTATTTTCGTGTCTCTGGCCCATACGGGCAGAGACGGCGCTGACAGCCGCTTACGAGAATCGAGGTCGAAGCTCGGTGAACGAGCACGACTCGGATTCTACAAACGAGCTCGTAGCTCAAGACACCAAAAGATTTCCGGTGGCAATTCCGGAGGGGCCACACCCGATCCCATCTCGAACTCGGAAGTTAAGTCCTCCAGGGCCGATGGTACTGCAGGGGAAACTCTGTGGGAGAGTAGGTCGCCGCCGGGATTATTTTCAAGGCAGGAAGGCATCCCCTTCCTGCCTTTTCTTTGGTGCGGGCTAGTCCTGCTTGTTGGCCCCGCTTCCCAGCCGAGCCAGTTCGCGTCCAAAGTGCTGGGCGATGAGGTGCTCCAGGCAGTAGTTCGACCCGTGTAAGCGGCGCCGCTCACAGCGAACCTTGCGGCACGGCTGCTTGCGCTCCTTGAGCTCGCCCAGGTGCTCGGCCAGCCGAGCCAGGCAGTAGGCGCGCATGGTGGACGCGCGGTCGAGATCCTTGAGCCTACGCACGTCAGCAGGATGGGGCCGGCACAGGATGGGAGGCGCCTCAATCTCTTCGGGCCAGACAGCAACCCACGACGCTCCGCACCCGGGGCACTCGCGCAGCTCCTCCCACTCGGCCGCTTCAAGCACGGGCCAGCGCATGACACTGTCATCTTCAAGGCGAAACCAGTCCGGTCGTTCTGCGCAGGGACAATCGGGCTTGGCTTGGCGCGGGACCGGCATGAATTCCAGACTACCGGATAACGGCAAGAGCGCCAGACCTCCTAGTTGCCACTATACTGAGCCGCGATGTCTGACGTCCTGCACACCCTACGCGAGCGTGGCTTCGTACAACAGATAAGCGATGAAGCGGGGCTGACCGCCCTGCTAGGCAAAAGCCCAGTCTCCTACTACTGCGGATTCGACCCCACCGCTTCCAGCTTGCATGTGGGCAGCATGATCCCGCTCATGGCGCTCGCGCACCTGGCGCGCGGCGGCCACCACCCCATCGCCGTGCTCGGGGGCGGAACCGCCATGGTGGGCGATCCCAGCGGCAAGACCGAGCTTCGACAGATGCTCACCGTCGAGACCATCCAGAACAATCGCGACCAGATCGAGCCGCAGGTCCGCCGTTTCTTGGGCGCGGCCGGTGAGCACGCCCTGGTGTTGGACAACGCCGAGTGGTTGGCGCGGCTCAACTACCTGGAGTTCCTGCGCGATATCGGGCGCCACTTCAGCGTCAATCGCATGCTGGCCGCCGAGGCCTATCGCCTGCGCCTGGAGAAGGGGCTCTCCTTCATCGAGTTCAACTACCAGCTTCTGCAGGCCTACGACTACTTGGTGCTCTACCGCCGCTACGGATGCATGTTGCAGATCGGTGGCGACGATCAGTGGGGAAACATCCTGGCCGGGACCGATCTCGTGCGCCGCCTTCACCAGGCAGAAACCTATGCCCTCACCTTCCCCCTCATCACCACGGCATCGGGGGCAAAGATGGGCAAGACGGCCGCCGGAGCGGTGTGGCTTGCGGCGGACAGGACCAGTCCTTTCGATTTCTACCAATACTTCGTGAATGTCGACGACCGCGACGTGATTCGCTTCCTCAAGCTGCTGACGTTCATACCGATCGACGAGATCCAGCGTTTCGCGGCCCTGGAAGGGGCGGAACTGCGCGCGGCCAAACAGACGCTTGCCCACGCAGTGACCGAGATTGTCCACGGCAAGGAGGCAGCCGACACAGCGCAAGGAGGGGCACGCGCAGCATTCGCCGGCAGCAGCGGCGCAGTCATGGGCGGCTCGGCGGCTGTCGAAACTTTCTCCGTACCGACGCACCAGCTCGCCCCCTCCGTGCTGGCCGCTGGCGCCAAGATTGTCGATGTCTTGCACGCTGCGGGTCTGGCCGCCTCAAAGAGCATCGCCCGTCGCTTGATCGAGCAAGGGGGGGTCAGACTGGGCGAGCGCAAGGTCACGTCGGTTGACGACGTGGTCCGGCCCGAAGAGATCACGGCCGAGGGCACTCTTCTTCATGCAGGCAAGAAGCACTTGCGCCGGATTGTCGTCGGCTAGTAGCGACCGGTCGCGTGGGGAGCCGGCGAGCTTTGCTCGCCGCGGACCATCGCGGGAGGGTTTGGCGAGGCCGAGCGCGAGGGCGCGAGCGCAGCGAGCGGGTGTGGAGGGGAAGGTGCAGGTCCCGAAGTCCCCGAAGGGGGAAGCGAGTGGGGTGGGGGCGGGCGTGGGGGGCCGAAGGGCAGAGCGAACCCTCCCAGGGTTCCTATGTCAAAGTTCTTTGCGCATCCAGATCGCGGTCTTCGATCGAGCCATCTGGTATTCGTTGCTGGCGGCGATGGCCGAGGTGACGTCCTTGCGATCGATGACATCGAACCCGAGCTTCTCGCCAACCAGGCCTTGCGCCCCGTCGGTGACAAGGTACAGGTGCAAGGCTCCCTCGGCGCGCGCCTTGCGCATGGCATTTTCCAACAAGAGATAACCGAGGCCTTCGCCTCGTCGTTCTGGCGCGACAGCGAGAAGTCGCAGCAGAGCGTCGTCGCCAGCAGGCTCGATAGCCACGCACGCAGCGACGCGGTCGATGGTCTCGTCGGGGGCGGGAATGATCAGAAAGCTCGGCCAGGTGTGGTCCAGGTCGGCGTGCGTGATTCCGACACGATTGAGCAAGTGGCCGATCGCTTCCCGATCCTGGGCCCGTGCGCTGCGCACTGGATCGCCCAGCCGTTGCAAGAGCTTGTCGTGCAGTCCCCCGTAGTCGCCGGAACTCATGATGACCACCGTGTCCCCGGGCGCTGCGCGACCGGCCAGGTGCTCCACGGTTGCGGGCACGCCGGAGACGACTCGGGCCGGTACCTCGTGGCTGCGCAGATCGGCCGCCAGGCGCTCCACGTCCAGTCTCTCGCCAGCCGGCACCTTCTCCGGGGCGTAGGCCGGGGCCAGCACGACCTCGTCGGCCACCGCCAAGGCGTCGACAAAATCCCGTTGGAAGACGGAGCGTCGGCTGGTCGCCGAGCGCGGCTCGAAGGCGACGATCAACTTGCCCGGGCCGTAGCGGCCCTTGAGCGCTCCCAGGGTTTCGCGAATGGCCGTCGGGTGATGGGCGAAGTCATCCACCACCGTGACCCCGGCAGCCACGCCCACGATTTCCTGGCGCCGTCTCACCCCGAGAAAGTGCCGTATAGCCTGCGTGATGGCAGGCTGTTCGACCCCTAGGACGCGGGCGGCTGCGATGACACCGGTCAGATTCTCGAGATTGAAGATGCCGGCCATGCCCACGTCGAGATTGCCCATCACCTTGCCGGCGCACGCCAGCCGCAAGATGGTCCGTCCTCCCAGCTTTCTGCCGGTGACTTCAAAGGTCCAGTCAGCCTCGGAGCCGGGGCGACCGTAGCTGGTGACTCTGCAGCGCGCGGCGCGGGCCACCTCCATCGCGCCCGGCGAAGCCGCGCACACGACCAGATGTCCCTCGGGCGGGATGAGCGCGATGAATTCGCGAAAGGCATCCTTGACCGCCGCCTCGTTGGCAAAAATGTCAGCGTGGTCGAATTCCACCGAGGTGAGAATCACGACTTGCGGTCGGTAGTGCAGGAACTTCGACTTCTTGTCGAAAAATGCGGTGTCGTATTCGTCCCCCTCGACCACGAACTCCGGCCCGGAGCCGAGGTGCCAGGACTGGCGGAAGTTCACCGGCACGCCNNGGCCTGGGCGAGGACGAAGGACATGAGCGAGGACGTGGTGGTCTTGCCGTGGGTTCCGGCCACCACCACCGAGCGACGAGAGGTGAGGAACAGATCGGACAAGAGCGCGGGAAACGAGACCAGCGGGATGCGGCGCTCGGTGGCGGCCAGCACCTCCACATGGTCGCGTCGGCACACGTTGCCCACCACCACGCGTTCGGGAGCCCAGTCGAGATTCGCGGGCCGAAAACCTTCCATCACTGAGATGTTCTGCTCGGCGAGTTGGGTCGACATGGGCGGATACACATGCTCGTCGGAGCCGCGCACGTCGTGGCCCGCGGCGCGCAGAAGCCCGGCCAGTGAACCCATGCCGGTTCCGGCGATACCAATCAGGTGCAGTTTCATCGCACTTCAGCCGTCAGCCGCGAGGAATCTGGAACAATGGGGAAGGAAGGACAAGATCGGGCCTCTATTTCCACTGCCAGCCCGGAACTGTCAACTGTCGACTTTGCCTTTTGGCCTCCGGGGCAGGGGGCCGGGCGGCATCGAAGGCGAGGCGGTCACAGCATCGGCTGCGCTACCAGCGCCAGTAGCCTGCGTTCGCTGCGAGCCGACAGGGGAGGGGAGAAGCGGTGGGCCACCAGCGCACCGCCGGCCCCCAGGATCCGGCGCGCGCAGGCGAGGTAGTGCGCATACAGATGCAGGCCATCGGCCACCGCCTCGGATTCCTGGCGCCAGCGGCCATCAAGATCCGCGAGTTCGGCCTGCGCCGCATCGGCTTGCTCCCGCACATTCAAACCCTGCAGGTTTTCGTAGCGCAGGCGCACTTCCAGCAGCCGTTCGCGCAGAGCAGACAGAGGCGCTGTGGACTGGTCGAGGAATTCGCCCAGATCGGCCAAGCGAGCGAAGACGGCGCTGGCCGCCGACTGCAAGATCGCGCCGTCGATGGGGCCATGCAGATCCCCGGAGCTGGTGGGCCAGCGCTCCAGGTTGTAGGCGCGGCGGCGGGCCTCCAAGTAGTCCGCCAGCGCTATCGCCAGGGTTGCCCGTCGCGACTCGGCCTCCGCGATTTGGCGACTGAGCCGCTCAAGCACGGGTGCGCGGGCGGCCGCCCCCGAGGCCAAGATCCCCAGACGAGCCAAGCTGGCCGTCCGCTGCCTCTCCGCTGCTTGCCAGTTCTCCCAGGCTTCGCGCAACGCTGATGTTCGCGCGACCAGCACGTCGAGCGTGTACTGAGCGGGCGACTCCATGGTGCCCGCGACGAAAAGTCCGGTGCGCATTTCCATGACTTGGCCACTGTCGTGCGTGGCCAGCATCCGGCTCGACTGAAGCACGGTGGAAAGGCCGGTCTTGGCGTAGTCCACGCCCACGCCCACGGCGAAGCGGAGAGTGTCGTTGAGGTTGCTCTCGGTTTCGAACGAAGCGCGCAAGGTGATGAAGCGGAGGTGGAACGGTTGCGGCCGCTTGATGAACAGGCCGGCCCGGCCGGTGAAATCTTCGCTCTGATAGCCCCCCGTTTTTGCCAGCACTTGGCGCACGGCCAGCATGCCGAAACTGTCCCAGCCACTCGCGGCGGTTAGGCGATTGAGCCAGCTCTCACGCAAGGCCACCTCCACCGCGCGCTGGATGGAACCCATCGATGGACGGACTTGCTCCAACAGACCTGCGGAGACCTCCAGCCCGGGCAGGTTGACCGTAAGACCGCCGCGAAGGTTGGGCTGCAGGTGGTAGCCCAGGTGGGAAAAGGCGCCGTACCAGCCCAGACGGTAGCTGTCCTCGCGCCAACGCTTGAGGGTTCCCGAATTGCTCAATGCACCGGCCTCGAAGAGCGCACCCAAGCCCATAACCGCGAGGGCAAGCTCGGCCCTGTGCGTGGCCAGACTATGCTTGCGCGCCTGCCATTGATCCTCGTTCTGGGGAAAGAACGGCTGCTGCGCGAGCCCGAACACCGCCAGGTCCACCAGTTCGCGCCCGTCGAGAGTGTGCACGGCCGAGCTCAGGAGTTGGGAACCGCTGCGTTCGCTCTTGAGGATAACCAGGTTGTCGGTGATAAGCGGTAGCGCATCGACATTGAGGTCGACGGCGATAAGCGGCAGCGCATCGACGGTCAGGTTCTGGATTCGGCGCGACCGAATCTCGTCGAGACGGGTCATCTGCGCAATCAAGCGATCGTACACCGGATAGGCCACATGTTGCGGGGCCAAAGACAACTTGTAGGTCGTGGAATCCGACAACTCCCAGGGGTTGCCCACCAGACGATCGATTTCTCCCTCCACGTCGTAGAGCTGCAATCGGTTGATGAAGGAAGAAACCTCGCCGCGCGTGGTTCCCCCGATTTGGGTAAACAGCTCAGTGAGATAGCGGCCGAAGAGATTGAATTCGGACTCCAGCTGCTTCTGTCCTGGCTGAGCCAGGGCTGGCCGTCCGCCCGCCGGACCGAGGCCAGGCAGCCAGAGCACGGCGACCAGAAAGACCGCGCAGGCGCCCCGGCGGGCGTACCGCACGTGCATCGCCATATGACAGAATCGCAGCATGGCCGCTGGCCCGCGGCCTATTGTAACGCCGTTCGAGCTTCTGGTATGGAGGCCTGCCATGCCCCGAACGGGGGACTCGCGTTCAGGCTCCGTTCAGCAGTGACACGTGGAGAAAAGCGAGCTTGTTCGCCTATGCACCCCAGGGGAATCCCACTTCACTGGGGCGCGCACCGGGGATCCCGAGGGGGCAGCTCGGTCGCGAAGGCCTTGACCTGCAGCACGAACTGGACGTGAAAATCGCGCAGAAGTCCGCCGTCCTGCATGTGCTGGCCCCCTGAGGTGTCCCACCTGAGCGCCGACACCACGGTCGAACCGCAGGCATCGAGGCGACCGCGTTTGCGCTTGGTGAGCCAGGACGCCTCCCACTCTCTGGCGGCATCGCGATCGCAGCGCTTCTCGCCGGCCCCACACCCAACCGTGAGAACGTCGTACCACCAGGGGCCCTTGGGACCATACTCGGCGAAGCGCACCGACGGCGTCAGGCCCTGGCTCTTGTGCGCCTCGCGGCTTTCGATGACGAACTCGTGGCTGCTGCCCGCGGGCAAATCGACGTAGAAACACGCCTCCTCCCTCCCGTCGTGGTGGAGGCGCCCCAGGGTCGGGGATGTGAGCACGATCTCCCCTGCCGCCGCAGACATGCGGATCTCGAAGCGCTTGTGATCCGCGGCCGGCGGAGCGGTCTCGGCATTGTCGCGCGACCCGCGACAGCGACACTGCCCACCCTGGCAGCGCGCCCCTGCCAGTTCGGCGGCTTGCAACGAAGCCGCGCTGTCAACATGCTGCGCCGTTGCGACAGCGCTGTCCGCAGACCCGTGCGCGCAGTCCATCGCGAGCAGGGGAGCCATCGTGAGTAGCCATGGACGCAACCGCATTGCGCACGTAGGATACTACGCCCGTGCTTGGTATTGCCTGCAAGATCTTGTTGCTTTCCTGCCTGCTGCTCCCGGCCTGTGCCACGAGCGACGACGGCAAGCCCATAAACTTTTCCCTAACGGCCAAGCAGAACTACGAGAAGGGCTTGGCTGATCTGAAGGACGAGAACTACCCCGAGGCGTTGCGCTACTTCACCTACGTGAAGCAGAAGTTCCCCTTCTCGAAGTACGCGGCCCTGGCCGAGCTGGCAGCAGCAGATACCGAGTTCGAACGCGGCAGCTACCAGGAAGCTATCGACGCCTACAAGAGCTTCATGCGCTTGCACCCCAAGCACGAAAAGGTCGAAGAGGGTTACGTGTCATTCCGGATCGCTGAGGCGCATGTCAAGGAAATGCCCGATGACTGGTTTCTCATCCCACCGTCCTATGAGAAGGACCAGTCTGTGGTGCTGGATGCCCTGCGCGAGCTGAACAATCTCGTCGACCGTTTCCCCAACTCGAAGTACCTCAAGCCGGCGGGCGAGTACCGACGTGTGGTCTTGCGCCGCCTCATCGACCACGAGGTCTTCGTGGCGCGCTTCTATCTGGACCGCGGCCATCCCAAGGGCGCCATCCTGCGCATCAAAGAGGCGCTGCGCCGCTATCCGGACTCGGGGCGCGACGCCGAGCTGCTGCTCACCCTGGGCGAGACGCAGCTCGAAATGGGCCAGCCGGCCAGTGCCAAGCAGACCTTCCTGCGCATCACGCCGGACAATGCCTCGACCGTCGAGGTCAAGCGCGCCGAGTTGTTCCTCGACTTCATCAAGCGCCATGACGGCGACGAGCCCAAGGATGAACCGCCCCAAGGCTGATCGTCTGCTGGAAACGCCATTCAAGATGGCCCTTCGCTAGTGGCCCGCTTCATCTCTACCCCCGAGACTTTTTTCGTCGAGGAGTTGCCCGCCTATCTTCCCGCGGGCGAAGGGCCCCACACCTTTGTGTGGATCGAAAAGCGGGGCCTGACGACTCTGGAAGCGGTTGCGCGACTGGCTCGCGCGTTGGGCGTACAAGCCCGGGATGTGGGCTACGCGGGCATGAAGGACCGCAATGCGACGACCTGCCAGTGGCTGAGCCTGCCCGCGGTGGATCCGCCGCTGGCCGCTGCCGTCGAGCTGGACGGCCTGCGCGTGCTGGAAGCGCGTCGGCACCGCAACAAGTTGCGCGTGGGACACCTGCGCGGCAACCGCTTTGAGCTGGTGTTGAGTGACATGGTCGCAGGCGAAAGCGAAAGTCTGCGCGCGCAGCTCTTGCACATCGCGGGCCACGGTTTGCCCAACCGCTATGGCCGACAGCGCTTTGGCAGCGCGGGGGACAACGTGCAAGTCGGCCTCGAGATCCTGCGCGGGAGCCGACGCGAGCGGGATGCCCGTCGGCGCAAGCTGTTGCTCTCGGCGGTGCAGTCGGCCGTGTTCAACCGGGTGCTCGACCTGCGCGCAGCCAGCGGCGGACTCACGCTGGTGCGGCTGGGGGATGTCCTGCAGAAGACCGACAGCGGGGGCTCGTTCGTGTGCGAAGAGCCCGAGCGCGAGCAAGCGCGCGTGGACGCCGGCGACATCGTCCCCACCGCGCCCTTGCCTGGCAGCCGCATCATGGAGCCGCCCGCGGGCACGCCCGCGCGCGCCCTAGAGGAGCAAGCGCTGGCCGACGTCGGGCTTGCGCCCACCGAGCTTGCCCAAGCCGGCCGCGATTTGCCCGGCGCCCGTCGACCGGTGGTCACGCCGGTCACTCTGGGGGATCCACCACTGCAAGAAGACAGCAATGGCCCGGGCACGGCGCGCCTGTTCTTTTCCCTGCCCGCGGGCAGCTACGCCACGGTCCTGCTGGAGGCACTGGGCGTGGCCATGGGCTCGTGACTGAATAGGGCTGGCGATGAGAATTCTGGAAAGAGAGCCTGCTGGTCAAACGGCGCGCGGGGGCTTCTGGTCCGTGCCATCGGTGCTGCTCATGGTGGCGTTGCTGTTCTTTTTGGTGGTCGTCTTGCGCACCGCCTGGGTTTGCGACGACGCCTACATCACCTTTCGAACCGCACGGAACTTCATCGCCGGCAACGGCATGCGCTGGAATCACTTCGAACGCGTGCAGAGCTTCACCCATCCCTTGTGGTTTCTGCTGATGAGCGCGCTGACCCTGGTGGTGCGAGATTTCTATGCGTCGGCGTTGCTCGCATCGGTGCTCTTGTCGATGGCCACCGTGACTTTCTTGGTGTTGCGTGCGAGCGAACCCAAGACTCTTGGCCTGCTGGGCCTGGCGCTTCTGGTTTCCAGCAAGTCCTTCGTGGATTTCAGCACCGGCGGACTGGAGAACGCGTTGTCGCATTTCCTCTTCGTGCTCTTCCTGCTGGAGCTGGTTGGCCGCTGGCCCTTGCAACGCTGGACTCGGCCCGACACCACCTCGCCCAATGCTTTTCGCCTGGCTTTCTTGGCGGGCCTGATGACGCTGAACCGCCCTGACACTCTGCTGCTCACCTTGCCCGCTCTTGCGATGGTGCTGCGTCCCGGTTGGAGATCCCGGCGAACCTGGTGGTGGCTGGCCAAGGCCTTCGCGCCCTTGATGTTGTGGGAGTTGGTTGCGCTGGCTTACTTCGGCTTTCCCTTTCCCAACACGGCCTACGCCAAGCTGGGAATGGGAATTCCCGCGCTGTCGATGATGCGACAGGGACTGGCCTACTTCGCCAACGAGCTGGTCTTCGATCCCCTGGCGTTGGTCATCCTGACCCTAGCCACGGTGGCGCCCTTCGTGGTGCGGGAACGCCGTCTGCAACCGGTGAGCGTAGGTTTCCTGCTCTATGCGCTCTACGTGGTTCGCATTGGCGGCGATTTCATGGCGGGGCGCTTCTTCTCGCTGCTAGTGGTGGGGGGCGTTTTCGTGCTCCTCCGCTGCGCGCCCGCTCTGCTCCGGCGAAGGGAATGGCTTTGTGCGCTGACTGCCGTGGCGGTTGTCGGCCTGGGCGTCTTGATCACGCCGAGACCGGTGTTGACCATGGAGCTCATCTCCGATGGCAAGGCAGAAAGGAACTTCTATGCTCACGGCATCGTCGATGAGCGTCTCTGGTATCTGAAGGAGAGCTCGCTCTTCTGGCGCGACCGCGACTCGGTGATGGGCGGCTGGTTCACCGACCAGGGGAGGGCCCTGCCGCCTGGCAAGGCATCGGTGCACATGACGCTCGGATTCTTTGGCTTCGCCGCGCCAACCGACGCCATCATCGTGGATCTGTGGGGCTTGACCGATCCATTGCTGGCGCGCCTGCCCGCCGAAAATCCCAACGATTGGCGCATCGGCCATGTGGCGCGCGTGGTGCCCAAGGGGTATCTGGAAACGCTGGAGACGGGAAAGAGCCAATTCCAGGACAAGCGCCTGGGAGAGTTCTACGACCATCTCTCGGTCATCACCCGCGGCCCGCTGTTCAGCTGGCAAAGGCTGAAGACCATCTGGCGTTTCAACCTCGGCTCTTACGACCATCTCCTCAAGCCGGCGACTTAGTACCGTTCGCGGCGTGACGCCGATCACAGAGGGGAATCCACCGCCGTCCGCGCCTCGACCGCCAACCTGTGCTAGCTTTCGCGACGGAACCGCCCTTCTGGCCGGTCCTTCTTTCAACGTGCCCCATGCGCATCACCGAACGTATTCTCGCTGCCACCCTCGCCGGTTCTGATTGGGTTCTGTGGCTGCTGGTTTTTCTTTCCATCCTGTCGGTTACCATCATGGTCGAGCGGGCGATCCTCATGTGGGGCCGCGCGCCGCGACTGGGCGATCTCAGTGAACGCCTGCTCAAGCTGCTGGCTGCCGACGACTTGCCCGGCGCGCGTGAACTCTTGGGTCCGCCGCGCTCGCCCGAGGTGCGCGTGGCTCTGGTCGGTCTCGGCGAGTTGCCGCACGGGCGTATCGCTGCGGCCGAGGCCATGGCCGGCGCCCGATCGCACGAGCGCCTGGCTATGGAGAAGCACCTAGGTATCCTTGGCACCCTGGGCAACAATTGCCCCTTCATCGGTCTGTTCGGGACCGTGCTGGGCATCATCAAGGCCTTCGCCGATCTTTCCCACAATCAGGCCGGCGGGGCCGCCGTGGTGATGGCTGGGATCGCTGAGGCGCTGGTGGCCACCGCGGTCGGGCTCATGGTCGCCATCCCGGCGGTGGTGGCCTACAACATTTTTCAGGGTCGCGTGCGCCGCACCCTGGGTCGAGTGGACGCCATGGCGCACCTGATCCTGGCCCGGTCGCATGAAGAGAACCAAGCGGAAGCCGTTGGATCGTCGAGCAAGGGAGCCTAGAGCATGGTGAGCGCGGCCAGTCGCTTCGAGGACGATGATTCGGGCCGGATGATCACTGACATCAACGTCACGCCGCTGGTGGATATCACGCTCGTCCTGCTCATCATCTTCATGGTCACGACCACGTACATCGTGAACCCGTCGATCAAGGTCGAGCTGCCCAAGGCCGCCAGCGGCACCGAGCAGACGCGCACCACCCTGGCGCTGACTTTGACCAAGGAAGGTGTTCTCTACCTCAATGGCGAGCCATCCGACGACGTCGGGGTGGTCCGCAGCATCGCGACCGATCTGCCCAAGAACCCCGACCTGCAGGCCATCATCGCCGCCGACAAGGTGGTGCCCCATGGCCAGGTCGTCCACCTGATCGATCTGGTCAAGCGCGCGGGCGTGCGCAAGTTTGCCATCAACGTCGATGCTGCCTACCAATCGGCTACGCCCATGCCCGCGCTGCCCGTTGGCACCACCGTGCCGGCCGCAGTTCCTACGCCCTAGGGGAGAGCAAACGTGGCAAACGGCGTGGCGCTCCGCGGGTGGCGTGCTCATGCGACCCTCTGGGGTGCGATGGCGGCGTTCGTCGTGCACGCCACGCTGGCGCTGACCGTGTCCTCGATCCTGCGCCGGCCCAGGACAGGACGGTCACCCGTCACCGTCGAGATCAGCACAGTGGAGAGGTATCCCATCCCGCTTGAGCCGCCGCCACCCGAACAGAAACTCGAGCCCGCGACGCCCGCCCCCCGTCTGGCGAGCCGACGGCCCTTGGCCAAGCCGCCTGCGCCGCCGCCACCCCCGAATCGAGAGCTGCCTCCGGCACCGCCCAGCGCCGAGCCCCCGCCGCCGGTATTCGGCGTGACACCTGAGTCGGTCGTCGAGGGTGAAAGTGGGGTGGCGGTGCCGGTGGGGAACACTCTCATGACCAAAGACCGGACACCGGCCCAGGCGCCGCCTGCGCCACTTCCGCCGGCGGTCGACCCCAACGCCTTCGCGCCCGTGGCCGACAACTTGATCTGCGAGGATGCGGCCAGGGTCGTTGAGGTCAAGCCCGACTACCCACCCGAGGCGCGGCGTTTGCAGATCGAGGGCCAGGTGAAAATCCGCGTGGCCATCGATCGCCAGGGCAACATGCGCTGGGCCCGAGTCATCAAGTCTCCCGGCTACGGCATGGACGAGGCCGCGAAACTGGGCCTGGTCCGGTGCAAGTTCAAGCCCGCCCGTGCCTGCGACGGCCGCGTGGTCGATCAGATCATCACCTACACCTACACGTTTCGACTGCAAGACTGAAAGGTGGACAAGGCTGCTGGGTGCCAGTTATCCTCGGCAAGGGTTGTCCTGGGCGCCATGCGCGGATTCTCCTTCATCCTAGCCGTCTTTCTCAGCGCCCTGAGCCCGGGCGCGGCGGCCTGGGCGCAGAGCGCATCGAACATCGTGTCTGCGGACCGGTCGTTCGATGTCCAGCTCTTCCACCCGGCGGTCGGCCCCAAGGGCTACATCACCCTGGATAGCGCCGACGTTCCTGGTCACCTTCTCTACAACGCAGGACTTCTGGCCAACTATCAATACGGTGCTTTCGCGCTCGACTCCACGGTGAATGGCGGCACCACACAGCAGCTGGATGTCGTGCGCCACCAGGCCATGGCCGAACTTTTCGGGGCGGTGGGCCTTTTCAATCTGTTCGAAGTGGGCGTTGCCGTNNATCGTCGCCTCTGGGATTGGCGATGTCCGCGTGGAGGGCAAGGCTGCGCTGTGGGCCTTCGGCCCTGATCAGGCCTTCGTTTTCGGCCTTTCCGCGGGCGCTACCCTGCCCACAGGCCACGCGGGCCGTGCCGCGACCTTCCTGGGCGACAAGACCATCACCGGCCGGGGCCGCGCCTTGCTCGAATACCAAAGATCGGATCGCTTCCGCGCCCTGGTCATGCTGGGAGGCTTGCTGCGAGAGAAATCAAACATCTTTGGCGCGGTGGTGGGCGATCAGATGTTGTACGGCGCAGCGGTCGACTACCGCGTGCTGCCCGACATGTCCGTGCTGGCTGAATTCAACGGCCGGGTCGGCTCGTGGCGCTACGTCGACGCGAATCCGACCGAACTCGACGTGGCCATGCGCGCCTACCTGCCAGCTATGTTCAGCCTCTTGCTGGGCGTCGGCGTGGGCCTTGACCATGGCATCGGCAGCCCCATGTTCCGCGGGTTCGTGGGCGTGGGCTGGGCTCCGGACTTCCGCGACCGGGACCATGACGGCATTCTTGACAGTGTCGATCGCTGCCCCGACGAACCTGAGGATAAGGACGGCTTCCAAGACGACGACGGCTGCCCCGACGAAGACAACGACAACGACGGCATCCCCGACGCCGTGGACAAGTGCCCCAACGAACCAGAAGATTTCGACGGTTTCCAGGATGAAGACGGCTGCCCCGACCTGGACAATGACCACGACGGCATCCCCGACGTCGACGATGCCTGCCCCAACGAACCCGAGGACGGCAAGGGCAAGCGCCCGTTCGATGGCTGTCCCAGCACGATGGAGGACTCTGACGGCGATGGCATCCCTGACGTGAAGGACCAGTGCCCCGACGAGCCCGAGGACAAGGACGGCTTCCAGGACGATGACGGCTGCCCTGACCCCGACAACGACAACGACGGCGTCCCCGATATCTACGATGCTTGCCCCAACGACCCCGAAGACATGGACGGTTTCGAAGACAACGATGGTTGCCCCGACCTGGACAATGACAAGGACGGGATTCCGGACAAGCAGGACAAGTGTCCCAACGAGCCGGAGACCCTCAATGGCTACAAGGACGACGACGGCTGCCCTGACCCAGGCGCGCCCATCGTCGTGCTTCGTGAGGACAAGATCGACATCATCGAGCGCATCACCTTCCTGCCGGGCCAGACCGGGCTCAGTCCCGCGGGCCTCAGCATCGTCAAGCTGGTGGGCATGGTCATGCGCGGGCACACTGAACTGGCGCGCGTCCGCATCGACGTGCGCGCCGACGGCGTGACAGAGGCCACCATGCGGGGGCGCGCCCAGGAGGTTGCCAAGACTCTGGCGGCCCATGGCGTTGACGCAAGGAGGCTCAAGGTGGGCAACGTCAGCGCCGGCTCCAGTCGGGTGCAGTTCATCATCGAGAGCCGCGTGGCGCCCAAGAGCATCAAGATGCCTTTCCCGGCGACGCCCCAGGCACCGCCCCCTGAAGCGCCGCCACCGTCCGAGGCACCACCATCTCAGACGCCGTAAATTCCCTAACGGTCTATACTGGCGAAAACGACATGAAACCCCGAGGCTGGGCCGTCACCGACGTAGGCCGCAAGCGCGAGCACAACGAGGACAGTTTTCTGTGCAGCGATGATTTGCAGCTCTACGCCGTGGCCGACGGTATGGGCGGCCATCTCGGAGGAGAGCGCGCCAGTCACATGGCGGCCGAGATCCTGGAACGCGAGATGACCGTGCGTTTGGCGAGTCGCCCGCGCGCGGAGATGACGTCCGACACCATGGCGCAGGCGCTGAGGGAGTCGACCGCCGCTGCGTCGAGGGCGATCTTCGAGAGCGCCCAGGCCGAGCCGAACTACGCGGGTATGGGAACCACGCTGACAGGCCTGTGCTTCCACGGTGGCAGCGTAACCGTGTGCCATGTGGGGGACTCGCGCGCGTACCTCTTCCGCGACGGGCGTGCGCGCCAGCTCACCGAGGATCACTCGTGGGTTCAGGAACAGGTGCGCGCGGGCCTGGTATCCGCTGACGACGTCATGGTTTCCCGCTTTCGCAACATCATCACGCGCTCAGTGGGCTTTGAGGCCGGCGCTTCGCCCGACATCCTGACCATGCTGGTGGAAACTGGCGACTGCTTCCTTCTGTGCTCGGACGGCCTGTGTAACTACTTTTCCGCTGAGGAACTGGGTGTCGTGCTCAGCGGACATTTCTACGGCGAAGCCGGCTCGGCCCTGGTCACCCTCGCCAACGAGCGCGGCGGCGACGACAACATCACCTGCGTGATTGTGTATCTCGCCAATGTGCTCGGCGGGCCCGGCTGGGTTCCCGTTTCGACTCCCTGAACTGGGTCGGCGCCGCGCTTTTCTGTCCGTTATCGCTTCCAATGCGCAGGGACCAGTTGCGACGCCGCAGCCCAAGCCGCGGTTAGCTGGTGCATCTCCCAGTAGCGCTTAGCAACTTGGAAGCGCTGCCAGGCACCACTCGCACCGCCACGGCGAGAGTGGTGCCTGCTCACCGAGCATAGGCTTGCGATTCCAGCTGCACCGTGCGGCTGCGGGTTCTGGCCTCGTCGCCGCCCGTCGCACCGGCGCAGGTCGGCCGGGCGTGCTATGAAATAGCCTCTAGCAAAGGCCTACACGATGCTGCACCGAAAACATGTGGACGCGAAGGGAAACTGGGTGACCTTTCGCCCCGACATCAAGATCATGGATTGCACCATCCGCGACGGCGGTCTGATGAACAGCCACCGGTTCGACGAAACCTTCGTGAAGGCCGTCTATGAGACCTGTGTGGCCGCGGGCGTGGACTACTGCGAGCTGGGGTACAAGGGATCCAAGCGCATCTTCGCGCCGGGCGAACACGGGGCCTGGAAGTTCTGCGACGAGGACACGCTCCGCCGCATCGTGGGCGAGGGGCCGCGTCCGATTCGCCTCTCGGTGATGGCTGACGTGGATCGCACCGACTACCACACCGACATCCTGCCCAAGGACAAGAGCGTGATCGATTGCGTGCGGGTGGCCTGCTACATCAGCCAGGTCCCGGGCGCGCTCGANNATGATCAAGGATGCCCACGACAAGGGCTACGAAACCACGCTCAACCTGATGGCCATTTCCAAGGTCCAGGACCGCGAGCTGGAGGAAGCGCTGGCGGCGCTGGCCAAGAGCCCGGTCGATACCGTCTACGTGGTGGACAGCAACGGCGCCCTCTACTCCGAACAGATTCACGACCTGGTGCTGGGTTTCTTGGCGGCGCTGGACGGAACCGGCAAGCACGTCGGCATCCACGCCCACAACAACATGCAGCTTGCCTACGCCAACACCGTCGAGGCGCTCATCGTGGGCGCCGACCGCTTGGACGCTACCATCGCCGGTCTGGGGCGCGGCGCGGGCAACTGCGCGCTCGAACTGCTGCTGGCATTCCTCAAGAACCCCAAGTTCCACCTGCGCCCGGTCATCCAGTGCATCGAGCAACACTTCGTACCCCTGGCCAAGGAGCTGGACTGGGGCTACAGCATCCCGTACCTCATCACCGGCATGCTCAATGAACACCCGCGCGCGGCCATTCGGGTGCGGGAAGGCGAGCAAAAGGACGCGTACTTGGCTTTCTACGATCAGATGGTCGAGAAGGACTAACTCCGCAGGTTGACAGTCGACGTTTGTGGGTCGACAGTCGCAGGTGCTTGGGCTCGGTGGCCACAAGGAAAGCTTCTCTGCTGGCGACGCTGGCTTGTGTTCTGGCGCCGGGCAGCGGCGTGGCCGGCGAGTTGCGCGCGGCTTCGCCCAACGAACTCACGGCCGCGCTCGACGTTCTTGGCGACGCTGACCTGGTGGTGCTGGCCGATCCCAACCGCCGGCCGACGCGCCTGCTCTTGGCCACGCGGGTGGCCGCTCCGGTCAGCCACGTGCGCGCCGTGCTGGTGGACCTGGCAGCCTACCGGTCCGCCCTGCCTTCCCTGCGCCGGCTCGAATTCGAAGAGGCGGACAAGCGCCGCGCGGGGTCCGGTCGGCCGCCCGAAGGCATGGTGGCCTGGGAGCTGGAGGTTCCGCTGTGGAATCTCGACGGCAAGCTGTGGCTGCAGCCCACGCCCACGGGCGCGGACCTCATCGTCATGGAGGGCGATTTCTCGCCTGGTCTGGTCCGGCTCTCCGCCACCCCAGAGCCCGCGGGCACGACTTTGCTGTCAATGGACGCTTCTGCAAACCTGCGGGACGTGAACTGGATTACCCGGCGCATGGTCAAACGCAACGCCTTGGCCGAGCCGGGCCTGGCGGCAGCGGCCTTTTACGTGATGTTGCGCGCGCTGCGCCTGCAGGCGGAACGCGTGGGCGACGCACAGGACGTACGACGGCAGCCGGTTCCGTCGCCCTCGCCGCCAGACCCGTCCGAGCTTGATGGTGGCCGCCTCGCCCGCCTGGCGGGCGCAGGACTGCAAGCGCCTGTGCTGCTGGTCGCAGTTCGCAGCCGCGGCAACGGCCATCTGGCGCTGGTCCAGGTCCTGGTTCTGTCACGACTTGCCGCTGGCGCCGCTTCGAGCCTGGTCGCCCAACCCCAGACCTGGCAAGCCCTGCCGGGCTGGCGCCAGATCAGCCCGGCCAAAGCCGCTGGAGACTGCGGCAGCGCCATTTGCTGGAAAGTCGATTCCAGCTTCCCGTTTCTCGATCTCGATGCGACATGGAAGATCGGGGTGCAACCCTGGCGTGCCGTTTCCGTGGCGGGTGCGTGCCAGGGGGCAGCGATGGGCCTGGATCTGCTTCCCTCCGGCGTCGGCACAGCGGCTGTGCTCTCTCTCTACCCGCGCTTGGAGAAAGCCGGCTACGTGCCACGCAAGTCAATCGTGTCCGAGCCGTTGCTCGAGCATGGACTGTCGCTCGGCCTGGCCGTGGTCGATGCGGTCAGCCTGGTGCGCGCGCTGGATGCGAGCGCGCGGTAGGCCGCTACTCCAGGCAGTAGCCGGTGTTGTCTTTGAAGCCGAGCACCTCGACGCAGGGGCTGCCCTTCACGCAGGCAGGATTGTCCACGTCACACAGAAGCAGACACATTCTTGACGTCCTTCCGTTCCCGCAATAGTAGCCGCTCGCGCAGTCCGATGAATCCGTACACCCTGCCGGGCTGATCGCGCTTCCATTCGGAAACGTGCAGAAGCCGGTTCCGTCAACTCCCGGGTAGCAGGCCAACGCTGGGTTCCTGTTCGTGCAGTCCGTTTGAACCAATGGACGACATGTCGATCCAACGCCCCCCAGATCTGGCGTCGCCAGATCTGGCGACGAATCGGGCAGAGCCCGAGCGTCGTGCGTGATTTCCCCAACGCTCCCGATGTCCGGATTGGCTCCGCCGTCGTCCTCAGAAAAGATCACCAAGCCTGAGTCGACCACGATGCGCGCGGGAGAGGTCGCATCGTCTGGCGGCGGCGGGGTTGGGAAGTTCGTGTTGTCGTGCTCGACGCACGCAAGCAGAGCTGAGCACAAGGCGGCCCCTGCAAACACGACGGCCATGCGTTTCATGAACCTAGGGTGCACTTGCCCTCCTTGCAGATCGCGAACGTGGCGGCACAGGAAGGATCCTGCGACATCACCTCTGCGCACAGGGTGCCCGCACAGCGAGCCCGCCGGGCCTTCTCGGAGCCGGCCCTGTCTTTCTTGGAAACCGCCTTCTGCTTTCCGCCGCCGGTGCAGCCGCAACAGTCGTCCGGCACCAGAACGCAATCCGAGTCAACTTGGCAGACGGCTGCCGCGCCCTTTGCGGCTGCGCCAGACGCAGAGGCAAGCACCAGGCCCGCTATCACTGTAGCTACCTTCCACCCAATTCGCATGAGTTGAAGTTCAGTATAGCCGTTTGGCCTGGCCGCGGCACTATCCTGCCTGGTTCACGATTTCGCGTGGAATCCTCGCGTGCAGGACACCGAGGCAAGGCTGGCGCGACCGGACGGTCCCGCTGCGCCGCCGTGAAATCAGTGGCACAAGATCTGCTTCGCGTGGCACAATAAACCCCTGTTTTGTCAAAGAAACATCGTGCCTTCGCTACCAGACGGGGGCGTGCTCTGCGCTGAGGTGGAGCCGACGCTCCAGGAGAGATGGACGTCTTCTGTGCGCACACTGGTTGCCATCACGTCGCTATGTTCTCTGGGTCTCCTCGCCTCCTGTGTGAACCTGGACAAGCCGGCACTGGTCGCCGCGTGCGAACAGCCTGGGGGATGCCCGAACGTTGATGGTGGTCTGGACGCCCCGCTGGCCGATCTTGAGATCGGGCAAGATGAGTCTTCGGATCAATCAGCGGAAGAGACCGAAACCAGCGCGCGCCTGGACAGCGCGCTTGACAGGGTCGAAACCGGCGTGTCCGATGGGCCGCAGCCTGGCCCGGATGCCGTCACCGGCCCAGACACAATCCCCAACACGGACACGTTCATCGCAACTGTCCCCGATACTGCGCCGCCGGTTCTCGACGCTCCTGCCGAGGTTGCAGTAGACGTGCAGCCGGACGCGGACGAAGGCGATGTTCCCAGCGTCCTCAACGGAACCTGCTCCTACAACGGCAAGCCGGCACGCGCGGGAACGGTGTGCCGGTTGGCTACTGAGGTGTGCGACGTCTCCGAGACCTGCGACGGCATCAGCACGGCTTGTCCCCTCGACAAGTTCGTGGCTGCCACCGCAGTCTGTCGTCCCACGGCCGGCGCCTGCGACGTGGAAGAGAAGTGCACCGGATCCTCCGCAGCCTGCCCGGCCGACAAGTTCCTCGCCAAGAGCGCCGTGTGTCGGCCAGCGGTGACAGGCGGCTGCGACGTGGCCGAATACTGTGATGGCTCGCACGCCGTCTGCCCGGCTGATACTTTCGCCCCAGCCACCACCCAGTGTCGCGCCTCCGCCGATGGCGCCGTCTGCGACTCGCCCGAGTACTGTACCGGCACCAGCAACGCGTGCCCGGCCGATGCGAAGTACACCCGACCGGCGGCGCCACCCGCGGGTGTGGCCGTTGTCCCGGGGACCCTGCAAGCCGACGTGTCCTGGACCCCCATCACCGGGGACGCAGGCACCGGGGTCACAGGCTACAACGTCAAGAGCAGCAGCATTTCGACCGGTGGTTTCACCATTCGTGGGTCGCCCACCACGTCGCCTTTCACGACCTCCATTACCGCCGGCCAGCCCTTCTACTTCGTCGTGTCGGCCTACGCCGGCTTGCCCACGTGCGAATCCGCCAATTCCTCGTCCGTCAGTGCCCAATCGTGCTCGGCCGTTGCTCCCACGACCCTGACCGCCGCGGTGGACAGCGCAGGCAACGTGACCCTGACCTGGACTGCAGTCAGTGGCGCGGCTTCCTACAACGTCTCGCGAAGCACGACCAAGGGCAGCGGATACTCGGTCGTGGCCAGTGGACTTTCGGCCTCGGCCACAAGCTACAAGGACAGTCCGCCTCTTCCCACCAACGGAAGCGCGACCTTCTACTACGTGGCACGGGCCAACACGGGAAACTGCAATTCGCCCTATTCTCCAGAGGCGACGGCGACCATCACATCCGCGCGCGCGGACGCGGCCGCGGACTCTGCCCGAGACTGATCACCCGAAGACGTCGAGACACTGCCCAGTCATGGCCACCGGTGCATCCGCGGCCAGGAACAACGCCACCCGGGCGACCTCGGTCGGCGTCATCTCGGGCTTGGCACCCGGCAGTCCAAGGGTCAGCATCGCGGTGTCAACCGATCCCGGACAAATGGCGTTCACGGCGATGCCGTCCGGCCGCAGCTCCTCGGCCAACGCCCGCGTCAGGCCGACCACGCCGTGCTTGGCCGCGCAGTAGGCCGCCAAGAGAGGCGTGCCCCGACGGCCGGCGATGGACGCCATGTTGATGATGCGACCGCGACCTCGGCCGCGCAGGGCGGGCAGGAACGCCTGAACGACCAGGAACATGCTCTTCAAGTTCGTGGCCAGCACGTCGTCCCAGGTTTCCTCGGGCAGGGTCTCGATACTTGCCCGCGCCACGATGCCAGCGTTGTTCACCAGGATGTCGGGAGCGCCCAGGCGGGCCAGCACCAAGTCGCGAAAGAACGTGACGTCTTCGCGGAGTCGCACGTCACAGGCGGCGACCAGATGGCGCGCGCGTTGCGCGGGATCGAGATCGTCGACAAAGTGACCGTTGCTCACCTGGCGGGCGCATCCCGCTACCGCTGCGCCCTCGCTCGCCAGCAACGTTGCGACGGCTCGGCCGATGCCCCGCGAGGTACCGGTGACCACCGCCACTTGGCCGGCCAGCTTGCCTGCGCTCATCGCACGCGTCCGCCCAAGTTCGCCGCTGCCAGCAGCCGCGCCTTGAGGTCGGGCCGCTCGCGCATCTCGCCCACGAAAGCACTGGTCACCACGCCGGACTGATCGTGGCGCTCGCCGGGCAGAGCCAAGCAAAGCTGCTCGGCCTCGATCACGCAGCCCGCGCCGCGCGCGCCCAGGCCGTGCCACAGAGCCTCGGCGATCTGGTGTGTGGCCCTTTCCTGCAGGGTGAGCCGCTTGGTGAAACACTCGACCAGATCAGCCAGGCGGCCGAAGCCCACCAGCTTTCCCGCCGGCAAATAGGCCACATGCGCGACCCCTCGGTAGGGCAGAAGGTGGTGGGGGCACATGGCATGAAAGCGCAGGCCGCCCACCACCACAACGTCAGGGTCGGCCTCGCCCAGCACCGGCTCGCCGAGAATCCGCGCCGGATCCATGTCGTAGCCAGCGAGAAACTCGCGCTGCCACGTCTCGGCCACACGCTCAGGCGTGCGCACCAGATCGGGATCCTTGTCCACGTCGCGGCCCGCCGCCCGCAGCAGGGCCTCCACCGCCGCACGCAAGGCTTTCGCATCTGAGGCCACGTTGCTCCTCCTAGAGCCCGCCGTCGAGGCGGACCAGCGAATAGCCAGCCGCGGTCCACGCGCTCATGCCGCCAGTGAGTTCACTGATGTTGCGATAGCCACGGGCAACCAGGGCATTGCCCGCCGACTTGCTCATGCCGCCCGAAAGACAAGTCAGCACGACCTTGGTGTCGAGATTGGGGCCGATGAAAGCAACCAAAGCAGGTATGTCGTCGAATGCGATACGCGCATCGGTGCCCGGGATGCTTCCGGCGTTGGGGTAGTGCACGTCGATGAGCAAGAAATCCTTGCTGGCCAGGGCGTCGTGGAGTTGCTTGGGCGACAGCTCACCCAGCGCAGCCGGCGGGAGGTCGGTCGCCGGCTTGGCCGTGTCGAACGCCATGGCGTCGGCACGCGCAGCGGTCTCCACCGCGTCAGGGCTGCCCGGCGCATCGGCGGCGTCGATGCGGACAGCAGCCTCGATGCCAAGTGCATCCGGAGCGACTGGCAACTCGGCATCCATTCGAGCAGCCGCCTCGGCCGTCCCTGCATCTGGCGTGACCAGCAAGCCGTCGCTGGACATCGCCACATCGGGCAGCGCGGTCGACGAGTCTACGCTCGCGTCGGCCGGCGAAGCGGCCACCTCTGCAGCAGCGGCCGGCAGGTCGGGCGAAACAGCAGTTTCGGTGGCGTAGCTGGCATCAGCGGGCACGGCTGCTTCGGCGCCGGCTGTCGCGCCGTCAGGAAGTGGAGTCGCGCCATCGGGAAGCGCAGGTAGGCCATCGGCGCCAGCGTGGCTGCCCGACCCGCAGCCGGCCAGGCCCGCGCCAATGATCAGAGCCAGCACAAGTCGCGTGTTCGTGCTCAAGCGTTCCCTCACTGACGGCAAGCCTAGCACCGAACCTTGCCCAAGACTCACTCGCAGACGTCGTAGGTTTCGAACTGCATGGTGTAGTTGGCGCGGCCTTGCGTGGCCGAGCGCAGGTCAGTCGAGTACCCGAACATGCGACGCAGCGGCACCTTGGCGATGATGAGCCGCTGGGTGCCGCGCACGCCCACGTCCTCGATGCGGGCGTGGCGCGCATTGAGATCGCCGACTACGCCGCCCACGTTGGCCTCGGGCGCGGTGACCTCGACCTTCATGATGGGCTCAAGCAGGCGCGTACCCGCCTCGCGCGAGGCCAGGCGCAGGGCCTCGCCCACCGCGGCTCGCTGGCCAGCGGGGGTCGAGGCGTCGGGTCGGTACTCGATGCCGATGACAGACACCTCGATGTCTTCGAAGGGATAGCCCTCCGGTCCCGAGCGCATGGCCTCGGTGGCGCCTTCCAGCGCCGCATCGAGGATGGCGCGCGGTGTGTCCGGGATGCGGGGCGCGCCCGGCGGCGACTCGACCTTGGCCAGGGCCAAACTGACATGGTTGCCACTGCCGCGCGCACGCGGCGCCACCCGCACCCGCGCCTGCCCGAACAGCTTTTCGTCCTCGATCTCGCGCTCGAAACGCGACTCGGCCTCGGCCGCCTTGGCCAAAGTCTCGCGGTACACCACCTGGGGCCGACCCACATGCGCGTCCACGCCGTACTCGCGGCGCAGACGGTCCACCACGATGTCGAGGTGGAGCTCGCCCATGCCCCGAATGATGGTCTGGCCCGTCTCCGGATCTTCGCCCGTGCGGAAGGTGGGATCTTCGTCGGCCAGCTTGGCCAGGCCGAAATCGAGCTTCTCCTTTTCCGCCTGGGTCTTGGGCTCGATGGCGCGGGCGATGACCGGCTCGTGCGCGGCGATGCGCTCAAGCAGGATGGGCGCTTTGGGCGAGCAGATGGTGTCGCCGGTGCCGGCGTCCTTGAGGCCCATGGCCACCACGATGGTGCCCGCGCCTGCGCGCTCGATGCGCTCGCGCCGGTTGGCGTGGACCGAAAAGAGCCGGGTAATCTTTTCGTTGCGCCGGGTGCGCGGGTTTTGCACTTCGTCGCCCGCTTTCAGCACGCCCGAATAGATGCGCAGGAACACCGTCTTGCGGCCCTCGTCCATGGCCACCTTGAAGGC
>PMBY01000400.1 GCA_003153875.1 Myxococcales bacterium | reverse complement strand
GGCCAGTATGGCGAGAGTGCCCTGCGCGACGTATTGCCGGTGGATCTCGCCGGCATTCCCGCCGACGGGCCGCGGGGGTTTTCCCTGGACAGTTTCAAGCCGCGGCTGACTGCTGCGGGACGCAACCACCCAGTGACTTCGCTGAGCCTGGACCCGAAGGCCAATGAGGCGCGCTGGGCCGCGCTGCCCCCGCTGCAAGGGATCAATCGTGTGGCGCGGCTGCAGCCCGGTGCCACGGCGCTGTTGGTGCATCCCAACCAGAGCGCGGGTGATGGTAGGCCGGCGCCGGTGCTGGCCGTGAACAACGTGGGCAAGGGCCGCACCCTGGCTTTGCTGACTGACAGCGCTTGGAACTGGGGCTTTGCTGCGGCTGACGACGGCCGCGGGCGAGGTACGCGCAGTGAAGACGGGGCCGGCGCGAGGCCGGCTGGGGACGATGGGCGCGAGTTGCAACGCTTCTGGGAGGGCGCGATTCGTTGGCTGGTGCGCGATCCGGCGCTGACCTTGCTGCACATCGATCTCGATCGCACTGAGTACCGGCGCGGCCAGACCGTGGCAGCACGGGTGCGCACCTTGCACGCCGACTACAGTCCCGCGGGCCGCACAGCCGTCACGTTGGACCTGCACCCGGCAGAGGACAGCGCCGGCGCTGACGCCAAGCCGTTGCGTACCTTGACTGTGACCACAGGGGACGATGGCGAAGCCCAGGCGGAGTTGACTGGCCTAGCCGCCGGCGCCTATCGCTTGCTCGGGCGCGCGACACTCGACGGCCGCGCAGTGGAGGAGCAGGCGACCTTTGTGTTGCGGCCCGAGGGCCGCGAGTTGGACGATGTGGTGAGCCGCGACGAGGTGCTGCGCCAGATCGCCGCAGTCACCGGTGGCGAATTTCGCGCCGGCACGCTGGGCACGCCGACAATACGGCCCGCGCGCCAAGTGCGCGTGGGCAGCCTGCGCACAGTCGCGTTCTGGTCGCACCCGTTGCTCCTGTTTCTGGCGGTCGCCCTGCTGGCCACCGAGTGGATGCTCCGTCGTCGCGCCGGACATGGATAGCGGCAACAGGCCCTGCGAACGAGTACACTGAACCCCAACCGAGATTCAGAAAGGCCACACCATGAGAAGCAACAAGGTTCTTCTGGGCATCATGATCCTGGGCACCGCCTTGACTGGCGCCTGCGCGGACAATGGCGGCACAAAGCAAGGGAGCGGGGGATCCGCAGGCGGCAGCGCTGGCACGTCAGGCGCGGGAGGCAACCAGGGCGCGGGCGGTAACTCCAACTCGGGTGGAGCGACGGGCAGCTCTTCGGCCAGCGGCGGCACTGTGACCAGCGGTGGCAGCACAAGCAGCGGTGGTGCGCCAGACACGGGTGGTGCAACCGGTGTAGGCGGAACTGCCAGCGGCGGCTCGATCGGTTCCGGTGGTAGCCCTGCCAGCGGCGGCGCGACTGGGGTCACGGGCGGCACGACGGGCGGCCCGGGCGGCGGGACCGGTGGCAAGGGCGGAGCGACGGGCGGAGCGACTGGTGGCACGACTGGCACGGGCGGAGCGACTGGTGGCACGACGGGTCCGGGCGGAGCGACAAGCGGCGGAAGTGGGGGCAAGGGCGGCACGACAAGTGCTGGCGGCACGACGGGCGGCGGGACTGGTGGCAAAGGCGGCACGACGGCCACGGGCGGCGTGACCGGCACTGGCGGGGTGACGGGTGGCGCCGCCGGAAACAGCGGTGGCGCGACCGGAACGGGTGGCCTACCCGCTCTACACGTGGAGGGCGCGTTCATCAAGGATCCCAACGGCAAGACCATCGTCCTGCGCGGATCCTCGCTGATCGACATCGGCGCGCTCTATGCCTACGGTGGCAATAGCGTTGCGGGAATCTCGGCCCGAATGGACAAGATCGCTGCCGCCGGCATACAGGGCCATGTGGTGCGCATGCCGGTCTACCCGAAGATCGACTACAACGGCGGCGGTTCGTATTGCTCGCCCCTGCCCTACCCGGTTGGCGGCAGCGGGAGCGCAAATTGCACCCCCACTGCGCCGATGACCGCCGCCGACTATGTCAGCAAGGTTCTCAAGCCAGCGGTCGACTACGCCGCCAGCAAGAACCTGTACGCCATCATCGATCACCATCAGATCGACAATGCCACCACGGGCAATTCCGCCGCCGATGCCACGACCTTCTGGACCGACGTCGCCCCGAAATTCGCGGGCTACAATAACGTCATCTACGAACCCTTCAACGAACCCATCGACGGCTCCGCATCATGGGCCACTTTCAAGCCCGTGGTGCAGGGCTGGATCACGACCATCCGCGCGGGCGCCCCCAACAACCTCATCATCGTTCCATCCATGAGCTACGACCAACACCCAGGTGACGCCGCCAGCAGTCCACCGACGGGAACCAACTTGGTGTACACCGCGCATGTCTATCCTGGCAATTGGAGCACGTCCTTCCAGCAACAGGTCGCGACAGCGGTGGCAAAGGCGCCGGTGTTCATCACAGAGTGGGGGTACGTGCTCAACGGCAGCGACAAGAATCTCGGCACCGCCAGCACGACCTGGGGAACGGATTTCGAGGCGAAGGTTGACGGCTACGGTGCCAGCTGGACAGCGTGGGTCACCGACAACTCGTGGACACCCAATCTGTTCTCGAACAGCAGCTTCACTGCGCTCTCCGACTTTGGCACGGTGACGAAGAACTGGCTGGCAGCCAAGGCAAGTTCCGACTGGGTTCAGTGAGAACACAGAGGCCGGCGCNNGCGCTGGCGTCCTTCTTCTTCGCCTCGTGCCGATCTTTGAGCGCAGTTTTGGAGATCCGCTTGGGCGCCAGCGAGGGCGTCAGCAGCAGCTCGATGCGACGGTTCTTGGCGCGCCCGGCGGTGGTGTGGTTGCTGGCGATGGGCTGGTGCTCGCCGTAGCCGCTGGCGACTAGGCGGTCGGCTGGCACCGAGGCCTTCTCTTGCAGGAAGCGCACGACGTTGGTTGCGCGCGCCACTGACAGCTCCCAGTTGGTGGGGTACTGGTGCTTCAGCTTGTCGGAGATGGGGGCGTTGTCGGTGTGCCCGGAAACCTGGATGTGCCGGTCCTCGATGCTGGCCAGCACGGCGCCCACGCGCGCCAGCACGCCTTCCCCGCGTTTCGAGATCGAGGCCTCCCCCGAGTCGAACAGGATCTTGTCCACCAACCCGACCCGCAGCTTGCCCCCGCTCTCGG
The DNA here is from genome assembly GCA_003153875.1 of Myxococcales bacterium. The sequence continues at coordinate 23,785 of PMBY01000400.1, read as the reverse complement.
TGAGCTGGATGTCGCCCTTGGCGATCTCGTCCTTCATCTTGTCTTTCAGCTTGGCGGTCGTGTCCTTGAGGGCAGCCAGCTCGCCCGACTTTTCCTCGACGCTCTTGGCGAGATTGTCCCGCGTCGCAATCAAGGCCGCTTTGTCGGCCTCCAGGGACTCCTTTTCGGATTGCAGTTCGGAAAGCTGTTTCTGCAGGGATTGACCTGCGGCCACGGCCGCGCGAACCGCGCTCTTGGCCTCCTGGGCCTTGGCGGTCAGCCGGGTGCGCTCACCCAAGCCCCAGTAGGCGCCGTATCCGGCGACGGCTGCCACCGCCACCGTCAACACCCAGGGCATGCGCGAGGGCGGACGGAAATTCACCAGAGGAAGCGGCGGAGGCACACTCGGCTGGGGCAGGCTCGGCGGGGGCAGATTTCCGCTGGGTGGCTGGTACTGCATGCGATCTCCTTCCGGGTGCCGACACGCGCAGCACTGGGCCGCATTAGAAGCTGCCGCGCGCGAGAGATCAAGCGCATCGACAGGAGAAGGCGGGGCGAGGAATTGGTCGACGCTGCCGACTCTTGCTAAATACGTCTAGTCAGATGACACAGACGACCCCCAGCAGCGGTGAAACAACAGCGCGCACCCGCCCGGTGGTCGTGGTCTGCGCCGCCAACAGTCGCTATGCCCTTCCCTTGGCGGTCATGCTCCGATCGGTCGAGGCCAATCTGGATCCATCACGCTCACTCTCCATCTTCGTGGTGGACGACGGCCTCACTGCGGATGACAAGAAGAAGGTGCTGGACTCGTTGGCTTCCGGTGCCACGGTCCAGTGGCTGCGGCCGCGACGCTCCGGCTTCGCTTCCTTGCCCCTCTGGGGCCGGATGCCGATCACCACCTACGACAAGCTAGCCCTGGCACACCTCCTGCCCGCCACCGTCGAGAAAGTAATTTGGCTCGACTGCGATGTGTTGGTGGTGGGGGATATTGCGCGGCTTTGGGACGAAGACCTCGGTGGTTTTCACGCCCTGGCCGTCCGAGACTCGTTCGTGCGAAGTTTCGGCTCGCGCTTCGGCGTCGCTGGCTTTCGTGAACTTGGACTGGACCGGGACGCTCGCTACTTCAACGCGGGCGTCATGGTCATCGACCTGGCGCGCTGGCGCCTGGATGACGTCGCCGGACAGGCCCTGGACTATCTGAAGCGCTTTGGGCGCCGTGTTTTCTTCTGGGAACAGGAGGGGCTCAACGCGGTGCTGGCCGGACGTTGGAGGGAAATCGACTCTGGCTGGAACCGGAATCTCTCGGTGGAGAGGCCTTCTTTCTCCCGCGACGTGCCGATCGGCAATCCCTCGGTGCAGGCTTCTCAGATTTTGCACTTCTGCGGCAACCTGAAACCCTGGACCTATGTCGCTCGCAATCACTGTCACGCGCTTTACTACCGCTACCTGGATCTGACCGCCTGGAAGGGCTGGAGGCCGAGGCAGGACTGGCGAGGCGCGGTCTTGGCGTGGTACGAGTCTTCACCGGTGCGGCGTTTCCTCTACCCGCTGGAACAGTGGCACATGAAGTTGCATCGCTGGCTCACGGGCCGCTACGCTTCTGAGCAGGAGACGAAAAGCCATGAGTGAGGCCTTGTTGTCCGTGGTTCTGCCCGCGGATCGCTACGCGACTATCCGGCCGGTGATCGATCGCCTGCAGCAACAGACCGCTCGGGACAAGATCGAGATCGTGCTGGTGATGCCGTCGGAGGAAACCGGCTGCATAGAGCAGGCAGACCTTGCGATGTTTGCCTCGGTCCGGATCGCAACAGTGGGATCTTCAAGTGCCATGGGGGCTCGTCGCGCCGCCGGCGTGAGCCAGGCGCAGGCGGATCTGGTCTGCCTCGGGGAAACCCACAGCTTTCCACACCCAGGCTGGGCCGAGGCGTTGATCCAGGCCAGCGACCGGTCCCGGACTGTCATCGTCCCCGCCATCGGCAACGCCAATCCTGACACGGCCGCGAGTTGGGCCGCCTTCCTCTCGGACTACGGCGCCTGGTTCGAGGGACAGACCGCCGGGGAAATCGGCGCCGCCCCCACGTTCAACGTTGTCTACCAACGGTCGTTCCTGCTCGGGTTCGGCGATCGGCTGGAAACTGCGCTGTCGCACAGCGATGAGATCGCCGTGTCCCTGCGACGGCTCGGGCACCGAATCCACTTCGAACCCGCGGCCCGGAGCGATCACCTAAACGTCTCCACCATGACGGGCTACCTGGGGGAACGCTTTCACGGCGGGCGCTTGATCGGGGCTAGCCGCGGGGCTCGCTGGTCGTGGACCCGCCGGCTGGCATACGCCTGCGGCTCTCCCCTGATTCCGCTGGTGCTTTTGTGGCGCACGGCAAGAGGGTTTCGCCTGGCCGCTCGACACAGCCCAATGCCCGCGGGGACGATACCGGTGACGATCCTGGGGACTTGCACCAAAGCCTTTGGGGAGTGCCTGGGATACGTCGGCGGCAGGGGAAGCATCGCGGGACCGCGCATGGATGACTACGAGCTGCACAAGGTCGCCTTCACCCGGGAAGGCAAGGTTCCAGGCTTGGAACCTTGCCTGCAGGAGAACCGCGGTGCGCATACTCCTGGTCACTGACTGGAATCGCGACCGGGGCGGTTCCGAAGACTATCTCCTCGGGCTGCGGGACGGCTTGCGCAAGGCGGGCGACGAGGTCCGCGTGCTGACCAGCAGCGCCGGCAGCGCCGCCGACGGAAGCGCCGACTACGTGGCGTACGGGAGCAACCGGGCCGCCGCACAGGTTTTGCTACAGATCGTCAATCCGTGGGCCGTACGTCGCGTGCGGCAGGCCGTGCGCGCCTTCCGCCCCGATGCCATCTACCTGAACAACTTCGCTTACCACCTGTCGCCGGCTGTCTTCTGGGCTTGCGGCAGCGTGCCCACGATTCTCGGAGTCACGGATTACAAGTGCATCTGTCCGCTCGGTTCGAAGTTGCAGCCGGACGGAACCATGTGCGCCGCCCGAATGGGTTCCGTGTGCGGACGCGCCCGCTGCCTCAGCCGCCCTCATCAGCTGCGGGACAAGCTCCGCTACGCCCTCATACGCCCTGCTGTGCGACGGGCAACCCGTGTCTTGGCCTGCAGCGCTTGGGTGGCGAAGCAACTTGCGGACAACGGCATCGCTTCGGAGCATGTGCCCATGCCGACGCCGTTTTCCGAGACTCGACTTCCCCGGTTGGCGGCCCCGGACCCGCTCTTCGTCTTCTGCGGTCGCCTGTCACCCGAGAAAGGGGCGCCACTTCTTCTCCGGGCTTTCGCGCGTCTGCGAAACGAGTCTCCCCGTTCTCGGTTGCGCATCATCGGCGTGGGTCCGCAGCAAGCGCTCCTGCGGCGCCTCATCCTGGATTTCGGGCTCGGGGATTCGGTGTCATTCACCGGCTGGCTCGCCAGCGAGCAGCTACAGCGGCACCTGTGTGACGCGTGGGCGCTGGTCATCCCCTCACTCTGGGCCGAGCCGTTCGGATTGATCTGCGTTCAAGCCATCGTGAGCGGGGTGCCTGTCATCGCCAGTTCCTGTGGAGGTTCCGGGGAGATCGTGGAACCGGGAATCAGCGGACTGCTCTTTCCCAATGGCGACCAGGACGCACTCCTCGAGCGGATGCGGACGGTTGCGCGAGGCGCGGCCTTCCCTGGCCACGTTTTGCTCCGCGACGTCACAGAACGCGTGGCGGCGAAGTACCGGATGGACCGGCACATCGCACGGCTACGAGAGATTTTTGGAGAAATCGCTGCAGCCCGAGAATCGAAGAGCTGAATCCGGGAACCTGGTGCTGTTCCGCATTGGCGTTACAAGGTGGTAATCTCCCGTCTTTCGGACGGCACCGAATCGGGACAGCGTTACTCTGCTTCCATTGCGCGTGGCCACCGATACCGAACGAAAACATGCAGGCTGGTCGACAACGCGCCGCCAAACAGCGCAGTTTTCCGACCGGCACATTCATTGCTTTGCAATGGGCGCACGATCCGGCACAATTGCAGGCGGCTGAGAGCTGTATCTGGACCTGAAGATAGAGGAGAGAGAACGATGGACTTCTCAACCAGCAGAGCGGATGGCGTGACTACTCTTCGCATAGTGGGCGAGCTGGACGCGGTGACAGTTCCGGATATTCGCCCGTCGGTAGACGCCTTGGTCGCTGAACGGCAGGCTCACATCGTCGTCGATCTGTCGGGCTTGAGGCTCATCGACAGCACGGGCGTCGGCAGGTTGCTGTGCCTGTACAAGAAGGCGAAGGAGTATGGCGGTGTGGTGACTGTGCACGGCTTGCGCGATCAACCGGCCGCGATCTTCAAACTGCTGCGCTTGGATCGGGTTCTGCAGGCATAAAGGACATGGCTGACGGTGCGCCGGCAGCGACGAGCAAATCGAACAAACCCGCGCGACTTGTGCGCGCTTGATGTTCGTCGGCAGGGCGCGTGCGGCTCACGTGGTTGCGCCCGGCCACAGATATCCTTTGTCAACGGCTGGGTATCAGATTAGAACACACACGCACACATACACACACGTTCGGAGGGAGATGGAGTGACGAGCGCAGAAGCCCAGCGCGAACCCGCCGCTGACAGCATCCTGCAGGCTGGCCAGCTGGTGGACGGACGATACCGAGTCGAGCACCTGCTGGGGCAGGGCGGGATGGCCGCGGTGTGGGCCGGGACCAACGAACGAACCGGCAAGCACGTCGCCCTGAAGGTCATTCTGCGGTCGTTGGCCAAGACGAGCCTGGCGCAGGGCCTTTTTCACAGCGAGGTCTTGGCCGCGAGCCTGGTGAACCACCCCAATGTGGTGACGGTCTTCGACGTCATCGAACATGAGGGAATGGCGTGCATCGTGATGGAATTGCTCGAGGGTGAACCCTTGGGCAACTACATCGCGCGCAAGGGATTCCTGGGCGTGAACGAAGCCACGATGCTGCTCCTGCCTGCCATGCGAGGGGTGGCGGCAGCCAACGCCCAGGGCGTGATCCACCGAGATCTCAAACCGCAAAACATCTTCATTTGCATGGAGCCTGACGGCAGGATCGTTACGACCAAGGTATTGGATTTCGGCATCTCGGTCATGGTGGAACGAGGCATGGACCCATCGACAGGGACGACAGCGGCCATGGGCACACCCGCGTATATGTCTCCTGAGCATATCTTGGGTGTGGTTCCCATCGACGCACGTGCCGACGTGTATGGCTTCGGTGTGTTGCTGTACGAAGCCCTGACTGGACAGGCGCCGTTTCCAGGAGAGCCAAGCCCAGCGCTGTTCGACCGCGTTCTTCACAAACCCGCTGTGTCCTTGACGGAGCTGCGTCCCGACTTGCCGGCTGGTCTGGTACGCATCATCGAAAAGGCGCTGGCCAAGGATCGCGAGCAGCGCTTTTCGGACGTGAATCTGATGGTCCTGGCTCTCGAAGACGAACTGATGCCGCCCACCCCTGCACCGCGCTTGCTCACGCCGCGCGCTGGGGTGCCGTTGCCCGCCGGGAACGCTCCGCTGTCCGGGCCTCACGCGGCGGTAGTGGAAAACGCTCTCAACAAGGAGCTCTCCGGGCAGCACCAAGCGACGCGGTTTCTCTATGAGTTTCCCCGGGAGCCCGAGAACCAGGCGAGCGCCGCCCAAGCCGGACCCGACCAAGGGCGGAAGGATGGTTCGCAGGAGTTGGCGCCGCCGCCGCCCACGGCTGGCCCAACAGCGCGGGTCTATTTTCGGGCTTTGTGGGGCAAGACGCGATCTCTTGGCCTTGGGGTGCGGTCTGCTCTGTGGGGTGGTCGCGGGCTGGCGGGTGCTGGGCTAGCCGTGGTGCTCGGGTTCTTTGCGGTTTGGATGGTCATGCGAGGCACCCACCACGCGCACCCTGGCGTGCGCGCCCCGATCGCGCACGCCGTGCCGGCAACACCCGTCGTGCAGCCGGCTGCTCCTGCCGTGGAGCTGACCGCTACCGCTGACCCCGTGACAGCCGTGGTCCCTTCGACCACTTCACAGACCCCACCTGCGCCAAGTGAGCTTGCCACGCGCGAGCATGGCCAATCCGCGCGCCAAGATCGCGCCCAGCCGAGCTCGGTGACTCCCAGTCGTTCACCTGCGGCGGTGGGTGCACCAGTCCCAGGGTCGTTGTCGGCGCGGAGAAATCGCGCCTTGGCGAAGTCCGCGGAGCCACGCGCCGGTCGTCTGTCCAAAGACGATTTCTAGTCGCGTGGGGAGCCCGCCGGCTTCGCCGGCGGCGCACCATCGTGGGAGGGCATGGGAACCCTTTCAGGGTTCCCATCAGAACGACGGGTGGGTGCGACTGACCACGGGCGTCTTGTCATCTTCCGAGACCAAAGCCAAACCCAGCTCGTTGCGCAGGTCGAAATATTCCGAAGAGACGCCCCAGCGGACCATGGCCAGGATGGCGTCTTCGGGACGAGACCGGCGCACGCGCGCTTCCTTGACGATTTCCCGGGCCGCCGCCATCACGTCACCGCAGGCAAGTAGCCCCGCGCGATTGGCGGTCTCCTCGGTGGCCGCAACCCAACCATCCAGATCGATGCGCCCAGGGCCGGCCAGCAACGATTCAACCGCGGAAGCAATGGGGGCTATCTGCGTGGACGGCAACACACGTTGCAAATAGCCGAGATATTGACGGACTGCCTTGGGATCGGCGTCGGGCAATTCGTAGCGCGGTCTCACCAAGCGAATGGCTGCGCCCAAGATGGCCCGCAGTTCGCTCTTGGTGGACACCAAACGCGGCCAGAGCAGACAGCGATCGGCGCGCAGTCCCACCAGCCGCTTGGTGAGGAAGAAGGCCACCTCGCGGTCGGTCCGGCCGGCGGTCAGGTCACGCCCCAGCACCAGCGAAAACACGGGCTGGTTTCCCGCCTGCAGCACGATGAGATCAATCTCGCCTGGGGCGTCGGGAGGCGCGTAGATCGCAGGCAAGGGCACGCCGACAAAGCGACTGGTGTAGACCAAAATGCGCCCGAGCAAAGATCTCTGGTCGGTCGGATCGCGGCGATGTTTGGCATCGAGGCCGTAGGAGGCCGCATCCTGAACCCGTGTCGTGAGCACGCCCGCGCTGACCGCAGCCAGCAACTGGGAGATGCGACGATCCTCGCGCTCCGAGGAAATGCAGCCTTGCCACTGCGCTTCCGTCAACATGCTGGTCGCCACGGGCACGCTCGGCAATGCGTTCTTCTCATAGTAGCCGCGCTCGCGCACGTCGGCCTTCATCAGGACGCTCAGGCCACCGCATGCGCAAAAAACGCGGTCGTGCCTTCTTTGCCCACGGTACAGGTTGGCCAAGGCTCGGACGTGCTTGGCCGCCTGGTCGGCATTGCTCGAGATGCGCAGCAGATGTTCGCGCGTCTTCACCGCCTGTCTGAACAGGGCCGGGCCCTGGGCCTCGTAGATCTTGGCCAGAGCCTCGTGGTGTTGCGCATCTTCGGGAGCCAACGATACGCACACCTCGTAGGCGGCTGTCGCGGCAGGCATGTCGCGCAGGTTGCGCCAGCAAAGGTCGGCCAGCCCTTGCCACAAGCCAAGCAGCCAGGGCCGCTTGTCGGGCGAAGGATTGGCCCCCAGTCGCCTGATCATGCGGCGATAGGCGCGAGCCAGACTGCGCCAATCCCGCCGTGCGGCCAGGATGCGCTGGATGCGCTCGAAGCTCCGCCGATCGTCGGGATCCTCGTCGAGAGCCTGGTTGTACAGATCGACGGCTTCGAGCGGCGCCTCCAGCTCGTAGTTGAGAATGTTGGCCGTCGCCACCAGGGTGCGGGCCTTGTCCCGTCCCGAGGAGAGACGCGCCAGGCGCTCCAGCGCCCCGACCACGCGTGACCAGTGGCCATCGTGGGTGTGGATTTCCACCAGCTCGTGCAGCACATCCGCGTCATCGGGCCGCAGAGTGGAGGCCCGCAGGAAGGTTTCCAGAGCGGCGCGGTGGTCGTGCAATTCCTCGCGCTGCAGACGACCCATGCGGCAGAGATACGCGAAACGCTCGTCAGGTGAGAGGTTTCCGTCGAGCAAGCGCAGATANNTGCTCGATGAGCGCCTTCGCATTCTCCGGTCCGCGACCTTCGATGCGGGCGTTGGCTTCGGCCAGGGCCTGCCGGGCATCGGCCCGATCGGGCGCCAATTCCAGCGCCTTCATCAGGGCCTCGGCGGCGGCCTCCGAGTCGCGAAGTGCAAGATGGGCCTTGCCGAGACTCACGAGATGATCGGCATGATCGGCAGCGGTCAGGCGATCCCCCATCTGCGACAGCAGTCGCGGCACGGTCAGGCAAACGTCCTGCCACCAACCCTGGGCGCGGGCGAGTTGCGACCACGCTTGCAAGGTCGGCAAATAGGTGGGCAGCGCTGCATAGGAACGGCGATAGCCGGCTCGTGCTCGCTCCATGTCGCCCAACATCTGCGCCGCCCAAGCCACCTTCTGCCAAAGCTGGGCGGATTCGTTCAAAGCGTACTTGGCCGAGCCGGCCATGTTTTCGAACATGGGCAGGGCGACGGTCCAGTCTTTGCGAACCCAGGCCAGTTCCGCCAAGGCGGCCGTCGCGCGAGCATGACCGGGCGATCGTTCCAGAATCCGCGTGTATTGCTCGATGGCTCCGTCTACGTCGTGCAGACGTTCCCGGAAAACCTCGGCAGCCTCCAGGGCCAACTCGATCGCCTCGGCCGGGTCGGTGGCGTAGCCCGACGCACAGGTCAGATAGGCGGCGGCGCGCAGCCAATTGCCCCGCTGTCCATGTAGCTCGACCAAGGCGCGGAAGGCCTGCGGGTTGGCGGGACTGGCCGCCATGGCACTCTCCAGGGCCTTCTCCGCCGCTGCCGCATCCCCCAGATCTCTCTGGTACCAGCCCGCCATGGCCACCAGCATGTCAGCGCGCTTGGCGGCGGGCGTGATCTCAGGCAGTACCTTCTCGCATTCCGTCAGCAGGTCCGGCCAGCGATTGTGAACCGTGGCCATGCGCGCCAGGTCAGTGGCCAAGTCCAGCGTCGCGGGACTCTCCTGGAAAGCGGCCAGCATGACCACGAACGCACTGTCGGTATCCCCCAAGTTGGTCTCGTAGACCTGGGCCGCTCTCATGAGGCAGCGACTGCGCTCAGCCGCATCCACAACCTCCGCCGAACGCTCGAGCAGGAGCGCGGCCAAGTCCTCCCAACGTTCTTCTTGAACGTAGATGCTTTCGCGATGGCGGGAATCGTCGCTGGAAACCTGCTCTTCGATCTCGACGTGGAAGAAATCGGCAGTCGGGTCGAGGTTCTTCGACTCCTCCGGCACACCCGAATACGCGGGAGGCGGCCCTGGGTGCGAGCCAGAGCTTTGTGTTCCAGTGTGTTGCGAATGTTCCATGTCTGACCGCACAAGCCTGCTACTTCCCCGAACTCCCTCTTCTACCCTATTTCCAGAGATCGGGGATTATGCTCGCGAACCGTGGAAAACGCATAGGTTACCCGTCTCCGACCAGAAGGTCGAGGGGTCGCGCCAGTTTTTGGGGGCCTGGCCGAGACGCCAGGCGCGTACGGCACCTACCGGGGCTGTTCCTCTCTTCAGTACGTGATCCGGTACAGGTGGATGCCGTAGGAGGCGAAGCTATCGGAGAACACGCCGCCGGTGACGCTGACGCTGCGGGTTTCGCCCAGGACCTCGGCCGAGGCCGTGGCGGGGAAGTCGCGCAGGGTGAAGGTCGCGGTGGTGCTGCCTTCGCGCATCTCGGCGGCGAACAGGTAGCTGGCGCCGTTGTAGCGCTTGAGCAAAACGTCGACGGGAATGCTGGCCGTGGACGAGGTCACGGTCACGCCGTTGCCCACCGATGCCGTGTTGAGCACCGGGGCTAGCTGCGTGATCTGGCTGTTGATGTCCTTGAGCGCCGCCGCGGTCGGGGCATCGTCGAGGCAGTCGGTTTCGCTGAAGGTCGGCGTGAAGCGGTGGCAGAAGTACTCGATGCCCGCGGCTCCGTGGACCAGGTCCATCCACACCTCGGACCGGATCTGCGCCGGCGTGGGCCGCTGCGTGTTGTTGAAGTTCGACGCCTCGATGATGCCGATGACCGGCTTGCTGTTGCCTGACCAGGTCCGAAGGTTGTCCATCCCGCTGGCGACTTTCTCCAGCGCAGCGCCCTCGTTGACCGGGTAGATGTCAAAGCCCAGGATGTCGGCGCCTTTGGCGTATTCGGCATACATGGCGGTGTTGCCGGTGCAGGTGCCGCGCCCGATCCATTGCGTGTCGGCCACGCCACGGCCCAGGCCCAGGTACACGGGCCGCGTCGGATCGTTCGCCTTCATGGTGTTGTAGCCGGCGATGATCGTGGCGGGGTCGATGCAGGGGTCGTAGCCGCCGTTGCTGTTGGCCTGGGCATTGTCAGGCTCGTCAGGCTGCAACCAGGCGGCGATGGTCTTGTCGCTGAGGTGCGCCTGCCACACGCCGCCTTGATCGCAGATGGTGGGAATGCCGGCAGCGGCCAGGGTGGTCAGTTGATCGTCGGTGGGGCCGTCCCACAGGCCGGTGAAGAAGTTGATGCCCACTTGCTTGTAGCGATTGGCATTGGGCGGGCTCTGCAGCCACACGGTCAGCAGAAAGAAGGATGGATCAGAGGGCAGGCCATTGCTCCAGGTCTGGTAGTAGGTCGGGCCGCCGTACCAAGGCAGGAACGTGTCGCCAGGAAAGGCCGCGACGGCATCAGAGAGGCCGGCGTCAGGCGAAAGCGGAGTGACCTCCGGCTGTGCGGCGAGGTCGCGGCTGGCATCCAGACGTGCACCGCCTGTGCCACCCGTTGCACCATCGACGCCGTTGTCACGCGCGCCGGTGCCGCTGCAGCCATACGCGGTCAGTCCAACAACAAGGGACAGCAAGCAGCGGGTCGTCATGAGTTCCTCTCGACTGGGTTGGCGCTCCAATGGATCGCCCTTCCAGTAGAACCCAGACGCGAAAACCGATCAATCGATGGCCTACTCGGTGACCTTGATGGTGCCCTCCATCTGCTCGTGCCCGCTGCCGCAGAACACGTCGCAGTGGAAGGGGAACTCGCCCACTTTGTCGGGCGTGAACTTCACCTGCGTGACCTTGCCGGGATTGATTTCGGCGTGCAGCTTGAGCGACGGGCAGTCGAAGCCGTGCTGCCGGTCGAGCGAGGTCAGTTCTCCTTCAAGGGCGCTGCGGTGCGATTGGGAGTTCGATGCTCAAGCCGACCTGGACGTGGCAGGGCAGACGCACTCGAGCCATCTCGCTCAATTCCCTGGCCAATCTGCCGATGGCTCCAGAGCCGTCGTCATGTTTGGCAAAGCAACGCGACCACCGGAACCCAAGCCTCACGAGGACGCGCCCAGCAACAACCAGCTGGCAGACATGGCGCTGGATACCCTAGCCGGGATCCTGCACAACATGGCCGAGTTTGCCCTGGAGCAGGAGGGTGTGGATCTCCCGACTTTCCGGGCCAACGCCGAGGCCTGGGCCAAGCACATCACCCTGGCCACGGCACCACCCGGAGTGGTCGATGATGACCCCAAGGCGCGCAAGGGCCGTCGCGAATGGGAGGCTGTGCGGCGCTTCGTGCGGGACTACTGCCAGGGCAGCTGCGCGCGCGCCGCGACGGTGGCTGCGGACTTGCGCCAGGTGATTTGGGTATTCATTCGCAACATCAGCCAGGCTTTCACCCAGGACGAGGAGATCGACAGCCGCCTGGGCGCGCAGATGAACCGCCTGGAAACGCTGGTGGAAACCAACGCCACCGCCGAGCTGAAACGAGAAGTGCTCGACGCCGTGGGCACTTTCAAGCAGATCCTCAAGGAACGCAGCGACCGCCAACGCAACCAGATGGAGTTCTTGGGGGCGCAGGTCCGTTCCCTGGGCGACGATCTCGAATCCGCGCGCCGGGAAAGCGAAACCGATCCGCTCACGCGCATTCCCAACCGAAAGGCGTTCGACGATTACCTGGCCCGCAGTGTGGAAATGCACAGGGCCTTTGGCCACGCCATGTCGATGCTCATCGTCGANNGGAGTGCTGCGAGACGTGGCCAAGTCTTTGGTCAAGGTCTTCCTGCGCAAGAACGATTTCGTGGCTCGCCTGGGCGGGGATGAGTTTGCGGTCATTCTGCGCGAAACCAGCGAAGCCGATGCCCGAACGCTGGCCGAACGCGTGCTGACACGCATCCGCGCCCTGCGCGTGGCGGGGACGGCGCCAGAAGGTCTCGCGGTCACGGTCAGCATCGGGGTCGCCGAGATTGCGGCCGGCGACGACGACAAGACCTGGCTGGAACGGGCAGACCGCGTGCTGTATCTCGCCAAAGAGGCCGGCCGAGACCGCGCGCTCTGACCTCGCTTTCCGGGGTCGGCCACGATGTGAGCTACATCCGCGGCCTCCCGCTACTGCACCACAAAGCCGGCCGGACCACTGTCCGTCGCGGCTCAACAGGAGAACGTATCATGGCAAAGAAATGCACGCAGTTGCTGTTGGTAGGGTTGCTGTTGGTGCTGGCCAGCCAAAGCCCGCATGCGCAAACGGCTGAATCCTACGTTTGGCAAAGCGTGGCGATTCGGGGAGGCGGATTTGTTCCCGGCCTGGTCTTCGGCACGGTTGAGAAGGACGTTCTCTATGCGCGCACCGATATGGCCGGGGCCTACCGCTGGGACGCAGCCAGCTACGGCTGGATCCCCATCATGGATTGGTTGACCAGAGCTGACATGAAGTACATCGGCGTGGAGAGCATCGCCGCTGACCCGGTCGACGCGAACGTGGTCTATATGGCCGTGGGAACCTACATAGGGTCCAACGGTCAGATCATCCGATCCGCGGATCGGGGAAACACCTGGCAGAGATACAACATCGCCACGTCCATGGGAGGCAATGCCGACGGCCGCTCATTGGGCGAGCGCCTCATGGTCGATCCCAACAAGACCAGCATCCTCTACTTTGCGTCGCGCACCGGGGGGCTCTGGAAGAGCACCGATTCAGCGGCCACTTGGGCCAAGGTCGCCAGCTTCCCGGTGACTGGAACCAATCCCTACGGCCTCAGTTTCGTCGTGTTCGACAAGAAGAGCGGGACCGCTGGCAACGGCTCTTCGACCATCTACGTGGGCGTGGCAGCCACGACCGCGGGCACCAATCTGTATCGCTCGACCGACGCTGGCGCCACTTGGACCTTGGTGACCGGAAGCGGCCCGCCTTCAGGTCTGATGCCCCACCACGGGGTATTGGCGTCGGACGGCAATTTGTGGATTGCCTACAATAGCAGTTCCGGGCCCAACAGCATCTCCAGCGGCGCAGTCTGGAAGCTGAACACCACGGGTGATGCCTGGACCAATGTGAACCCTACCGGGCACGGGGGCGGTATTGGCGGAATCAGCGTGTCGGCNNCACAACACCAACGGGGTCCAATATCTGTGCTTCGGGCCTGCCAACTGCACGAGCCCCAGCGCGTCGGGTTGGGCTGGCGACATCGAGATCGACCCCTTCAATCAGAGCCGTGCGTTCTATGTGACCGGCCAGGGCGTGTGGTCAAGCAAGAACACCGACGCGGCCAGCGGAATTGTTTGGAGTTTCGAGGACAAGAATTTCGAAGAAACCGTGGGGTTGGATTTGACCAGTTCAGTTAAGACGGCGATCTTTGCCGTTGTGGGAGATATTGGCATCATTCGCACGGCCACAACTGCGCTCGATACGCCTTCGCCCACCGGTATGGTCACCAATCCGAAATTTGGCAATGGCAACAGTGTCGATTTCGCGGGAACGAACCCCAATATCGTGGCCGACACGGGAACAGGAACGCAGTCGGGTGGCTATTCGACCGACAATGGACTTACCTGGAAGCCTTTCGCGAGCCAAGCTGGAGGCTCGAAGATTGCGGTGGGGGCGGACGGCACAGTTTTCGTCTGGGGCACGAACTATTCAACCGACAACGGCGCAAGCTGGAAAGCGTGTACGGGACTCTCGGGTACGCCGCGCATCGCATCGGATCGGGTCAACCCGAAGAAATTCTATGCCTTCGCTAACGGAACCCTGTACGCCAGCAGCGATGGCGCGGCGACATTTACCGCGGCCACCACAGGACTGTCTGGCAGCGGGCGGACTGCAGCGGTTTTCGGAATGGAAGGGGAAGTCTGGGTGGCGGCGGGAAGCAATCTGTACCACTCGAAGAGTTCCGGCGCGAGCGCGACCAAGGTGACGGGGCCATCGCAAGTGTACTCGGTCGGCTTCGGCAAGGCCGCCACGGGCGCGACCTACCCCGCTGTGTACATCATCGGCACGGTGGGCAGCGTGTCGGGAGTCTTTCGCTCGACCGACCAAGGGGTGACCTGGCTGCGCGTGAACGACGATCAGCACCAGTACGGTCAGATGGACAATGTGGCGGGCGATGAAGACTACTTTGGCCGCGTGTTCGTGACGACCCAGGGCCGGGGCATTCCCTATGGCCAACCCGGTACGCCTACCGGTGGAACTACGGGGTCAACCGGTGGAACGACGGGCGCGACGGGTGGAACCACGGGCAGCGCGGGCGGGTCGACGGGTGCACGTGGTGGAACCACGGGCGCGAATGGTGGAACGACGAGCGCGAATGGTGGAAGCAAGGGCAGCGCTGGAGGATCGACGGCAGTGCTCGGGGGAACCATGGGCGCAGGAACGACGGCCACCGTCGGCGGGTCTGCCGGTGGGGGTGGCGCAGTGGCAACGGGTGGAACGGCGGTCGTTGGTGGCGGGGCCATGGGCACCGGTGGAGAAGTCGCAATGGGAGGAACGATGGCCGCTGCCGGCGGATCCACGGGTGGGGGTGGAGAAATCGCAACGGGTGGTTCGACGACGGGAGATGTGGGCGGGGTCACGGGCGGCGGTTTGTCGACATCGGCGGGTGGGACGACGGCAGCGGTTGTCGCATCAACGTCGTCGAAAAGAAATGCGAGCAGCTCTTGCTCGATGGTCTACGGCAGGCAGGGATCGCGCTGGGAGCCGATTTGCATGCTGACGCTTTTGGGTCTTGCCCTCATCCGGCGTCGCAAGCGCCGTTAGAATTCAACGTGAATCAGTGGGCGGCAGCTCGATGAGCGGAATCTGGTCTTTGCGTCTGGGCGCAAGGTCCACGCCAATGAGCGGCGGCAGTTGCAGTTCCTGCACCAGAGACGTGGCTGGTTTGCTCCAGTCGTCGAGCGGAACATAGGCAAGCCGTCGCGGTTCAATCCCGCCGTCGCTGATGCTGTCGCGTGGCCAGGGGATGTCGACATGCGCGGCCTGCGCGGCCAGGACGAGAAGAAAGGTGATGGGGTTGTACGAGTAGATGATTTGGTTTGTGGGCAAGCCGGCGTGGGCGGCCAGGGCATCGGTCCAGAAAATGTAAGGTTCGATAGCGGCGGCCCAGATGCGACGGCGATCCTCCGCTGGGATCCCTGACAGCTCACGCAGTCCCATGAATTCGTCCAGGGTGGTTTGGCTGCCCCATTCGTGGCGGTGCAGGATGACCAGCCGTCGAAGCGCCTGCCGCCGGTCGATCTCATTGCCGTGGAATAGGCCACGTAATTCGTCTGCGTCGATCTGAAGATCGTTGTTTCTGTCCGCCAGAGCCAGCAGGAAAGCCCGCCGCACTATCGCTCCATCGGTGGCAGCGTTCAGATAGTGAAAGCTCTTGGCCAGCGCGGGCGGGGGCTTGTCGGTGGTAAATACTTCGAAATGCAGCTCAGGACCTTGTTCGGGCCCGCGGCTGACCGAGCCGAGCGCCCCGAGCCGATCACCCGCCTCGACTCGCTCGTCGAGCAGGGCGATCGCGCCGGATTCCAGGGCGACCCGTTGCGCCGCCTTTTCTGGCGCCATGAGGGCCCTCATCCAGGGAATCGGGTTCTCGTCGGAAAGCGCAGGCAGCGACAGGTGAAAGAGCAGCGAAAAGAAAGTGAGCGGACGGCCATCCAACTCCACCTCGTGTCGCAAGAGCACGAATGAAGTGGAACTGCCGGCCAGTTCGGCTCGGCGAGCCGCCACGATTCGGCCCCGCACTGGCGCCAAGACCGGGCTGCCCCGCCGCCCGCGCAGGTGAATGCCCGAGTGCCACAGTCGCGCCGGCGCGAGCGGAAAGAAGCCGGTGACTCGCTCTTCGCTGGCAAAGAAAGCAGCCTTGCGCGCGGCCAGCAGTTCATCGCGGGTTCTGGGCACCTCGGAAAAGGCCCGGATCTGGAGGGGAAACGAGAATCCTCGCAAACCCTGCATCAAGCGGTTCCAGTCGAGCGCCCCGGGATCCCATTTCTGCCGATCCAGATCGACATGCAGGTGCCCCACGATGCCGTGGAAATCAAGTGGCTGTGCCAGGGTCTCCAACAGCGGCTCGCCATCGCGTTCGGGAATCACGGGCTTCATCTTGGGGAAGACGCGCAGCAAGGCCCGGCTCAGGCTCAGCAAGGATTCGTATTGTTCGGGGCGGAAGTCGTAGGCGTCGTAGCTCACGCCATTGATCACGACCTGGCGCCGCGGTCGGGTGCGGTACTCGGCCGGTAGCCGGCTCATCTCGCTCGGCTGATAGCGGCCGCGGTTGCACAGCTCGACGCCCACTGAGATCGAGTTCTCTTGTTCCGCGTGATAGGCGCGTTCGGCCAGATCCAGCGTTTGATAGATGGTGCCGTCGCTGTCGATCATGAAGTGCGCGGACAGCCCGCACCCGCCGCCCGGGCGCACGCGGTTGTGCATCGACTTGAAGCACGACCGCGAATTCACGCAGCCGTCGAAGTGCAGAACTAATTGCGACACCACCCCTTGCAGATCCACTGGGGTCCTGTGCGCCAGGCCCTTGCGCACGCCATAGCGCGCCCAATCCGCATCACAGCAGCCGCCGCTCTGATCGATGCAGCGCTGGTCGTAGCCGTTGAAGCCCTGTTCGTCGCTCCATAGCACCACAGTGCGCTCCACATCGACTGGCTGGCCAGCCACCATGATGGCCGTGCCGTGCCTGGGAGGAGCTGCGCTGCCCGGCTGGGCCGCCAGCAGCAGAGCAAGAGACAGCAAAGGGAACATGGCGATCATTCAGAACCGGACTGGCGGTTTGACCTCACCGGGCAGCAACCCTATCATCGCCGCCTGCGCGTGTTAGACAAGCTGAAACAATGGCTGGCGGGCGGCGGTCTGCACTCACGCCCAAGACAAAGGCGCTCCGGTCCGGTGGTTCGGAGGCAAGGGGTTTCTGCGCGTGTTTCGCGGGCGGCAGAAGGACTTCCCGGCGTACGGGCCAGCACCGTGCGTGACGGGAGTCGGCCGGGTGGCTCGGCCTCGCCGGCGCCGGTCGANNTGTGGAAGCTGTCGCCCGGGGATCTCTCTTCCCAAGACGCTCTGCCTGTCTGCGGTTAGCCAGCCGGGATACTCGCCCGCGCCCGGACTCGGCCTGGGCTGGTTTGTGGTTGTGCAATCGCCCGACGAAAAGCGAATCGGCTCGCTCATTCCATTGGCCGCCGCAAACTCGGTGCTCTCGCGGGGCGTGCGCCAGCTGGCGGCTGACGAGGAATGGTTCGACTTTGCCGACGAGTTCATGTCCTGCGGGCACGCCACGGTCTGTCGCCCGACGACCAGCGATCGCGGGGAAGCCTTTGCCATTCGCGACCGCGCGGATCCCGGCCCATCGGCCAATGGCACCTTTGTCGATTCCCACAAGCTCGGGCGCGGCGAAGTCGTGAAACTCAGTGAAGGCGACATCGTGCGTGTGGGAACCACCGAGATGATTTTCAAGTCGCTGTGGTTGCCGCCCAGCGAACCCGGGGTTCCATGAGAGCCGCACGGCTTTTCGTCGCTGCTGTGGCGCTGGTGTTCCCGGCGATGGCCCAGGCCGGATCCGGATTCTTGGTCTCGCCGCCCTCGATCGACCGGGGCGAGATCGTGCTTCTGCTGGGCGGCCTTTCCCAGGAAGGGGCGACGTTGAAGCCGTCGTCCATCGACGCGGAGATTGACGGAGCGCCAACGGCTGCGCCCCAGTCGCTGGAGACATTCTTCGATTTCGCCCAGACCGCGGCCGAGGCCAATGCGACCTGGAAGTCCCCGCTGGCGCTGGGGCTGGTCTACCTCTGGATCAAAGAAGTCCCCACCGCCATGTCCGATGCGATTCTGGAAGGCGTGACGGGCTTCCTGAAGCGGCTGCCGGCTCGAAGCAGTGCCTATGCGACCTTGTACGGCCGCAAACGGCAGCCCATTCCCAAGTTGAAGGCGTCCGAGCTGGGCGCCACCTTGCACGATCTGGCTTACCTCGGCGGCGACCGCCCCAATTTGGCCGAGGCCATCCGCATCGACCTTGCCAGCCTGCGCAGCGACGAGAGTTCGTTCAAAGTGCTCCTGGTGGTAGGCGACGGTCGTGACTTCACCGATGCGACGGGAGAAGGGCCGGCGGATTTCTCCGTGCTGGCGAGTGACATCGCCAAGGCCGGCGTCAAGTTGTTGCTGCTGTCTTTCCCGGCCCCGGATGCAGATTCAGAACAGAGCGCGAAGAGCCTGGCTGATCTCGCGGAAGGGGCAGCCTTTCACCGGGCAGCCGATCAGCCCTTGGAATTGCAGAGCAGCCTGGAGTCACTGGGACAAGCCATCGCAGACATGCGCCGCGTGCGCATCGAGATCCCCTGGTCCTGGCGCACCTGGGGCGGGACTCACCGGCTCAGGCTGAACTTGACCAGCGATGGAAAACGGCGGGCTATCGAGGTCGGGACCATCACCCTGCCTGCGGCCACTGGGTGGTTGCTCGGCTTGGGCGGGGCGTTGGTCGGGTTGCTGGCTCTGGTGGCAGTCGTGCTCTTCTTGCGCGGTCGTGGTCCCCGCCAGGAGCCGTCGTTGCTCGGTGCCGTGCATGACCTGATTGGCCGCGGCCTGTCCGCCCAGCGAGCCGTGGTCGAGCTGACCAGGAGTTTTCCCGAGAGCGTGGCCGGCCTGACCACGGCGGATCCAGCGCTGCTTTCGGATCCGCGCTATCCGCTGCTGCAGACGCGAGCCGGGCGTCGTCGTTTCGAGGAGATTGTCGCCCTGCTTCGCCACGGCGACGATTCAGGGCTGGGCGATGACCTGGCCGCGGCGCTGGCAGAGGTCCTCGCGGCCAAGACCCCAGCCCGGCAAGCCGCTTTGAGCATCGCGGCCCGCGTGCCCGAGGATCAGCAGAGCGACTTCTTGCGGCTCAGGCTGGACGACTTGGCTTCTCGCCTGCGCAAGGCCGGCGAGCGCTATCCAGTTCTGGCATCTCCGCGGTCCCGGGGAGCGGCCTTGGCCGTGCAAGACGCGCTTCGTGCTCAGAGTGGCGCGTCGCTGGCAGTCGCCTGGCTGGTCCGCGCCGCGGGGCCGGGTCCGCGTGGCGAGACGCTTCGTGTGGCCGCGGGCCGGGCCGTGCTGGGGCGGAGCCCGAGCTGCGAGATTCGCCTCGACCGGGACAAGCAAGTGGCCGAGCAGCACGCGGCCATCAGTGAGTCGCGCGGTCAGTTCGCCATCGAACCGCTGCAGGGCCAGGTCAAGATCGAAGACACGGCGGCCCCGTCACGTCAGCCGCTCGGCGACGGAGACACCATCGAGATCGGGGAAAGCCGCTTCGTCTTCAAGTGCGTGACCACAGGGAATCTGGGATAGAAAAAGGCCCCACGAAGTGGGATGAAGTCCCATCCCTCCTCGTGGAGCCTTGAACGAAACGAGAGGGCGCCCGCGCAGGCGCCCTCTCACGCCGCTACTGCCCGCAGGTCGCGCCCGCGCCGCCGCCCGAACAGGTCAGGCCGGTGTTGCAGGAGCTACCTCTGCAGCATCGCTGGGTGGCGCCTCCACAGGCTGCGCAGGTCCGGGCACCGCCGCCGGCTGCGGGAGGGCAGGTCAGTCCATCTGCGGTGCAGAAGGGGCCGCCCCCACTCCCGCCGGCGCAGCATGGATCGCCTGTCCCACCACAGCCACCAGCGTCACCCATGCAGGCTCCCGCCTCGCACACGCCGTTGTTGTTGGGACAATCGGCGGCCGCGGCTACGCAAGTGCCGTAGGTCCCGCCGGGGGTGCAGCAGCCACCGCCGGTGCACAAGTTGCCCGGGCAGCAGGAATTGCCTGCGCCTCCACAAGCCTGGCAAGTGGCAGTTCCGCTCGCCACAACGCAGGCCGAATTGGCCGCTGTGCAGGTGCGGTTTCCGCCGGTCACACAGCAGGGTTGGCCAATGCCACCGCAAGTCACGCACGTAGACGCAGCCGTGTCTCCGCTGCAGGCCTTACCGGCGGCGGTGCAGCTCCGGTTTCCGGCAGCCCCGCAGCAAAGCTCGCCAGCTCCGCCACAGGCGACGCAGTTATCGGAAGCATCGCCCACTGCGCATACAGCATGTCCGGCCGTGCAGGTGGTGCCACAGCAGGGATCACCCAGGGCACCGCAGGTTCCCGCATCCGACGCGCAAACACCCTGTTCGCAGACCCCGCCTCCCAGCGCATTGTTGCAAGCATTGCCAGATGCGATGCACCGGTTGTTGGCTCCGCAGCAGCCTCCATTTTCGCAGGTCGCACCCGCGCAGCAGTTCT
Source organism: Myxococcales bacterium (assembly GCA_003153875.1). The sequence goes on along the minus strand of PMBY01000400.1, from coordinate 3,336 downwards.
GGGTCGGGGCGCCGCAGGTGCTGGGTGATGCGTCGTCGGTTGCGTCGGTCTGACCATCCCCGGCCGGGGCGTCAATTGCGTCACGATTGGCCGGTGCATCGATCGGCGAATCGGGGGCCGCATCTCTCTTGACAGTGGATCCGCCTGTTCCACCGGTGGTGGTTCCGGCCACTCCGCCGGTGCCGCCCGTCCTGCCAGCAGCGCCGCCGGTGGCGATGGTCGTGCCGGCCGCGCCGCCGACGATGATCGTGGTTCCGGCCGCTCCGCCGGTCGCCGCTCCGCCGGTTGCGGCGGTCGTGCCGGCCACTCCGCCAGTGGCGGCAGTTGTTCCGGCCCCTCCGCCGGTGGCGGCAGTGTTGTTGGTAGCTCCGCCGATGGCGATTCCGCCCACTCCACCTGTTGCGATCGTGCTTCCGCCGGCTGCACCTGCGGTTGCTTTTCCTCCGCTTCCGCCAGGGCCACCATCATGTTTCGCGGTGGAACTAGAGCTACCACCACATCCCAGAACCCCAAGCGCCAGGATCGCGGCGTAGGCGAACCACACCCGGGGTGTGGACAAAACCGTCCTTCTCTTTTCCATGAGTCGACCTCCAATTGAGTTCAGCGTATAACCAGACCCGTAGATTAGTGGCGCCGCGCGAAGAATTCCGTCATGCGATGGACACCCACCTGGGACGATTCCCTACCCGAGTAACCCCACCCATCTGGTAGGTAAACCTACCCGTCGTGGTGCTCGGGGCGGCCGGCCGGTTCCAGAGCGACGCTGGCATAGGCCCGCGCAAACTCCGCGCCGAAGATCTCGGCGTGCAAAGCGGTATCTTCCGCGATCAGCGTGGCGAAGCGTTCCTGGTAGCGCGCCCACTGGTCCTTGGTCCGCGAGCGGAAGAAAGCGCCCGAACCAGCCTGCGCGCCCTGCATTCTTGGATCGAGAGACTCAAGTAAGGAGCGGATTCCCTGCGTGATCCCTTCCATCATGGCGATTTGGTGAATCCCCATGTCGGCGAACACGGCCTGCAGATCGCGCAGGCATTCCTGCACGTCTCGCGCGGGGTCGAGCAAGTGATCCATGATTTCCCGACCGGTGCGCGCCCGGTGCAGAGGCGTGCTGCCAGCCAACGGCCTGACCCCGACCTCGGCGCCGAACTCCTCGTACCCTTTCTTCAGCGCGACAAAGGCGTCACTGAAGCCTTGGAGAATCCGCTGGCACCGGGCCAAGCGATCGGAATCGCTGGTCGGGGATGGGGCGACCAAGGGCGGCGCTGGGTGGGGCTCGCTGGCCTGCGCCTCGCCCCAGCTCATGGTTTTCGTGGCAGCGGCGTCAGGCGCGCTTGCGGCGGCGGGACCAGCGGTGATGCGAAGCTCGAAGCGCGAGATCGCAAGCGGCGCAGGGCCACGCAGTGAAATGGCCGTGTTCTTGCTCAGCCGCTTTCCTTCGAATCGGGTTCCGTTGGTCGAGCCCAGGTCGAAGTAGGTGACGCTGCTATCGTCGAATCTGACCATCCCGTGCCATTGTGAAACGAAGCGATCTTCAAGGACGATGTTGTTGAGCGCATTTCGCCCAACGCGAACGGGCGATCGATCGAACTCGAACGTCTGCTCACTGCCAGTTTGGGGATCCCTCAACTGAATTTTGATGACCATGGCCAGCCCGCAACGACCAACGACGATAGCGCCGGCTCGCAGTTCCCACCACAGCTATTGCGTTAGGCCAGGCGTGCTGGCAATCTGCCTGTCGTTCTGATCATGTTGGGAAAGAGGTTGATGTCTGTGCTGTTGGCCGGGGCGGCCTGGTTGTCGTGTGCCCATGCACCAGGGCCCTGTCCGACGCCCGAACCGGTCCGCGTGAGCATCCGCGCCGCGGGTCGACTGAACCCGAGCGAGAGCGGGGAATCGCTCGCCACCACGGTGAGGCTGTACCAGCTCAAAGATGTGAGCAAGCTCCAGGCGGCCAGCCTGGAACAAATCCTCGACAACGATCGGGCGGTGCTGGGTGACGACCTGGTCTCGGTCAAGGAAATCACACTCTACCCCGATGAGGGGGCCACCCCGTCGATCGACCGACGCGAGGGAGCCCTGTTTCTCGCTGTGGTCGCGTTTTTCCGTCATCCCACGGGGGCACAATGGCGGGTTGCGAGCAAGCTGGCCCCGCCGGATGCTCAGTACTGCCACGCGCCCGGCGGCGGGGATGCGCGCTCAGCTCTGCGTTTCAAGTTGGTCGACAGCCGAGTGGAATTGCACTGAAGGAAAGTGAGCCATGACCGTCCCGCATAGAGTTGTTTGGTCAGAAGGAATGCTGGTTTCTCCGCAGCATCTGCAGCAGGCGGACCTGTACCACGAGCGGCTGCTCGACCGACGGCTGGCCGCGCTGGCGCCGCAGACCTGGGGAATTCTGTCTTTCGAAGTGGATCGGGGCGCACTGGCCGCCGGGGAGTTGCGGGTGAGCCGTTTCATCGGCATTCTGCCCGACGGCCTCTACCTGGACTTCGCGGCCGGCGATCCTGAGGCTCCCGCCGCGCGTCCGATTGGCACGCACTTTGCTCCGTCCCAGCCCATGCTCGATGTCTTTCTCGCTGTGCCCAAGGAACGCGACGGGGTTCCCAGTGTCACGGCCGAGGGCAGCACGCCCGCGGCCGAGACGCGCCGCTCGCGCTTCCTTGCGGCCACCCGGCCGGTGGGCGATCTCACGGGTGAGTCGGCTGACCTGCCCATCGCGTTCGCCCGGCGCAACGTCTCGCTGCTGTTCGGCGACGAGGCCCGCGATGATTTCGATTCCATCAAGATCGCCGAGATCGTTCGCAACGCCAGCGGCGCGCTGGTGGCGAGCGAAGCCTTCATCCCTTCGGTGCTGTCTATCGCGGCCTCGCCCTTCCTGTGCAGCAGCGTGCGCCGGCTGCTTGCCCTCATGACCGCCAAGCAGCGCCAGCTTTCCCAGGAGCGCCGGCAGCGCGATGCCGTGACCGTGGAATTCGGGCCCGGGGACGTGACCCGCTATGTGCAACTCTCGGCTTTGAACGCGGCCATCCCCCTGCTCGTGCACGCCGGCCGCGACGGCGAAATGAGCCCGCGTGAGCTCTACTTCTTTCTCATCCAGATGGCTGGCCAGCTTTCCACCCTGGTGCCCGATGCGGATCCGTCGTCGTTGCCAGCCTTCAGTTTCACCGATCTGCGCTCCACTTTTGAAGAGCTGTTTGCGCTTCTCACCGGCCTGCTGCGCGCGAGCGTGCGCGAGGTCTGCGTGGCCGTGCCCATGGAGGTGCGCGAGGGGCTGCACGTGGGCAACCTCAGCGACGAACGCATCGTGAAATGTTCCCAGTTTGTTCTGGCGGCCTACGCCCC
>PMBY01000133.1 GCA_003153875.1 Myxococcales bacterium | reverse complement strand
CGCGAATTCGCGGTCACCCTGGCCGTAGCCATCTCCATCTCGGCGATCATCTCGCTCACCTTGACGCCCATGATGACGTCGCGCCTGCTGCGTCCACACAGCGAGCAGCCGCGCGGCTTCGCTTTCCGGGTATCCGAGGGCTTCTTCAACGGCATGCTGGGCGGCTACCGGCGCGGGCTCAATTGGGTCCTCAGTCACAACCACCTGATGGTGTTCATCACAGTCGGTGCGGCCGTGCTCAGTGTGTTTCTCTACAAGGTGGTGCCCAAGGGACTATTTCCCCAGCAGGACACGGGCCAGGTCGCCGGCGTGGCCGAGGCACCGCAGGACGTGTCGTTTGCGGCCATGCGCCAGCGCGCCGCGGCCGTCAATAGGGTGGTATTGACCCATCCGGCGGTGGAGAAGATGGTTGCCTTCATCGGCGGAGGATCGTCCGGCAACACTGGGAACATGTTCGTGCAACTCAAGCCCATCGGCCAGCGCAGCCAGAGCGCTGACCAGGTGATTGCTGAATTGCGCCCCAAGCTGGCGCAGATTCCGGGCATCACGCTGTTTCTACAGTCGGTGCAAGACGTGCGCATGGGCGGGCGGGGCTCGCGCACGCAATACCAGTACACCTTGCAGGACGCGAACCTGGACGAGCTCAATCAGTGGGCGCCGCGCGTGTTCGATATGCTCAAGGCGCTGCCCGAGCTGCGCGACGTGGCCACCGACCAGCAGACCAATGCTTTGCAGCTCAACCTGGAAGTCGATCGCGACATCGCGTCCAGCCTGGGCGTGTCGCTGCAGGCGGTGGACGGAGCGCTGTACGATGCCTTTGGCCAGCGCCAGGTGGCGACCATGTACACGCAGCTCAACCAGTATCGCGTGGTGCTGGAGGCCAAGCCCGAGCTGGCCGGGCAGCCTAGCGTGCTCGACAACATGTACGTGCGCTCGCTAGGCGGGGCCCAGATTCCACTTTCCACGATTGCCCACTGGACCCCTTCACGGACTTCACTGTCCATTAGCCACCAGGGCCAGTTTCCCGCGGTCACGCTGTCGTTCAATTTGGCGCCGGAAAAGTCACTCAGTCAGGCCCTCGATGCCATTCACAACGCCGAGGCGCGCATCGGCCTGCCCGCGGGCGTGGTGGCTTCGCCGCAAGGCACGGCCAAGGCCTTCGTGGATTCTCTGTCGAACCAGCCTGTTCTGATCTTGGCCGCGCTGCTGGCGGTGTACATCGTTCTCGGTGTGCTCTACGAAAGCCTGATTCACCCAGTGACGATTCTGTCCACACTGCCCTCGGCCGGCGTGGGCGCTTTGCTGGCCCTGATGCTGATGCACACGGAATTCAGCATCATTGCGTTGATCGGCGTGATCCTGCTCATCGGCATNNAAGAACGCCATCATGATGATCGACTTCGCGCTGCAGGCCGAGCGCGAGCAGGGCCTGTCCACCCGCGATGCCATCTTCCAGGCCTGCTTGCTGCGCTTCCGGCCCATCATGATGACCACCATGGCCGCGCTGCTGGGCGGGTTGCCGCTGGCCTTGGGTCACGGCACCGGCTCCGAGATGCGCCGGCCCCTCGGCATCGCCATCGTGGGGGGCTTGCTGCTGTCGCAGATGCTGACCCTGTTCACCACGCCGGTGGTGTACCTGACGCTGGATCGATTCTCGCGGAGACGTCGGGGAGCGAGAGGATAGGCCTGCCCCGCCTGCCGTCCTGCACGTGGGTCAAATGCATGGTAAATGACCCACAGGCTGGCTCGGACCATCGCCATCGAGTGCAAGCTGGGATGGAAATGCAAGGTAGCCGGTTCGCCTGCTGGCCTGCGTGCTGCGAGGCTTTGGTCCTATGGCGTCTGGTCCTGGGGTCGCTCAGCCCTTCGCTGACCAGTCTAGGAGACGAAGCGGCGCTCCCGAAGACAGGCCGAGTTCCTCGAAGTCCCGCCGGTTCCTGGTGACCAGCGGTAGCTGTCGTGACATGGCAATGGCCGCAATGAGGATGTCCCCTAACTGGCAACTCCGATTTGCAGACACACGGCTCCAGATCTCCCCGGCGACGCCAGCTGCGCTCTCGTCGAATGGCAAGACGTCAGAACTCGCGACCAGGGTCTGGAATGCCTGCATCTGTCGTTGGTAGGGTCGGCCGTTTCGAATCGCCAGCCGGTATCCGCGCAACCGTTCGAATACAGTTATGGAGGTGATGGTGAGGCGTCCGAATCTCGACAGATAGGCGAGGGCTTGCTCGCAGACACGCGCGTTTCCGCGGCTCAGCTCCGACAGCGTGTCGGTGTCCAGCAGGACGGGCTCGGCGCCAGTCAACCTACCGCCCTGCTTCCGTCAGCTTCGTGGTCAGCGTGCGAAGGTCGGAACCCTGGATGTCCGCCAGACTTGCCGTGGCGAGCGCGAGTATCGTCTCAGGGCGGGGTGCAATGTCCACATCCTCGCCATAGTGTCGTCGCAGAAGGGCAACGACCTGGGCTTCGAAACTACGCCCGCACCTCTCTGCGTCCGCGGCGATCTTGTTGCGCAAAACGCCCGGGAATCGGATGGTCCGACCCACCTGTCCCGACTGACGAATGCTGGCTGAAGCCAATGCGCGAGTCATAACCAGAAAAGTACCAGATTGGTGTTCCTCGGGCAAGGCCCGTCGAGTGCAAGTTGGGACGAACTGTGAGTCGGCCTCTTTGC
>PMBY01000294.1 GCA_003153875.1 Myxococcales bacterium | reverse complement strand
AGGTCGTTGTCCTCGGCGCGGCCCACGGTGGTGCGCACGTGCAGGCGCACTCGCCTCGAGGTACTCCCGCGCACGCTGCAGACAACGACTTCGAAGATGGTGTGTTTGAACGGTTCCATGGAATTACCCAACTGGCTGCTCCCCGAAGACCGGGTGGCATGCATACCCCTGAAGCTGACCGAACGCAATACGAGCGGCAGTCAGAGGATCACCCTCCTGACATCCACGACCGCTGCAATACCCGGAAACCCGCGCAGCAGCTGATGCATCCAACCAACATGGGCACGATGGTTGCCACGGAGGCTTACCCATCATGAGCACGTATGGTTCCGCCTTCTATCATACGATCTTCCCGGCATGGGAAACGGGGATTCGCCGACGTCCAACGCTGAGCTATCTCGACAAGCTGGAAGAATCCCAGTGGCTCGATCGTGATCGGCTGCTCGAGCTTCAGGCGATGGAGCTAAGGAAGCTCATTCACCACGCCTTCAATCACGTGCCTCACTATCGGGCGGTGATGGAGAAGGTGGGCGTGGTTCCGTCGGACATCCGGAGCGCGGCGGACCTGCGCAGGCTGCCGATCCTGACCAAGGACATCGCGCGCGCCGCCGGCACCCTGCGATCATCGACAGCAGAGCCCTTTCCGACGATCAAGAAATCGACCGGCGGCTCGACGGGACAGCCGCTGCAGTTCGGCTACGACCCCAACTCCGAATACTGGCGGATTGCCGTGAAGTTGCGCGGTTGGGGGTGGAGTGGATACCGCCCGGGCGAAAAGATGATCTACTTCTGGGGGCCACCACCGGGGACGCAGCCACCGCTCAAAAAGCGGCTAAAGATCGGCGTGGACCGGTATGTGCGTCGCGAGACATACATCGATTGTACGATCCGGAGTGACCAGCAACTGGCCCACGTCGTGGAGTCCATCCGGCAAGAGAAGCCGAAGGGATTCATCTGTTTCTCACAGTCGGGCTCGGACGTCGCGCGGTACATCGTCGAGAACAATCTACGCGACTGGGACACTATCCCGGTGTTGTGCTGTGGCGAGCAGCTGTCCCCGCACGCGCGGGGGCTGTTCACGCAAGCGTTCGGGCCAGATGTATTCGAGACCTACGGCTGCCGCGAGGTCATGCTCATAGGGATGGAATGCGAGCATCACAACGGGCTGCACACGTCAATGGAGAATTTGGTTACTGAAGTGATCGTTCGCGAGGGCGACCAGGAGCGGCCCGCACGTCCCGGCGAGACCGGTGAGGTCGTGCTCACCGACCTACATAACTTTGGCATGCCGTTCATTCGCTACGCCAACGGGGATCTCGCAACGCTGACGGAGGACACGGCCTGTCCTTGCGGGCGTGGGCTGGCACGCATCGCGACGGTCGAAGGAAGAGTCGCGGATTCCGTGCGGGACGGCAATGGCGACCTAGTATGCGGGATCCTGTTCAGCCGCATCTTCAGCATGAGCGACGCCCTGGCCGGGTCGGTTCGGCACTGGCAGGCGATCCAGCGCAAAGATCGCTCTGTCACCGTGAAGCTGGTGCTGCTGCGCGAGCTCGACTCGGTTTCACGAGAAGATCTCCGGCGTGCTTTCGAGCGCTATCTGAAAGGGCTCCCCTGCCAGATCGAGCCTGTCGACGAGATTCCGCCGGCTCCGAACGGCAAACGAAAGACGGTGGTGGTCGAGGCGTGACCTTTTCTGGCGTCCTCTGGATACGACTCCGCCGACTCAGGCAGCCCGCCGGCGGGCTCGCGCCGTGGCGCTGCGAAACACCTCGGCGAACTCGCCAGCCTGCGCTCGACGATGGTACCGTTCCAGGCCCACGACTGGAGCACGCAAGGGAAGCTGGCCCGCTGCAAAAGATTGCAGTTGTTCTGCAAGATAGGCAGCGACCCGGGGCGGATCGTCAGGCGACAGCACGCGGCCAGCGCTGTGACGCTCGACCATTGCAGTCAGTACGCCGGTCGGGGACAGGACCAGCATGGGACGGCCCAGGTACATGAGCTCGAATGTCTTGGCTGGGTAGATGCGCTCGTTCCCGGGCAAACGGGCCAGCGTGACCAGTGTGAGATGACTGGCCGCCAACGCGCGCATGACCTGGTCCTTGGGAAGGAAACCGGTTCGCTCCACTCCGAATCGTTCCATGCCTTCAAAAGCTTTCGCTTCCGTGTCGACGATGCGTCCAATGAAGCGGACATGGAGCCGCTCCGCCAGGGCCGGCGAACGCTCGTGCAACAGGCGGATGCCGGCCAACAGCCCACTTGCACTGGTCAACGTGAACACGGTCCCTGCGTAGGTCACGACCAAGCGGTCAGTCGGCGGGTCAGGTAGGTCGGCCGGAAAGTCGTCGGGGTCGTATCCATTGGGGATGAAGTGCACACGCGAGGGATCGAGGAAGGGGAAACTTTCCAGCAGATGCTCGCGGAATGCTTCGGTCGCCACCGTGATGGCATCAGCACAGGACACCAGGGCTCGCTCGAGCCACGGTCCTATTCGGGCACTCAGCCCTCCCTTCATTTCGTAGCGCTCGCGAATGGTTGACCATTCGTCCCGGTAGTCCAGCACCACTGCGGTCCCACGCCACAGACGAGCAAGTGCGCCCGACATGAACGACGAAAATGGGGGAGCGGTTATGAAGACGATGTCGTCGGCACGGGGGCTGGCCAAACGTGTGGCCAGCACACGCATGGCGCCCGGCTGCCACAGCACCTGGGGGTCGGGAACCAAAGTATGGCGCGCCAGACCCAGCGCGCGATCCCGCAACCGGCGTCCTCTGCTCTTGCCTGCCTGGGAGTGGCTCGCCTGCCAGACGACGTTTTTCGTCTGGTAGCCAGGTTCGAGGGTGCGTGCGCGCAGAATCTCCAAATCCGCAGACACATTGCGAGCCAGGGAATGATCGACGAGGGGCACGGACGGATTGCTGACCGTCAACACCGAGGGAGTCACACCATGTTCGGGCAAGAACTTGGCCAACTTTAGCACGCGCTGCGCGCCCACCCCACCCGCAGGTGGCCAGACGTAGGCGAGGAGTAGAGCGCGGACATGGGCACTCGCTCCGTTGCTGCCATGGCTAGCGACATCGTCCTTCATTGCTTGCGTTTTCATGGCTTGCGTGGAGTCGTAGTAGGTTTCGGCATTCCGTATACAACAGAATGTTGGCGCGTGGCATGGGTTTGGGTTCTCTGCACCCACGCTCGCGGATGGGCGGAAAACGGCTCAGCGATTTTGGGCGCCAGCGGGATAGTGCACTTCGATGGTGAACATCGCCGTTTGCTGACGAAAGGCGGCGAACGGCGAGGTGCCGGGAGCGGCGCTAGCGGAAAACTGATCGCGAAACATGTACTGCAGGCGATACATGAACATGTTTCCCGGCTGATAGCTGGCCCCCGCCTGCAGAAAAAAGATGTCGGCAGTCGAGGTTGGCCCGCCAAGGGTACCCGCGCCGGAGTCATGTTCGAGGTCGGCCATTGCGTCCAGGTGAACCGCCTGCCACCGGCCGATTGGCAAGGCCGCGCGCAGACTGACCAAGTCACGTCCCATGGCAGCGCCCACGTAGACGTTGGGGTCCACGGTACGCGCCACGCGGAGCTCGATCTCCTGGCCGGTGTTCCGGTAGGACACGGTTGCTGAGCCTGCCAGCATCGGTCCCATGTTGCTGCCGGGGACGTGGAGCACGAAAGCGCCAGCCCCCAACTGGCTGGTCCAGGTAGGTGTCCAGTCGCGTCTCCAACTCAGCAAGGCCTCGGCAAACTCGCTTTTGTAGCCCGGGATCACCGGTGCTCCGGCCGGCGCAGCTTCGCCAGTCTCGATTACGCCTACGCGGGTGCGC
>PMBY01000390.1 GCA_003153875.1 Myxococcales bacterium | reverse complement strand
GAAGTGCTGGCGCAGGTTTGGCATCTCGCCGGCCAGCGCCAGACGTTCCACCACATCCCAGCGCGCCCCGTCGGCCAGAATGGCGAGCACACGATCGAAACGAGTCGTCTCCCGCATAGCATCCGTCTAGCACAAATCTTCGTGTTTCGTCGGGCCTGGGGTAAACGTGCGCGCCACGGTAGACTGGACCGCCATGAATCGCCGTCATGCGCTCGCGGCCCTAACTGGGACTTGCCTGGCTCTCGCGCTGGCCATGGCGTCGCGAATTCCCGTCGCGCGCTCGCTGCCGGCACACAGCCAGGCGGGCGAGTCCCCCAACTCGGCGTCGGTTGAGACCGCGCCAGGACCAGAAGCGGCCGATGTCAAACAGCGCGGGGTGGCGCTGGGCCTATTCGCCGAGGACGTCAGCTTTTCCTACGCGCCCTTGCTGCAAGAGATCGCGGCCCTGGGCGCGACCCATGTTTCTTTGGTCGTGCCCTTGTACCAGACGCACGGGGCCTCGACCGCGCTGAAACTTCACACCCGACTGTCGCCGACCTTGGAGGCTATCGCGGATGCTATTCGGCTTTCTCGCCGGGCCGGTCTGGAGGTCACCCTGTTCCCCATCGTGCGACTCTCCGAACCGCGCAGCCCCAAGGAATGGCGGGGCACCCTGGNNTCGCTGGGCGCGCTGACCGGCGCCTCCCGCCTGGTGGTGGGCAGTGAGCTGTCGTCGCTGGACGGCGATCTCGTGCGCTGGCGGCCCCTGATCGAGCGCATCCGCGCCCTGTTCACGGGGACGCTGATGTACTCCGCCAACTGGGACCACTATCAGGATGCACGGCTCTATGACCTGGTGGACGAGATCGGCGTGGTCGCCTACTTCAACCTGCGCGAGAAGGACGGCCCCAGCGACGTGCCTGCACTGACCGCGCGCTGGCGTGGCTTGCGACGCGAGATCGAATTCAATCTTGGCGCCCACGCCAAGCCGTTCGTGTTGACCGAATTGGGCTACCGCTCGCGCACCGGCGCGACCGCCGCGCCCTGGGACGAAGTCCAGGGTGGCGTGCCCGACGTGGACGAACAGACGCGCGCCTTCCAGGCCTTTCGACAAGCGTGGACCGCACGCGGGCAGACCCCCTCGCCCCTAGCCGGCCTGTACGTGTGGAACTGGTACGGCTACGGTGGTCCAGCGACCACCAGCTACACCCCGCGNNGGGGACCAGAAGGCCCACTGGACCGACGCCCCAGCCTCGATCACGGTGGCGAAGTTCCATACGCCCGCAAGAGCACGCAGCTCGGCTGCGAGCGCAAGGCTGTTGGTGAAGTGGTAGGCCACACCGCCACCCAGTCCGACCGCAATGGGACCACCGCTCACCGTGTCGCTGTTCACGAAATTGGCGTTGCTGTTGTTGGGATTGGGGCTGGGCGCCACGTAGAGACGAAAAGCCGTGCCCGCACCGAGCGTGCCAGTCCCGAATATCTGCAGGTTGCTCGCGGGCCCGAAGAGTCTGTCGGTAAACAGATACGCACGAGCGAGCGCCGCCCAGGCAAAACCGTTCGGAGGCCTGCAAGGACTGACACAGCCGGCGCCGGTCTGCGTGTACACGAACTGCAAGCGCCCCTGCAAGGAGAACGCGACATGATCGGTCCACTGGTAGCCAACCTCGGGCAACAGGTGCAGGATGCCTCCCGTCGCCCACCCAGTCGATTTCGCGTTCACGTAGACATCCTCGTGTCGGGTCGGGAACCAGCCGTAGCCCGAACCTATGCCCATGGCCAGCCACACTCTGTCCGCTGGCGTCCGACGGACTTCATGGCTCAGCCCGCTTTCCACGTCCCTCTCTCTCTGAATGCGGGCCAGTGGGTCTTCGTCCGCCACAGGCTGGTCTGCCCCGCCGGTTCCCGTGCCTGAGCTGGCTTTCCGGATGAGCACGATATTCGGACTCTCGTCGTTGCCACTCGAGGCCACCATCTTGTTGTTCCCGTTGTACGCCTGGACGTAGAACTGCAACGAGCTGCCCCGCACCTCGAAGGCCTTGATGGTGACCACGTACCATCCCTTGGGCGAGCGGATCGCATCTGTCGTGGAGAAGTGCTCAGTGCCCGAGGGCCGGTAGGAAACAACAACCGCTCGCGTGGCCAACACGGGCTTGACCGCGCAGCGGATGGTGAGTTCGGTGTCTGCCGGCACCTCAGAAAGGATGGGGCAGTGGAGCGGATGCGGGAGGCGCGACGGCAGGTCGGGCTCGGGTGGCGGTTCCGGCTTCTTCGCTTCGGCCGCCTTGGCGGCATCGGCTGACTGCGCCTTGGCGTTTTTCTTGTTGTCGCTCGACGATTTCGCGCTGGCGGTCTTCGACCCAAACCTCTTCTGCGAGGCTGGCGCAGAAGAAGACCCCGCGGTCTTCGACGACGTCGCGCATGCGGGCGCAAGGAGCAAAAACGCGCAGCTACCGAAGAGACAATGTCGAATGGTCAGTTTCAAGCCCACGATGGCCCCTTTGCGGATGATGGTTTGTGATTTGGTCTTGCCACTCAATCGTCCCCAACCGGCTCACCTCGGTTCGAGGCGGGCAATGGTAGTCATCATCAATATGTTTGGCGGCGTGGTTCAATCGCCCGCCGCCAGGTCGAAAGCAACTGGGCTTTGCCCGGCGAGAGCCGCCAGAAGAGACTAGCGGGCGCCAAGCTGAGCGATCCTCTTTTCGATGAGCGCGCGGTCAGGCGCGCTGGGCGAAGCCTTGAGATAGAGTTTGAAGTGGCGCACGGCCTGGGCCGCATCGCCGGACTGGGCATAGGCCATGCCGAGGCCGCGCTGGCTCTGGGCATCCTTGGGATTCAACTTGAGCGCCTCTGAGAAGGCAGCAATGGCCTCGGGCAAGGCGCCGTTTAGGAGCTTGGCATTCCCCCGCTGATAAGCCTCGGCCGCTTCCCGCGTCCTGTTGGTGGCAGGCTGGGCTACCGGCGCGGCGGCTTCTGCTTGCTTCTTCTCGGGCGACGGCGCAGCCGGCTCGCTCGGCGCTTTCACCTTTTCGGCGACGGGTTTCTCGACGGCCGGTTTGGGGGAAGCCACAGGCTTTGCAGAGACAGGGCGTTCAGCAGGCGCCGGCTTCTCAGGCGCAACCTTCCTTTCCACGGGCCGCGGCTTTTCCGCCGGCGGACTTGGTGCGAGAGCGGCCTTCTCTGGCCGGGCCGGCTTCTCAGCCGGCGCAGCGACTTTCTCGGCCGCTGCCGGCTTGCTCTCCGCCGGGGCCTGAGGCTTCTCGGCCGCCGCCGGTTGAGGCTTGGCCGGTTCCACGACTGCGGCAGGAAGGGCCGGCTTCTCGACGGTCGCAGGCTGCGTAGGCGCGGCGGCCTTGTCCGACCCGACCACCGCACTGACCGGAGCCGGCTTCTGTTCCGACCCGGACTGCTTCTTGCCACCAACTCCGAAGACGGCCACGCCCACCGCCGCCAGCACCACGACGCCCACGCCGCCGGCAGCCAGGTAGAGCTTGCGCTGGCCGCCTTTCAGGCGCACCACCGTGCCTATCGAAGGCGCGGAACCAGCCCATTCTGGGACGGCCTCAGACCCATCAGTGCCCTCGGCTTTCTTTTGCCCCTTGTCGTTGTTTCGCTCAGTGGACGGCCCATTTTCGGGCATGGGCGCGGCACCCGCTTCCCGGGTTGGCTCAGCGGCAGGGGGCTCTGCTGCGGCCACGGCACCACCTGCCGGCGCCACGCTGCTCTCAAACAACATGTCCACATCCACGGCGCCCGGGGCCGGCCCACTCGCGTCGGCCGCGGGCCTTTGCGGGGAGCGCACAGCCGCGTCCATTGTGCCGGGAGCGGGCGGAACCATGGTCGGGGCGACCGCGAACTCCGCAGTCTCGACTCGACGCTTGTTGGCCGCTGCGGCGCTGGCCGCGGCATACCCTGCGGGCTTGGCATCCCTGGGAGCCACGCCGGAACCTGGCGGCGAAGCGGCTGATCCGGGCGAGACGGCTTTGTCAGTGGCTGCGGCGCCCGGCCGCGAAGGCGCAGTGGCTGGCGGGACGGCGGGCTTGACTGGAACTCCAGGCACAAGGCCGCCCGTCCACATGAGGGTCTTGGCGGGCGAGGCCGGCCTGCCCGCACCTGGGCTGCCCACCGCGGGGCCTGCCACGACTATGGCCCTACCACAGGATTGGCAGAGGATGACCGACTGTATTACCCCCGGCTTGGCGGCCGGAAGTGGGGCTTGGCAATAGGGGCACTTTGATGGGGTCATTTGACAGGTGCCGCTGGTGGGGGTGGAGGAGGCGAACCGACCGTTTGCGCTGGCGGAGACGGAGGCGGTGGTGACGGCGACGGGGCCGGAGTAGGCGCCGGCGGCGGGGGCGGTGCCGGCGGCGGCAGCGGTGCCGGCGGCGGGGCCGGAGTAGGCGCCGGCGGCGGGGGCGGGGGCGCTGTCGGACCGCCGTCCGAGAGAGCCCTGCCGACCAGTCTATCTAGCGACTCGTCGACCACGTCATTCTTGAGGATTTCCTCAGCACGGCTGATCAGCGTGCCCTTCTCGGCATCGAACAGCAGGACAAGGATCTTGACCGGCCCTTTCTTCTTGCCCTTGCCGACGCGCTCCATTTCGGCCCACAGCAGACGATCGCCACCCAGCAACTTGGCCACCTTTATGTAGCACTCGTCATTGGCCTGGACACACTCGGCCTGCCCCTGCGCCGTTTCCATGCTGATCGCGGCGACCGTTCGCTCGTCCACGCCCAGCACCTGGGCCTTGACCAGCTTTTCGTTGAGTGCGGTGGCAACGTTGGGCAACAAGAACTTTTCGGCCGGCAGCAGGACCAGCTTCACCTTCTTGGGTGGCGGTGCGGGCGGCGGCGGCGGCGGCGGCGGCGGCGGGACCCAGACCCCCGCCTGGGTACCCCGGCGGGGAACGCAGCCGACAGGGGCGGTCAGAATCAGTCCGAACACCAGGAAGATCTTGACGGTTGAGTTCACGGTCATCTCCAAGGGCTGAATATACCCCTCATCCGCAATTTCGGGGGCCATCTGGATCGCCTTCTATCACCCCTGACGGCGGCCGGGCGTGACCCGCATTATGGCAAGCCCGAGCGATCGATTCCAGTCGTGTGCGCGAAACGCAATTCCTCGGCAGGCGCAGCGGGGCCGCTAGCGGACTTGTCGCGGCTGAGAACCAAGCAGCGCCCGTGCGTTTTCCCAGAAGAGACGGCGCTCGCGTTCCAGACCGAGATCCAGCGCTCGGGCCAGACGAAGCGTCTCAGCCTGGCTGGCCCAAGGCGAGTCGGTGCCGAAGAGGATGCGCTCCGGTGGGTGGGCGGTGAGAAACTCACGCCCCCGCTGAGGGCCGAGCTGTTCCAACGACATGGAGATCTCCATGTAGATGGGTTTGCCGAGGAGGTGACGCTCGACTTCGTCCCAGTCGTCCCACGCACCGGTATGAGTCGCCACGAATTTGAGGTTAGGAAACTTGTCGAGCAGACGGACGATGCGCACCGGATCGGCCCTCCGATCCCGTGGGAATGCGAAGTCAAATCCCGTGTGACAGACGACCAGCAGGCCCATCTGCTCCAGCACGCGAAAGAAGTGGAAAAGCGCGGGGTCGTCGAGTTCGAAGTCCTGGTAGTAAGGGTGCAACTTGATGCCACGCAGACCCGCCTGCGCCACCAACCGGGCCTTGCCAACCGGATCCGGTCCCTTGGGATGGACCGAGGGAAGCGGGACGATTCTCTGTGAGGCAATCTCGCGCGACCACTTGAGAATGGGCGCGAACTGGTCGGGTTTGGTTGCGATGGAGCACACCACCGCGCGCTCGATGCCTGCGCTGTCCATGGAGGCCAGCAGGGAGGAGAGCCTCCCATCGAGGAAAGCCCTGGCATTGCCCTCCTTTTCAAGGTGCGCGATGGCCCGTTCGGCCAGGGCGTCGGGAAAGGCGTGCGCGTGAAAATCGATGATTCCATCCAAGACTGGGTCGTTCATGGCAGTTCCTTCGACTCCGGGTCACGCTCGCACGGGCGTCAATTTTGTGCCGGTTTTCCGCAAAAAGTCTGTCATTAAATTGACATCACGCTTTGCGTCTCTGCTCTGACATGTGCTGCCCTTCCCGCGCTCGAGTCCCGAAACCGGCGTTGCTGGGCCATCTTGGCGATGCCGCATTGCATTTTGCCTGCCCCAACTTCTCGACAACGCTGGAGGCAGGATTGTGCATGACATTTGCTTGGTATTGGAGATCACGAATTCAATGCCATCAAGCGGTAACAAGGAGTTCCTGACCAGGTTCATCGCTTCGACCAGGAGAAGGCTTGAACGAGCAGAGAAGGTCATTGCTTCTCCCGAGCACGCAGACGGCAGGGCCTTGGCGATGGACATCCACTTGATCTGGGGTGAGGCCGCGATGCTCGACCTGCCCCGAATCGCACAGATGGCCCGAGAGGCAGAGGCAGCCGCTCGGCGTCTGGGCACGCAAGATATGGCCGAAGCTCGTATTGCCTGCGCCGCAGCGGTTCGCGCCATGCGCGAAGGGCTGGACGACGAGGAGGCACGCTGGACCGCCCAGCACGAATCGGGGCACGCCCTCGAAGGGCGTCCTTGCCGCGTCCTTGTGGTGGACGACAGTCCATTTGCCGCGCGGGCTTTGTCCCACGTCTTCGAACGCAACGGCTTCGAGGTTCGCACCGCCACGACCATCAGCGAAGTGCTTGACCTGTGCGCGACCTTCGGACCGAGCATCCTGGTGACCGACGTGCAGATGCCCGGCGTGGACGTGTCTGAACTGTGCGACCGTTTTCGCGAGGCCACGCAGGGCCAGCGCACAGGAATCGTTCTGGTTTCCGCCCGTTCGGATGTCGAGCTGCAGGACTGCCTGCACGCCACTGGCGCCGACGACTTTGTTCCCAAGTGCGCCGGCACGAATGCGGTGGTGAACCGCGTGCTAGCGCTGTCGAAGGACATTTCGAGCTAGCTACGCCCGCAGCGGCCAGCTCAAAGCGCGCAAACGACTTCGGCCGATTTCGCCGAGTGCGATGCGCATATCCGGCAACCTCATACGCTTGTGGGGATTGCGGCGCAGACCCATGGACAGGAGGTCGGCAAGGGCTGCTGCCTGACCGTGCTTGCGCAGCCAGCGCAACGATTCAGGGCCCTCTTCGTGGGTCAGATGTGCGGTAATGATCGCGGGCAGACTGTCCCCACCAAAGAGTGTAATTCCAGTCAACATCTCATAAGCCAGACAGGAAAACGCGTACACGTCCGTGGCCAGGGGGTCTACGTGATCGCCGAAGCTCGCGGTGTCCCAAACCTCGGGCGCGCCGTAGTACGGGCTGCCGCAGCCGGGGCGCACCTTGCGACCAGCCAAGCCGAAGTCCACCAGCACCGGAGCGACGCTGGGGGCCTGCTGGCCGCGCGTCTGCAGGCCGATTTCGTTTGGGTAGCGCAAGATCACGTTGGACGGCTTGACGTCCAGGTGACCAATGCCCGCGCCGTGCATCGCCTCGAGACCTGCCGCCACTCCGTCGAGAACATCCAGCGCCCTGGGCATGGACATGGCTCGCTTGTCGAGCAGACGCTCCAGCGTGGGGCCTTGCACCAGCTCCATCACTAGAATGGGCTTGGGTTTGGCGCCGGCGTCGAAGGTGACAAAGCCGGCCAGGTTCTTGTGGCCGGGCAAGGTCAGAAGCGCGCCCGCCTCTTCGCGGAAAAGACGAAGGAATTCCTCTTCGGACAGTGTGTGAGCCGCGGCCCCGGTGTACGCGGGCACCTTCAGCGCGAAGGTCTCGGCCGTTTCTTCGTGGCGCTCGTCGGCCCGGCGGGCGACAAAAACCGAGCCCCCGGCGCCGGTGCCGATGGGACGCAGCAGGTAGAATCCACCGAGGGTGCGGCTGGGCGGCAGCCAGGCCGGCAGGGGAAGCTGGCGCCCGACCCGGACGATGCGAGCCATCTCGTCCGAGGCCGACAGATCGCGCGGCAGGCGGCCGATGCGCAGGAGCACCCGGCCGACCACTTCCGCGAAGAGCGGCGGTAGATCCTGTCGCACCGCCTCGGCAGCGACCGCAGCGGCAGCGCCCATGCCCTCGTCTTTCTCCAGCAAGGCGCGTTCAACCCAGGCGTCTAGCTTGCGCAAGCCACGCGTCGAGGACGACGGAAAAAAGCCCACGCGCAGACCGGTTCTCCGCGTGGCGCCGGCAATGAGACGAGCCGCGTAGGTGATGGCCCCGGCCAGTCGGTCGAGCGCGGTGCCGTCGTCACCGCGGCGCAAGTCGGACACGCACTGCGCATCGGTGAAGGCCTCGAGCGCACCCGTGATGCTGAGCAGGCCGCGGCGCAGGCCTTCGACTCGCGCCGAACTGCCCGAAGGCAGAGCCTCCGCGACACCGCGCAGGCCGTGTACCAAAGCCGGCTCATCCGCGTGGCGGCCGCTGCGCTCGCCGACCAGGAGAGCCACCTCGGCCATGGCCGCGAACAACTCCCTGAACTCCGGCGCCATACACGCCTCGGCCAGACAGCGAAAGTCCACGGCGCTCTGTACGCACCAACACGCGGCAATAAAGGCGTCGGACAGCTCGTACACCTGCTCGCGCACCACCGCGTCCGCCGCGCGGGCCAGGATGGCACATGTCAGCCGACGCAGCGGCGTGACCGTGTCGCCGCGTACCCGCTCGCACAACATGCGGAAGGTGTGCGTGCAGCGGCTGCGCACAGGAATCGACGGCTCGTCCTGGGCGCCGAATTCTGCGTCCACGAGGTGGAGCAAGGTCCGCAGCTGACGAAAACGAAGCGTCACGTGCGGGATGGTTTTCTCGACCAAAGGCTGCTGTTCGCGACCGAGGAGCCAGCTTCCCAGAAGCCACAACATATCGGCGAGCGGGCCGTCGGGGCCTGGATCCTCACGGCTGCGAACCGTGAGCAGATCGGAGAGGGTGGAGGTTTGCAGAAGCCCGGCGTCCAGCTCACGCAGGGCGCGGAACAAAGCTCGCCGGTCCGCCGACGTGGAGTCGCCAGTATTCTCCAGGGTGGAAATCGCCTGATTGGCCGCAGCCAGCGCCGCGTCGGCTGCCGGGCCGAGATCGCCTCCTTCCGCGAAAATGCGCAAGGCAGCCGCGAGGGTGGTGCGCAACGTGGGTTTCGGGCTGGCTGCACTCATGTCCAAGTCGTCCATGAGCGCCTGGACCAGTGCCACGGCCCCGTCATCATCGGTCGGCGCGGTCGTGCGAAGGGTCTGCACAGCACTGAACGCCGCCTGCGCCCCGATGGGGTTGCCCGAATGCTCCTCGTGCAGATCGACGAGCGCCTCGATGGCCTCGATGCCACCCACCAGGATCAGCTTGGTCAGAAGCTCCTCCGACGCCTCGGGCTCCTCTTCCACCGCGCGCGAAAGGCCGAAGATCATCACCGAAGCCACGCCCGGATCCTTGGCTGTGATCTCGCCGGCCAGGATCTCCAAACAGCGCGCCAGGGCCTTGTCGGGATCGTGCGCAACCGTGGCGGCCAGCGAGGTGGCGGCGCGCCGCCATTCGCTGGGACCCAGGCGGGGCTGAAGGTCACGATCGATTTCTTCTGCGCGCATGGGCACGGCCGCGGCCAGCAGGCCACGCGCGGCGGCCACGTGACGCCACACCAGCGACTCGCGATCGCCAATGAGCCGGCTCCACGCCGCGCGAACCATCGGGCGCTCGAAGACGCGCACGCCGCTGTCATCCCCCTCCTCGGCACGACGGGCGGCTTCGCGCGCGGCCCGTTCGAGCAGGCGCCCGGCCAGACGACGAGAGGGCAAAGCGCCGAGAGAATGGGCGGTGAGCCATTCGCGTTCCAACTCGGGGCGCGAGATGAGCGCCAAGGCCAAGGTGTCCGCGCCGGTACCCGCCGCGATGGGCAGGCGCAGCGAAAGCGCCACACGGGCGCGCACCAGGGAACCCCCGAGCGCGCGTGGCGACGCCAACGCCAGCGAGGTCGCGAGCGTCACGAAGGTAGCCGCGTCCCCTTCGTGCAGGGCCGTCAACACCCGCCGGCCCAGCTCACGCTTCTCGGGCCCAGGAGGCAACGCACCGGCTAGCTCGAAAAGCGCAGCCATGGCCACGGGCCGCGAAAGGAAGCTCATGTCGTCGAGCAGCCCGCTGGAAACAGCCACCCGCACGCTGTTCAACAGGGGCTCGGTGGCCAGGCCTTCGAGCGGCGTGGGTTGCTGATCCGAAGCCGCCACCGCCAGGCTGGCCAAGCCCTGCCGCCATAGTGCTCGGCGCTCCTCCACGCTTTCCCGCGTGTGGATCTGCGCAAGCCCTGCCAGGTAGTCGTGGGTGCCGTGCATGCGCCGCGAAGGGCTAGGGTACCAGTGTCAGAAGAAAATGAACAAGGCGACGTGGAGTGCTGTCGCACTGCGGCGCACAGCACTCATAGACGACCGGGCCATTTTGCGACAGGGGGTGTCTTCAACTCAACTTCTGGAATTGGCCGAGGGGGCGTGGCCATTTCGGCTTCCACGCTTGCCACCAGGGATCGGGAGGCGAAGAGCGATCTTCTTACGACTGCAGCCAATCGGCGCACCTGCTGCGATGTTTTGTGCAACTGGCTGGCCACGCGGTCCGGCACCGGCAAGGACTGCAGCAGCTCCTTGCAAAAGCGCGGATGGTGGCCTCCTTCCTGACCGGCGGCCAGCGCAGCCTGCACGGGTTGCGACAGCAAGAAAGGAACCAAACCCGCAGCCTCGAACCCAGTCCGCCCACGGAGAACGAAAAACTCAGTGCTTGCCACTACCGCGTTTCCTGCCCGACGCAGCCGAAAGAGCGCCTCATCAATCAGCGCCACTTGGCGAAGGTAGGGCCGCAGGCGCGAGATGATGACGTCACCTGCCTGCACCCGACGCTTGGCGCTGCCCATGCTCGCCGGCAGCACGGGATCGTGGCGACACACTACGAAGCCCTCGTAGGCGTGCGTGGTATCGAGAATGAGAACCGCGCCCGGCGACTTCCACGATCTTGCGGAGACGTTCTCCGCGACGATGTCCACCAGGTCGGACAGGCAGCACCGTGCGACGACCTCGACGTGCCGGCGGGGATCGAAGCGTTCCGGCGCCAGCACGAGCCCGTCGCCCAGGTCCGCCACACGGCGCAGAACGGGAATGCCCATGGTTCAGGCGCCCCCTTGCACAAGCTCGAAGCGGCGCCGAACCAGCGGCGTGGCCTGCGCGAGGTCATGGTCAATCGCCGTTCCATTCGCTGCGTACGCGAGTCGCCCGCGATGGTCTTTGCCGTCACGTTCGCTGATGAAGAACAGGATCTCTTCGTCGCGAAAGTGACAGGTCGGCTTGGGACGCTTGTAGCCGATGACCACGCAGGCCTTCTGGCTGGTATGGGGCCGAAAGGTGTTCCTGCCCAGGCCGAGCACCGCCACGATGGCAACATGCTCAAGCAACCAGGAACGCAAATAGGCCCATTGCTCGGCGCCAACCTTGTTGTGGGGAAGCACGACGGCCAGGCGTCCGTGGGGTTTGAGCAGCTCCACGCAACGTTCAAGGAACAAGACATCGCGTTCGACGCGATGGCTGCCTGCGAGCTCATAGGCGTCGGCGTAGTCGGATCCCACGTCGCCGGCGAAAGGCGGATTAGTCAGAACAACGTCGAAGCCCCGAAATCTTGGCTCTTGCGCGCGCATGAGGTCCTCCAAGAGCGGGGCTGGCTTGGTTCGGCGCTGGCGTTCCGGGCGCCTCAGGCTATCGACCCGCATCACACGCGCGGTCTCCTGATCACTGGCGGCCAACATCACCCGGGCAACCCGCAGCGCGCGAGGATCTTGATCAAAGCCCCACACCGAGCACCGGGGCTCCTGCAAGAGGGCGTGGCGAAGAAAGCCACCCGAGCCGCAGGCGGGATCAACCACGCGTTCGCCGGCCGTGGGTTTGACCATGGCTACCACTTCGGCGATCACATGCCGGGGAGTGAAGTACTGGCCCTTCTGACCCTTGGCGGCCCTTGTGACCATGAACTCGAAGATGGCATCGAGCCCGACCATGTCATCCGCGAGTAGCCGCACACGATTCAGCACGGAGGCACAGCGCACGAGCTCGGGCCCACTGAGGCGAGTCGTGGCCCCGGGCTCAAGAATCCCGCGCCATCGCTCGCCGGCCGCCCGCAACAGCCGATTGACTTCGCACACGGCTTCCTCATCGCGCTGCCGCCCAAGAAAGGCCGCCCTGGCCGCGTCCCTTTCGTGCGCCAGCTTCGCCACAAGCAGCTTCAATGCCTCTTCGAAAGCGTCTTCACCGCTGTGGGCGCAGATGATCTCGTCGAGTCGAAGCGCCGCAGATTCCCAGTCGCCGTGACGAAACCCATGGCGTCTGGTCATTGGGCCACCAGGACTCCGCCCGCGAGACAGATCCAGAAGAGCCATTCCATGCGGGCAAGTTACTCTAGCAGAGACCCTGCAATCGCAATCCACCATTCTCCGTCGATGACACGCGGCTTGCTGACGCACGTGTAGGACAGCGTCTGACACCACGCCGAGGGTCTGACGTACATCGGTTTCAGCATCGCGTCTGACTGCCTCCAGGTCGTGGGGCGCGTACGCTGTCAACTGTGGAAAGCATGTTGTTGGTCGCAGGCAACGGCGGCACTCGCCCGACCGCGCGCAGCCCGCGCGATGTCGGCGGCTGCCGGAGCCTGGAATCGGCCAACAGATACCTCCGGCCGAGACCAAGTTGGCTGCAGGCAGGTTGTCCGGCGTCCCTATCCCTCCCCCCCACCCCAATAACCCCGACCCCAAGCGACGCCCGGCAATTTGTGTGCGACATCCGTCCCGACCAGCTCCTATGCCCCGTGCGGAAGGCCTCAAACGCCTCTCCGCACGGCGGCTAGGAGTGTTCCGCTCTCCCTCCCGTCTCCGATCTCAAGGAACCGGCTCTCTCACAACCTCACGTGGTTTAGGGACCGGGGACGGGAGGGAGAGCGAAATGCTATCAGAACGCCACCTTCGCGTTTCGCTTGTGCCGCCGCCAAAAGGCAAAGGCCAGGCCGGTGACGGCTAGCACCCAGACGCCGAAGAGCACGGCCGAGGTGTAGGGGAATGCCAGCCGGATCGACGAGTCGGGCGTGAGCCGCGTGGGCAGCTCGTGGCGATGGTCCAGGGCGAGCAGGTCCATGAGGACAGCCACTGTCGCGTGCACGAGAAACCCTGCCCAAATGCTGCGGGTTTTCATCGACAGCGAGCCCAGCACCACGCCGGCCACGAGGGCGCCGCACGCCTCAAGGTATGGCTTCGGGAAGTGGATCATGACGTAAGGGGCGACCATGAAAAATATGGCATTGCTGCCCAGACCACGCGATCCCCGGACCCAAAAGCCGCGAAAGAACACTTCTAGTGCGAAGAACTGGCCCACGTAGAGCGCCTCCCAAACCGCGAGATCGAGCCAGGAGCGACTGGCCAAGTGGTACATGGGATAGAAAGTCCCAAAGTCACCCATGTGGGCGACCAGCGCCAGGACGGGAATCACCACCGCCAGGCAGAGCAGATAGATCCACGCATGTTCCAGAAAACCGCGTACGCGCAGGCCCAGGTCAAGAGGATTCTCCTTGAACAGCAACGGCCAAATCGCCAACGGTAGCAGGTAGGCCGAGTAGCGCGACAGACCCCAATAGATGCGCCAGTAGAGATCCTCGTACAACCAGACGCGAAGGGTTCCGGGATGGGCCGCATCGTACCGCTTCAACGCTGGCACGATGTGGGCGTCGAAAAACTCCAGGCTGCCAAAGTAGTTGATGAGGATGAGACAGAACGCGGCCAGCACCAGGGTTGCGGGCGTGCGAGGGTCGAGGCGTCCCCCTAGATTCTGGCGATGAACCGCCGCTGCGGCGTCAAGGGTCGCCCAGGTGTCGCGAAAGAACCAGACGATGATAGGCGCGAGAGCAGCCAGCAGGACGACCGAGATCACGAACTGGCTAAGTGGGCTGTTAAGGGTGTTCATCCGTGCCAGGGCTGGTTATCCCGGATTTCCCGGGTTCCCACAACAGACGCGTATGCGTTGACCCAGCCGCCGGACCGTGGCAAGAGATCGCACTATGCCGGTCATCAAGTCGATCAAGGACATCGTGGTGGGTCAGGCCATGCGATTGGCGGGCAGCCCCCGGGTAGCCAAGTTCGCCAGCGATCCCCGCCTGATGAATGTGGCCATGAAGGCACTCAGCCTGGGCGGCACGCTTAAATCCGGAATGGACCGAGCTGGAGGCGTGGCAGCCGGCGTGCTCGGCTTGGCCACGCAGCAAGAGGTTGCCAACTTGCGCACAACCATTCAGCAGTTGGAAGATACTGTGTCCACGCTGGAGGCCAAGACGGCCGCAGCCAGGACCCCTCCTGCTCCGTAGGTGAGTCCTACTGCGGGCAGGTCGGGGCGCGGCCGAGGGGCGGTAGCCCGAAACACATGTGCGTCTGGCCAGAGCCGCTGATTCCGTAACAACGTGGGGCCGCCCAGCAAGTCTGTCGGTCGGCGCCTGGCTCACAGTCTGCCACCCAACGCCCTTGCGGCTGGCTGACGTAGTCGATCTCGAAGCGGATCCCGGCCAGCGTCTCCGCCCCGATCAAGCCATCGACCTGAGCGCCCGAGGGGAAATCCTCGTTGAGGTTGCTGATGAGGTCGCTGGTATCGCTGACGATGGCGGCAGGCAAGTCAGAGCCGATCTCCAGGTAGGCGGCAGCCGGAAAGGCCACCCCTCCGCTGACGTCGCAGGGCTGAAAGCAGCCGCCGCTGTTCTGGTTGGCCAGTGTCCATTCGATGCGGCGACCGCGCGCTAGCTCAGCGCAGGCCCCGGGCCACGCATCGCCCGAGTCGCCGTCCACCAACGCCAGGCGCGACACGGTCACCCAGTGCGCAGGAATCGGATCGGTGACCAGAGGCGAGTAGAGCGCCGGCTCCCCTGCCCCCAGCGGCGCCGGCGACTGGCCGCCCAGGCGCTGCCAGGCACTCGCGCTCAGCACCAACGGACCATGTCCCGTGCTGAGCGCGAGAAGAAGGTTGGTCCCTGAGGCCTGCGCCTCGACGTCTCCCGTCTTGCAGATTTGCGCCGGCCCGTTGGGAGCGAACACAGGAGGGTTGGCACACGCCCGCAGCATCACGCGGCTGGAGGGCAAGCCGGGCAGCCCGCCACCCGAGGCAGTAGCTGCCGCCGTGCTGCCGCGCAAGCCGAACCTCATCACGGCGTAGCCGTTCGCCGCCAGATCGGAATCGCTGGCAGGAAGGTCACTGTAGATGGTCATGGTGGTAGGCTGGTTCGGATCCCGAGGGATCCGAGCGAGTGAGAAGGCCACAGAAAAGTTGCGCAAGATATCTCCCCCCACAACTCCTGCCGCCTGGGTATTGGCATCACCCACCGCGCCCGGGCAGAGATCGAAAAGGGTCACGCGACGAAACGAAGCCCGCAGAGGAGCGCCGGTGTCCGATGCTGCTAGCAACTGGATGTCCCCCGAGTAGGTCCCGGGTTCTGGCGTGGGTGAGGGACAGACTCCGCGGCGCAGGCTGGACAGCAGGGAACCTGTATCGACGACGAGCAACGGGGTGTCAGAGCCCACCGCGACCCTAGCCAGCGTGGCCCCCAACTCTGTTCCGCCAGGCGCGGACGGCGCTCGCTGCAGCTCGATGGGACGAGAGTCGTACTCGAACACCGGCCCCTCGCTGCAGCCAGCGAGAGCGAAGACCAGAGGAAGGGTGCCAAGCAGTCGCACAAACATGATCTAGAAGCTCACCGTGGTCATGAGCGCCAGCGTGTGCCGCAACATCTTGTAGCTGCCAGCCGCGGTTGGGCGCGCCTGGCCCGCCGAGCGCGTCTGGCATGCGGGCGCTGAAAGATTGTCGGCCGCCTGCGTGCAGGCTACGGCCGCGGCGGGATTGAACACCGAAGTTCCGACCGTGACGGGAACCATCCAGGTGAGCGCATAGCCGGCCGCGATCCGCACGTGGCGCCCGAGGGTGAACTCGGTGGCCAGCGCAGGCTCGAACTTCAGCCCGTCTACTGCGGCTGCGTTTACGTTGGCTTCGGGCACGGCCGAGGTTTCCATGCGCAGCGTCCCGCTCCAGCGAAACCAGCGCAAGGGTGCGTGCACGAGACGCGCCCGCAGGTCCCAGCTATCCTGGAAACCGCGGTACAAGACCAACTGATCCGCAAGGCCGTTGGCCAGAAGTCCGTTGCCGCTCGGGCCGACGAGGCGGATCGTGATCCGATCATATTCGCCATAGCGAACCCAACGCACGATCCCTACNNAGGTGGTAGCGCATCTCGCTCGACACGCAGGGGCTGTGTCCGACTGCAGAACAAAGATCGCTGGTCGCCGCCGTCGCAGGAGGTGTGACCTGGCTGCGTTCCATGGCCAGCTTGACGGTCCCGTTGCTGCCCAAAGGAGCGCTGGAGTAGGCCAGGCCCACTTCCCAGGTGGCCCGGCGAAAGTGGATGCCTCCCACTACGAAATAGGACGGCGCCTGGGTTCCATCCGTCGCTAGGTCGTAGCGGGCCGCTGCGTTGGGATCCTCCACCGACGGGCTACCCAGTGCCGTGTCCTCGTCGAACACCAGATGGCCATAGCTGAAGAGCAGCCCCGGCGCGATACCGACTTGCAACGAATCCGTCAGTTCAATGGCCAGTCCGGACACCAACGCGAGCTGTCGCGAGTCGACGCTCACCAGGTGATAGCGCGTTGGCGTTGCCACATCGAAGCTGAGTTTCTGTGAAAACGGAGTGTAGGCAGCAATCGCCAGGGCGAATCGCCGTGCCACGCCCGCGCCCACCCCGAGAAAGCCCGCAGGGCCCGGTGGCCAGGCCATTGGCTGCTCGAGACCACGGCCGGACGCCGATGGAAAACCACTTGTGCCGCCCGGCAGCCCCGTCGATGGATCGATCGGGGCCCGATCGACCGTGACCCGGGTCGCGCGCAGCGAAGCCCCGAACATGAACTGATTCCCCTGGAGCAGGCCCAGAGCAGCCGGATTCCAATACACCGCTGTCAGATCGCCGGTGGTGGGACTGGAGAAACCAAGACTGCCCACGTGCGGATCGTCCAGCGGGCCAGCAAAAGCCGGCGTCGCGCCAAGCAGCAAGGCCGCGGTCATGAGAATTCTAGTCGCGTGGGGAGCCCGCCGGCTTTGCCGGCGGCGTACCATCGCGGGAGGGTATGGCGAGGCCGAGCGAAGCGAGCGGGGTGGGGGTGGGAGTGTGGGGCCGAAGGGCAGAGCGAACCCTTTCAGGGTTCCCATCTTGAAGTCGTGGGGAGCCCGCCGGCTCCCCTTGCACGGGCTTCGGGACTGCCCGCCACCCTGCCCGCCCCGCGCGCTTCGCGCGCGCCCTCGTTGCCGGTGCTGCGCCTGGCGCATCATCGCGGGAAAGTTTCGGAACCTTTTCAGGGTTCCCATGTTGGAGTTTTCCACAGCGCCTAGGTGTCCACAGTATCGCGAGCGCCGGGCGCAGTCGACCATCCGCATCTCGTCGCGCGCGCAGCGTTGCTCTGAGCGCCGCGGCGTTGACCACCCGCCTGCGGTGTTTCCAGTAGGAAGCAAGAGGAAGGAGCAGCGACCATGACACCCGGCCATCCCCGAACCGCACCTACCGAAGGCTCCCCAGAACGCGAGACCGCCGACAAGATACAGTTGGCGAGCAGGCTCGACCGGCATCTAGCACAAGCTGCCAAGCTGGCCTCGGAGTTCGGCGTGTCGCCCGATGCCTTTGCCGCAGCAGCGTGGCACGCGTACCTGCACGCCTCGCCTGCCTTGGCTGAGCATATCGAGCGACTCCAGTTCATGGCCAGCATCGAGGAGCTGCGCAACACCGGCNNTCGACTGATTGGCGGTTGCGCCACAACTCGAGTGAGATCACGGCGGCGCCATCCAGGTTCCGGCCGGCCAGGCCGAGAACCTGTCCTGGTTCGACAGGTTCGCCAGGAGCAACCACCACACCGCGCAGGCCAGACAAGACGCTGACCCATCTTGCCGGGTGTTGCGTCACCACGGCGTACCCGCCCTGGGGCAGGTTCTCCACGCGGCGGATCACACCGGCAGCCACAGCGCGCACGGGCTCGTTCAGTCGGGCCAGCAACTCGATTCCGTCCCGACGCAACTCGGTCCCCGTGGGGCCGTCCCGACGGATGCCAGGCACGCCCACCATTGCCCCCCGCACCGGGCGGGCAAATCGGCGAAGGGATTCGCCCGCGTCTGCAGGTGGGTCTACTCGCCGGCTGCGTGCCCGGTCAAGTGCCGCCCGTTCGGCACGCACATGCGCAAGCTCATCAATCAGGGTGCGAGTTTCGGAGAAACCCTTGCCGAGTGAGGTCAGCGCTAAATCAGCCGCTTCCGCGTCTTCCCGTCGTGACTCCGGACTGCTCATGAAGCCCAGCTCGCGTCGGCGCGTGAGCCGGTAGGCCAGCAGCGCTTGCTCGCGCACCCTGGTTTCCGCCCGGTCTTTCTGGGCTTCCAGCACCTCCTGCCGCGTGGCAAGGCGTCGGGCGAGTCTTGCGCCCTCGTCGAACGATTCGGCCTGCGCCGCCGGGGCCGGCACTAGCAAGAGCAACCAAACGAGCAGCTTGAAAGGACAGCTAGGCATCGACCCAGCCCGGCACAGGAGTGGAGATGTAGCCAAGCACCCAACCAAGCACGGGAGCAGCCAAGAGACCCACGGAGGATTCCCAGACGCCCAGTGAGAACCCCGCCGGCATCGACGCGACGCCGAGTGCACTTTCGACTGCAGTCAGCAGTGCGGGCCAGGCGAGGCGCAGCACCACCAGCGCAGCGAGTGCACCCATCAACCCCGCGGTGGCAAGCGCGATGTTCGCGGGCAGCCGAATACTCCCCGCAGTCTCGCCGAGAATCACCAAGACCTGCGCCTGCCGCCTGCGGGCTTCCCTCCCGCGCAACACCGTGCTGACGAGAAACGAGAGGGCCGCGATGCCCGCGGCCAGAACCACGGCCCAGCCCAGGCGTTGGCCGAAGCGAACCCAAGCGCCAAGACGCGCCACGCCATCTGTCATGGCATCCACCTCGGCCACCCCAGCCAACCCACGCAGGCGTCGAGACAACTCCGCCGCCCGTTGCGGCAGGTCCACCGAGGCTGCCAGCGCGACTTCGATAGAGCGCGGCAAGTAGCCGGGTTCAAGATCATTCAGCCACGAGTCTGTGGCCGACGACGGCCGTGCGGCGTCCCGCAGCCGTACGAGAGCTTCGGCCGGCTCAACCAGGCGCACGCGAGCCACGCCCGGCCGCCGTCGCAGCAGGTCGGCGAGCTGAGCAATTTGGTCCGGTTCCATCTCGTCCCGCAGGAAGGCGATCACATGCACAGTCTGGCCCACGGTGCTCATCCAGCCTCGCGTCGCGCGCAGCCCCAGGACGGTTGCGCCACTGACAAGACCGAGGACCAGGAACGAGCCGGCCGCGGCCCACAAAGCACGGCGCTGAGATACGGACTGCCGCCGTGCCCGGCGCAGGATCCAGGCGACGGTCATGACGACTCCTCGCCCGACGAGCGGCGGGCGGATGAGTGAATCGCTTGAGACGACTCAGCGTTCTTGGGCTCGCTCTCGCCGGCAAAACCAACCGGCGTGGGCACGAGACCGATGGCTGGCGCGCCGGCAATCCGGCCACCTTCCAAGTGAACCCGCCTGCCACCCGCATCCACCAGCATCTGAGAGAAGCCGGGATCGCAAGTGGCGCACAGGACAGCGCAGCCCCGCTCGCGGGCCCAAACGAGTGCGCTGACGATGCCTTCGCGGTCGTCCCCGCCCATTCCCGCCGCCGGCTCGTCCACCACAACCAGTGGCGGGGGGCCCACCAAAGCGCGTGCGAGCGCGACCAGGCGCTGCTGGCCCGTCGACAGAGACCGGGCCAGTCGGTCTTCCCAGGCCGAATCAGCCACCATAGCCAAAGTCTCGCGCGCGTCTGCCTCGGCCGAGTCGATCGGCTCGCCACGAACGGCCAGGGCTAGCATGATATTCTCCAGCACGGTTTCGTCCGAGATAAGCAGGGGGTCAGGCGGCAGATATCCAACGTTGCGGCGAACATAGGGCAGCGACGACGCCTGCAGGCCGACGATGTTGTGCTCCGCTATCCAGACGGCGCCCGAGTCTGGGGATCGAGCTCCGGCTGCCACGGCCAGCAGGGAACTCTTGCCCGAACCGGTCAGCCCCTCCACAACGACCAACTCGCCGAAAGACACTCCGAGTGTCACGTCTTGGAGAGCCGGGCTGCCCGCACGCAGGTAGGAAACGCCTTCGAGCCAGATCACATGGTGATCTTAGACGAGAAGCATGAGGGTCGATAGTTTACGGCCCGGCGTTCATCGGTCTCACCACGGAAAACGTGATGTAACGTATGGTCATCTCATTTCTTTCCACAGGCAGACGCAGTTTCAGAAGTGGCCGGATGCAAAGGCGAATCCGTTTGAAAACCACAAACTATCAACACACAATATATAGTGTAGTGGTTTGTAGTACAGCACTATATCTTGTGTTTTTTGTTGACACGAGAGCCTTATGGCGACACTAATCTTGCCGTCCGTCGTGCAGAGCTAGCGAGCGTTTCGCAGGCTCTGCTGGTCGGTGATTTCGCAACTCATTGGGTCACCAAGGAAACAGCAAGAGCGCAGACAGCAGGCTCGGCGGCCGTGAAGCCGAGACGAAATCGCGGAGGAGGAGTGCTGATGCTTGACAAGCAAGATAGCCGACGTCAACGGAACCCTCGGCCCAACGGGCTTGAGTTGCCAATCCCAGGCCCAGCGTTCACCAAGGATGTGCGCGCCAGTCGCGGCAAGAGCCGCAAGCTGGCGCCCGGGATTCGGATCGAACGATCCTTCACCCGGGCCGGTGACAACGGCTACGCGGGTGTCATCTGGGAACAACGTACGGCCAGCATTGTCGGCGAGGGCGGCAAGGTGGTGTTCGAGCAGCGCGATGTCGAGGTTCCAAGCGGCTGGAGCCAGACCGCGACCAACGTGGTCGTACAAAAGTACTTCCGTGGCCAGTTGGGCACACCCGGACGCGAGCGTTCCGTGCGCCAGCTCATCGACCGCGTGGCCGACACCATCACCCGATGGGGGATGCAGGACGGGTACTTTGCGGACCAGGCTTCGGCCGACAACTACCGCGCCGAGCTCAAGCACCTGCTGGTCGAGCAGAANNGTCTGGTTCAACGTGGGCATCGAGCCAGAGCCACAGTGCTCAGCCTGTTTCATCAACAGCGTCGACGACACCATGGAGTCCATCCTGGGCCTGGCCAAGACCGAGGGCATGCTGTTCAAGTACGGCTCGGGCACCGGCACGAATCTGTCACCCATTCGCTCGTCCAAGGAACTGCTCCACGGCGGCGGCACGGCGTCGGGCCCGGTCAGTTTCATGAAGGGCTTCGATGCATTCGCGGGCGTGATCAAGTCGGGCGGCAAGACGCGACGAGCGGCCAAGATGGTGATCCTCAACATCGACCACCCGGACATCGAGGAGTTCATACGCTGCAAGGCCAAGGAAGAGAAGAAGGCGTGGACGCTCATCGACGGGGGCTACGACGGCTCGTTCGACGGCGAGGCCTACAAGTCCGTCTTCTTCCAAAACTCCAACAACTCGGTGCGCGTGACCGATGACTTCATGGAGGCCGCGCAGAAGGACCGCGAGTGGTCCACTCGGGCTGTGGTTGGCGGACGGACGGTGACCACCTACAAGGCGCGGGAGCTTTGGCGCACCATCGCGCAGGCGACTTGGGAGTGCGGCGACCCCGGCCTGCAGTTCGACACCACGATCAACGCCTGGCACACCTGCCCGAACACCGCGCGCATCAACGCCTCCAACCCCTGCTCCGAGTACATGTTCCTAGACAACTCGGCGTGCAACCTGGCATCGCTGAACCTGCGCAAGTATTCGCGGCCCGACGGCACCTTCGCGACCGATGCCTTCAAGCGTGCGATTGAAATCACCATCCTGGCGCAGGAGATCATCGTAGGCAACGCGCGCTACCCGACACCGGAGATCGAAGCCAATTCGCTGCGCTTCCGGCCGCTGGGCCTGGGCTACGCCAATCTCGGCTCGCTCATCATGTCGCTCGGCCTGCCCTACGATTCGGCGCCCGCGCGCGCCTGGTGCGGTGCCGTCACGGCCCTCATGACCGGCTGGGCCTACCGAACCAGCGCGGTCATCGCGCGCGACGTGACCGGCACCTTCCCTGGTTACGCCGAAAACGAGCAGCCCTTCCTGGCCGTGATGAAGAAGCATCGCTACCACGTGGACAAGATCGATGCGGCGCTTGTGCCCAAAGATCTGACGACTGCGGCCTGTGAAGCGTGGGACGATACCATTCGTCTGGGGACTGAGCACGGCTTTCGCAACGCCCANNGGCACCATCGGCTTCATGATGGATTGTGACACCACCGGCATCGAGCCCGACATCGCGCTCATCAAGTACAAGCGCCTGGTGGGCGGCGGAACCATCAAGATCGTCAACAACACGGTCGACGAGGCGCTACAACACCTTGGCTACGACGAGGGCCAGCGCAAGACCATCGCCGACTACGTGGACCGCGAGGAGACCATCGAGGGCGCGCCCGGCTTGGACTGCGACCATCTGCCGGTCTTCGACTGCGCCTTCCGCGCGGCCAATGGCACCCGCTCGATCAGTGCCATGGGTCACATCCGCATGATGGCGGCCGCCCAGCCCTTCATCTCGGGCGCCATTTCCAAGACGGTGAACCAGCCCGCGGACGCGACCGTGGAGGAACTCGAGACGGCGTACATGGAGGCGTGGAAGGCAGGGCTGAAGGCCATCGCCTTGTACCGCGAGGGCTGCAAACGCACCCAGCCGGTCACCACCAGCAAGACCGATCCCGGCGCGCAGCAGGCGACGGAACAGCTGGCGGGGCCGCCCAACATCATCCGGCGCAAGCTGCCCGATGAGAGACGCTCGGTGACACACAAATTCTCGGTGGCGGGACACGAGGGCTATATTCACGTGGGCCTCTACGAAAACGGCGAGCCTGGCGAGATCTTCGTACGCATGGCCAAGGAGGGCTCGACCATCTCAGGCCTCATGGACAGCTTCGCCACGGCCATTTCGCTGGCTCTACAGTACGGAGTGCCCCTCAAGCTCTTTGTGGACAAGTTCTCGCGCACGCGCTTCGAGCCTTCGGGCTTCACGGGAAATCCGGCGCTGCCCCGGGCTTCGTCGATCATGGACTACCTCTTCCGCTGGCTGGGTTCCAAGTTCGTGCGTGACGAATCCGCGAGCCAAGGCCCGGTGGAGAGTCGGCCGGCGAGCGAGGTGCCTGCCGCCGCCCAACCCGCCGTAACCCCCACCGCGGGGGCCGAGACTGCGCCCGCTCCGGCCGAGGGCAGCAACGGCCACAACGGCAAGAATGGCAACGGCCACGGCGAGATGTACAGCTTCCTGGTGCGCAGCGATGCGCCCACCTGTCCCGAGTGCGGCTCGATCACGGTGCCCAACGGAAGCTGCCACAAGTGTGTCAACTGCGGCACCACCACCGGCTGCTCGTAGACTTTCGACTGGTGCATGACAACCTTGGCTGATGCTGCGCAAGAGCCTTGCCGTGGGGCCGGTGGGATGCAACTGCTCGGTGGTGGTTTGTCCGGTCACGCATGAGGCCCTGATCGTCGATCCGGGAGGCGATGCGGGGAAGATCCTGGCGCTGCTGTCCACGCTGGGGGCGCGGGCGGTCGGGATCGTGCACACGCACGGCCACTTTGATCACATCCTTGGCACGCGCGAGGTGGCGGCGGCGACCGGCGCCCCGGTGTCGATCCACGGCGGCGACCTGGACCTGTATCGGGCCTTGGTGCGCCAGGCGCGTGCCTTCGATCTGGTCGCCGAGGAGCCGCCCCAACCGGCGCAGATTCTTGCCGGCGGCGAAACGCTGCGTTTCGGTCAGCTCCAGGCTCGCGTGTTGCACACGCCGGGGCACACGCCTGGCTCGGTAGGCTTGTTCATGGAAGCGACCGGCGATGCGCCGCTTCTGCTCGCCGGCGACACCCTGTTTGCGGGCGGCATCGGCCGCACCGATTTTCCCGGAGGATCCCTCAAACAGATCCTGCACTCAATCCGCGACACGCTCTTTGCGCTGCCCGACGAAACCGTGGTCGTTCCCGGCCACGGCCCAGAGACCACCATTGGTGAAGAACGCGAGGGAAACCCGTACGTCGGGCGTCGTGCTAATGCCGGACGAGACTGAGCACGATCTCGAAAACGATTAGCAACACGATGGCCGCCTCCAGCAGAACCAGACGGCGGTCACGCGCCACATCGGTGATGAGCTCCAGCGCGTCCTGCACGCTGCGCAGTTTCAGTTCAAGGGCCTGGTAGCGATCGACAAGGTCGAACTCCGCACGCAGCTCACTGTAGATGTGGTCCGCGCCGGGATCGTCCCAGATGGCTTCAGGCTTGTCGAGCAGGTGCAGGATGGAGAGCACCTCATTGCGCGTGCCCAGGGCTGCGCCAATGAACTTGTGCAGATGCCGGGTGCGCAGGGGCACCGTCCCCAGCTTCTCCAGCCGGTCCACCAACTTGTCGGTGTCAGTGAACATCTGGTCGACGATGCGATCATAGTAATCCATGGCCGCGCTTTGCGCCACGGTGAGCGCCACCACGCTGGCGCGCTCGAAGGTCAGGCGATCGAGTGTCAACACACCATCGACCACGTCGGGCCGTACGCCGGGATCCTCGCGCACCGTGAATTGCTCGTCCATCACCTGGGCGGTGGTCAGGTTGGGCCGAATGTGGTGCAGACGGGCCAGCTCCGTCTCCCGCGCTTGTGGCCCCACGTCGTAGAAGACCAACGCTCCGAACGGATACATGAAGACCGTGCCGCCCGAGTCAGGTGAAAACCACAGCTCGCGTGGCGTGCGCTTGGCTTCCGCATAGTGGGCCGCCATCTCCTTGAGCGGAAAGTTCTCGACAAAGGCGGTAGCGATAAAGGTGTGGTCCGGACGGCTCATGCGCGCGAAAACTCCCTCCAGCAGGACAAGGGTACTTCAACTCTGGATGATTGACGGCAGAGAAACTCAGTGGAAGTCGGGCTGACCGACCAACGGAAAAGAGATTTGGCGTCTGCCCATTGCTTCCGCGCTGCTATCGGATTAAGACCGGAGTCGTTGTTCTCCCGAACCCCAGCGACGCGGAGGGCCATCAGATGAACGCGACCCACATCCTGTTTGCGATTGGAACCTGTCTCAGCCTCGGAGCTTGCGCCTCGGCTACCTCAACCCCAAGGGACACGGACCGTGGCCCGCGTCCTCGGATCGTGCGGGACGACACCCAGATTGTCATCGACACCGGCGGCGTCCCTCCGGACAAGGAGGCGGATATCAAACTGCTCTTGCAAGAGCGCGATTCTTCGGCGCGCCGGTGCTATCAGGACGTGCTCAATGAGAAGCACACCCGCGAGTTCAAGGGGACAGTGAAAGTCATCATCACCATCGACACCGCTGGACACGGCAGGCCGCGCGTGGCTGGAGGTACGCTGGGGAACCAAGAAGTTGCAGACTGCCTGCTCGGGGTGTTACGAGATTTCGAATACCCCAAGCTAGACAGGGGCGGCGACGTGCAATACGAATACAAGTTCGAGCCGCAGTACTAGAGATCTGGCCTATCTCTCGTCAGCCTCTAGCCATGTGGGCATGCCGGATCGCTGTCCGGTCGTGTAGGCTGGTGCGCTCGGCCCTTGGTGGCATGATCGGAACGTCGCGATAAGCGCGATTTCGGGAAGAAATCTCGACGGCTTCTTACTGGTGGGCCCTCCAATACTGGAGTGGCCCCATCCAGTTTATCGCATGTCCGCCCGCGTAGAAGGGCGCCGGAGCAGGTGCACTCGTGAGCGAGTCACTACAGGTACCACCGGAAAACCCGATGCATTTCTAGCAAAATATATGTACAATATCTCACTAAGCATGCGCGGTCAGACTCTTACTCTCGTCTGCGTTCTATCCGCGCTGTTCATCGGCTGCGCTTCTGAGCCAGAAACTGAAGGGGCGCAATTGCCGTCGCATTCCCGGCATAGGGGCTCAGCCCGCGCTGCAGCCGCCGGCGACGACCAGGCGATGGACATGCAGATGTCCATCGGCGTGCTCGACGAGCGCACGGTGGACCGGGCCATGGCGCCTCACGTGCCGGCCCTGGTTGATTGCTTCGAACGCGCTGGGGATGCACGCAGGTACCTGTCAGGCCAAGTCGTTCTCCGCTTCGTGGTCGAGGCCAGCGGATCGGTTTCTGACATTCACGTCATCAAGAATGAGTTGGGCAACTACCCTGTCGAGCGCTGCCTGGTTGATGCTGGCAGGCGTATCGCGTTTCCTCGACCCGAGGGTAACCGCAGGACCGATTTCGAGTATTCCCTGCGTTTTCGATCGACGGGCGAGATGCGCGTGCTGGATTGGCGAGGTGACAACGTGGCCATGCGAGTGGCCTCGACCAACGATTTCTCCAGTTGCGGAACCTTAGGGCCACTGCAGGTAGAAGCGATCGCGTACGTCGAGCCGGCGGGCACCATCGGCTCGGTGGGCTTTTTTTCGCAGGGGCCTATCAATCCTGTCGCGGCCTCCTGTGCCGAGGAACAGATGCACAAGCTGAGGATCGCTGACAGCCGGCCCAATGTGGTTCTACGCACGGTGTTTCCGCTGATCATTGCCGCCCAGCACGCCAGCAAGGCCGACCTGTCGCACCGGCCTGCCAAGCATTCCCGGCATCCCTAGAGAGCCGGAGGTGCCCGAGAGCCGTCTTCAGCGAGGATGGCCGACCAGGCTGCGCGCCAAGTTGGTAGTCACAGCCAAAAGGCGCTGCAACTCCTCTGCCGTCGTGCTCGCCCGCAAGAACAGAGTTTGCTCTTCGCGCGACAGCTCGACGCGATCGAGCAAGGGGGCAAACCCGGCCAAAAGCAGCACTGGGTTGAGTATCAGGCGGCGCTTCCACGACGGAAAACTGCTCTCGCACGCGCGCGCTTCCGCCTCGTTTGCGAAGGTGCCCACCAGCTCCAAGTAGGGCTCTGGATCGATGCCGGCCACCAGGGTTATCGCCTGGGGAGTTGGCCCGTACGGCCCCATCTCGTGCACATCGTCGACAGCGCCACGTGTCCCGGGAACGACGGGCGACGGTCCCGGCAAGACAAGGAGATTGACTGCCGTGATCATGAAGACCGCATCCTCGGGCAAGGCGCTGTCCTCGGCGTCGATGCGAGCGACAAGTTCGCGCCAGGTGATGCGCGCGCGACTCTTGCCTGGGGGCGTCTGACTGGTATCCGCCGTGCCTCCATCGCTGATCCCCGCATCGCCGGCCTGCGCGCCGGCGCGCTCAGGCTTGCGCGCGGGCCGTGCCAGCAGTTGTTCGGCGTAGGCAGGGGGCGCGATGACAGCCAGCGATGGCTGGGGCAACACGAGGATACGGTCGTCTGAGTTGAAACCCGCCGGCTCGCCAGGTGCCGGCGCGCGCGACCTCCGCACTCCCACCGGCCGGCTGTCTTGCACACGCCATTCGATGGTTTGGCCGTTGGCAGAGGCGCCGCGGTCGAGTGCGGAGCGCAGGGTGGCGTCCTTTAGGTGGTGTCGGACAGCAAGAAAGGTCACCTTGTCATTGTGCGGTTCAGGGGTGGCAATGAGCAGGGCATCGAAGTCGCGATAGAGATCCAGGCCGGTTCCGTCGAGCAGCCGGCGTCGATCGGGCAGCAGCACAAGAAGCTGATCGATGGCTGTCTGGTAGCTCGACCCGACGGATGAGGCGCGCAATCGATCCAGACGCAGCAGCGCCGTGAGGCGCGAGCCTTCGGGGCCGTAGTTGCGCAGGTCACCGGGCCGCCGGCGGCCGCCGTCGGCTTGGTCGCCTGCATCGTGTGCCACTTTGCCCGCCTGGGCGGAGGCATCAGCAGCAGCAGCACCGCCGTCAGGCGCTGGGGTGATCGCCACGCCTTCGTGGGATGCGTGCGCGTGAGCGGCTTTGGGTCGGCGAACCGGACGGGACGGGCCTTCATCCTCGCTCTTCACCCCGGTCGAGCGGCCGCCACCCAAGGGCAACTCTCTGACGTCTATGGCGATGGTCGCCAATCGAACCGGTGGCACCAGCGTGAACCCGCGCCAAGCCACGACAGCCACCGCAGTGACCACGAAGACTGCGTGCGCGGCCAGGGACAGCGCGAAGGCAAGTAGTGTCGAGCGCATGCCTTTGAGCGAAGGGACCAGCGGTGACGGCGGATCATTCACGCGGTTCGCCTGGCGCGGCCAGCGGACGCGCCGCTCGAATGGCCGTCACCGTCAGGGGCGGAGCCGATCCGATGGTGAGCAACGCACCTTCGCGCGGGCGAACCTGCGTGATGCCGGTCAGCGCCGCCGCCAAGAACAAGGCCGTCAGTCGCGCCTCGGTTTCCTGGTGCTTGGTGGCGTCCAGAGATACCACGACCCCGTCGGGCCGCAGCGCCGGAAGCAACCCCACCAGGAGATCCTCGGCCGCGGCTTGGTCTTCCACGTCCATCAGGTTCTCGATGAGGATGGTGCCGACCATCCCGCGTCCCAACGGCACGTCCTCCCCTGCCGACACGACCAGCAGCGGATGGGCCGACTTGCTGGCCCGCCTGACCGCACGCAAGGCCGCCGGCCTCTTGTCTTCTTCGACCAGTGCGAGCACCGGAAAGCTGCTGGCCAGTGCCTCGGCAAGCCAGAGTGCGCTTAGCACCACGGTGGGCTGGTGTCCCTGCAACAGGCGACAGACCCGGTCAAGGGTAGGCGCACTGCCCAGGGGACCGGATAGAAGAGATCCTCGCATTGCCGAAGACTATAGGAGGCCGCGCAAGGTCACGGCAAGCCGTGGGTGTCTCCCCCGCCTGTCTCACCTGACCCCGGGCGCAGGCGGGGGCGGTGGGGGTGGCGGGGGTGGCGGCGGGGGCGGGGGTGGCGGCGGGGGCGGTGGGGGCGGCGGGGGTGGTGGCAAGGGTGGAGGCGCCGGCGCCGGTCGCGGCTCCGAAACGGATGTCGATAGCGGCTGCTTTGCGACCGCCGTCTGTTTGACCTTCTTCGCGCAGCCGCCTGCCAACGACGCCCCGAGGAGCAAGAGTAGGCAGAACCTGCGGCTGGTCGACATGGCACGGAGTTTATGGCGAAACGCCGAAGTTCGCAAAGAGAACAGAGCGTTGCCTCCGGGATGGTCGACGAGCCTTCGACCGACGCCCGCCTACATATCGCACATGGTATACAGAGAAAGTTGGCTTACACTTTAGTCAATGGCAAATAGTGCCGATAGCGAGTACGCTTGAAGCAGAAACAGGCAGGGAACTCAATGTTGATAGCGCGGATGTGCCGTCAGGCAAGCCTTCTTGTTCAGGGATGCGCAGTCTTCGTTCTAGCGTGGACCGCCGCCTGCAGCGTCGACGACAAAATGGGCGCATCAAGCGACGCTCTGGCGGGAATCGGGTCGCCCGAGGCAGGGGCGTCGGCTCCTGAGGCCGCGATTCTGGTGCTGCCTGAACCGCGCACCAGCGACGGTGGTATCTGCAGCGCACTGGTTTGCAACCTGGGAACCAGCCAGTACTGCGGAGATATCGAGGACAATTGCGGCCAGACCTTGCATTGTGGCGACTGTCCCGCCGACCAAGAGTGCAACAACCATGTTTGCAAAGGGACCAATTGCCTGCTGGCGTGTACCTTCACGGGCGGATCCTATTGCGGCGTGATTGGGGACGGCTGCGGCGGGACGCTCGATTGCAGGGCTGTTTGTCCGCAGACCGGGTGGACCTGTGGCTTGGACCACATCTGCCAAGGCGATTCCAGGGTGTGCCAGGCGGAGACCTGT
>PMBY01000240.1 GCA_003153875.1 Myxococcales bacterium | reverse complement strand
GGCTGGAAGGTGTATGAGCCCAAGGTGTCGGTGACCCTCGACCCCGGCGATCGGGTGGCAGGCAGCAAGGTGGTCGAGTATTTGCTTCTGCCCGAGCGACCGGGCGTGACGACGATCCCGCCGTTCACCTTGGCTTTCTTCGATCCTGAACGCGGCAGCTACGGCAGTGAGAAGAGCAACCCGCTGCGCATCGACGTGAGCGCCGATGTTGTGCAGCCCGCGCGTGCTGCCCCCACGGGAATCGTGGCTGCGGGTTCGGCCACAGCCGCATCCGGCGGTGAGAATGTCCTCGCGCTGGACATCCGGCCCTTGCGTAACCGCCCCACTTTGCGCCGCGATCTGGGCACAAGTTTCTACCGGTCGCGCGGCCTCGGGATCATCGTCGCGCTGCCGCCTTTGGCGCTGGCGCTCACTGCTTTGGTCGGGTTCGCGCGCGAGCGTCTGAGCCAGGAAACCGAGGGCACGCGGCGGCGCAAGCTGCGCCGGCTGGCGCGCCGACGTCTGCGTACCGCCGAGGCCCATCTCAAGGAAGGCCGCCTGGCGCAGGCCTTTGGCGAGATCGAACGCGTGCTGCGTGAGTGTCTCACCGGCAAACTGAACACGCAGATCGCCGGCCTGTCGTGGGACGAGTTGCGTGCCACCCTGGCGCAGGCGGGTGTCGCGCCCACGCTCGTGAATGCCACCCTGGCCGCGCTGGAGGACTGCGACCGCGCGCGCTTCTCCCCGGGCAGTCTGTCGCCCGAAGAAGTGCGCACAGCCCGGGATCGAGCCGGCGAGATCATCTTGCAGATCGAACGGGCGCCCTTGCGTCCGGTATCAGCGCGGGAGGTGCGGTGGTGACGTCCGTGATCCGACGCACAGGAATCTGGCTACTGGCACTCGGGTTGCTGCTTTCCGCGCGGCCAGCGCGCGCTGACCTGCTGGACGAGGCATGGAAGCGCGGCAACGATGCCTACTTTCGCGGCGACCTGCCTGGCGCCATCGCGGCCTACGAACAACTGGACCGACAGAACGTGGCCTCGCGCGATCTGTACTACAACCTGGGCGTCGCCCACTTCCGCCAGGGCAGCCTGGGTCGCGCTGTCTGGTCGTTCGAGCGCGCGCTCGAGGTGGATGCGGACGACGAGGACGCGCGCTTCAATCTGGCCCAGGCGCGCAAACTGGCCGAGCGCCGTGTGCTCGACAAGATGGAAAGTGCGGAACGCGATCCTCTGTGGATTCGCGTCGTCACCTACTTCACCGCATCGACCGAGACCTGGATCTTCGTCGGTCTGTATCTCGGCTGCTTTGTCCTGTTGTTCCTGCGCCGGCGCGCGGCTGACGACTCACGTGCGGCGCTGACCGCAGGGGCGGCCATTTTGGGCACGGGCGCGCTGCTGGCGGGCATTCTGCTGCTGGGACGCATGAACCTGGAGCGCATTCCCTTTGGCATTGTTCTGCCCGACACAGTGGCCATCAAAGAAGGCTCGGACACCAGTTATCGCACCAGCTTCGAAGTGCACGCGGGCTTGCGCGTGCGCTTGCTCGATCGCGATCAGGACTGGGTGCGTGTGCGGCTGGCCAACGGCCTCGAAGGCTGGCTGCGCGCAGAAGACGTCGGCCGACTGTAGGGGCGAGCGCATGGAGCGCCCGTTTTCCCGCCGGCTCGCCTGGACCACGGCCGAAAACGACCTGGCTCGCGCCGAGGCCGCGGCCCGCGCCTCGGGACGCCCGCTGTTGGACCTGACCGTCAGCAATCCCACGCAAGTCGGTCTGCACTATCCCAATGAAGAGATCGCGCGGGCCTTTGCCGACGCTGCCACCAGTCCCTATCAGCCGTCGCCTTTGGGCGTGCCGGGCGCGCGCGCGGCCGTGGTGGCGGACTACGCCCGTCGCGGCGTCGGACTGGACGTCAACCAGGTGGCGCTCACCGCCAGCTCAAGCGAATCGTACGCTCTGCTTTTCAAGTTGCTCGGCGATCCGGGCCAGACCGTGCTTTGCCCTGAGCCGAGCTATCCACTGTTCGAATACCTGGCCCGTCTCGAGAACCTGAACCCGCGGCCCTATCGACTGCGCTTCGACGGGCTTTGGCACATCGACTTCGACAGCCTGGATTTCACTGATGTCGCCGCCATCATCCTGGTCAGCCCCAACAATCCCACAGGCTCTTTCGTTTCTGGCGAGGATTTCGATCGTCTGGCCGGGCTGGCGGCCGAGCAGGGCCGGGCGCTGATTGTCGACGAGGTATTTGCCGACTTCCCGCTTGCGCCGTCTGCCAACGCGGTTACCGCCGTGGCGGGCCGAGCCTCGCCGGCACTGGTTTTCTCGCTGGGCGGGCTGTCCAAGTCGTGCGGCCTGCCCCACCTCAAGCTGGGCTGGATGGCGGCCACCGGGCCTGTCGGGTTGGTCCGCGATGCGCTGGCGCGGCTGGAATTGATCGCCGACACGTACTTGTCAGTGGGAACGCCGGTACAAATGGCCTTGCCTGGACTGTTGCAGGCTGGTGCGATTGTCCGTCGGCAGATTCTCGAGCGCGTGCAACGCAACCGGCAGATCTTGGTCAACGCCCTGGGCGCGCACTCGCCCTGCACGCTCTTTCCCGCGGAGGCCGGCTGGTGCGCCATNNTGCTTGCGCGCGTGGCCGCTACTTGAGGCCCATTCGCCCGACATCGTTCCATGGTGGCCACCTTGGCCAGCACCACATCAACGTCGGTCATGAACCACCTCGGCCAGGGCTCGCTCCGCCGTCGCGCGGGAAATCTTCAGGTCCACGTAGCGCGAGGGCAGCAGCATGGCGAACACATGCCGGTCCACCGGATCGCGATCCAACAACAATGGGTGAGTTGTCGTAGTAGCTCTAGGCGAGCTGGCCATCAGCGAGTTTGCTGTCCGTCCGCCGCAAGAACCGGCGCTCATGCCCCCGGCCACGAGGTGGGCGGCCGTTGTGCGCCGGCCGGGAAGCATACCTGGCGTATCATTAAAGCGGGCGCTTCTCGCGGCCCAAGCCCAGGAGAAGTACATGCGCAACACGTTGCTGGCTGTCGTTTCAAGTGTGAGTCTTGTGTGTAGTGTTGGAGGTTGCCAGACGCGAGGGATCGCTGCGCCAGGGCGTGACGGCAGCGTACCCGTCGGTGGCAACGGCGAGACTGGTGGGGCAACCGCAACCGGAGGAGAGGGCGGCGCGACCGGCGGTGTGACTGCAGCAGGCGGTACGGCGGTGGGCGGGACGACCGTGACTGGCGGTGCAACAACTACCGGCGGAGTGACTAGCCAAGCTGGCACGTCAGCCTCGGCAGGAACGACGTCTTCAGGAGGCATTTCCACGACCGGTGGGCAGACGGCGGCTGGAGGCACGACTGCGACCGGTGGCGCAACCGCGACGGGCGGCACCACCGCCGCAGGTACGACGGCAACAGGCGGCTCGACAGCGACGGGCGGTTCGCCAGCCTGTCCACCTGATGTCTCGCAGATCACGGGTTGGCCTTGCACTGAAGGATTGACCTGCGAATACGGCACCGATCCTCGACCCAGTTGCCGCAACGACGCGACTTGCACCAACGGCCAATGGAACGTAACCGCAGTCAAGTGCGTGGGCTTGCCGCCCGTGACTTGCCCGGCTACGCGTGAGGCGGCCGCTGGGCAAAGTTGCCCCACGCAAGACGCCTACTGCACCTACGCGGATCTTGTTTGCGATTGTACCAACTGCTTCAACGGCCCCGCGTCCGGGTGCGCGGGATCACC
Source organism: Myxococcales bacterium (assembly GCA_003153875.1). The sequence continues at coordinate 21,757 of PMBY01000240.1, read as the reverse complement.
GACCTGGCATTGCGACGTTCCCAACGCCGATGCGGCCTGCCCTGCGGGGATCTCGCGGCTGGGTTCGGCCTGCACCACGGCGGACAAAACATGCCGGTACGTTTGCGGGCCCGGCGGCGCGCGCCTTTGCAAGCAGGGGGCCTGGTACAGCGCAAGCGGCGGCCAGTGTCCCGTGTCGAGCCGGCGGGCCAAGAAGAACATTCTCTACTTGAGCGAGGCCGAGCGGCAGCGCGTGGCCGAGGATCTGGCGCGGTTCAAGCTGGCCACCTACGAATACCGGGATCCTGCGCTGGGCGACCGGCGCTACCTGGGTTTCATCATCGAGGATGTTCCGGGCAGCCCAGCCGTGGATCGCGACGGCACCATGGTGGATCTGTACGGCTACACCAGCATGCTGGTGGCCGCGGTCCAGGCTCAAAGCGAGGCGCTCGCCAAGTTGCGGACCGAGCTAGCACAGGTAAAACGCCGTCTACGTGTGAAGTAGAATTCCGCGACGTCCAGCCCGCCGATCTCAACGCGGTTCGTTGAGGCAGCGCCGGCTCGTGTCGTATGACGCGTGGCCAAGGCGCCAGCCGACACAGAAGAACCAAAATCCGTTCACCCATGCACTGTATGGATCGAACAGGAGAGAATATGTCCCGAGCGCACACAACGACGAGTGGTTTGAGAGCGGGCAAAACGCTCGCACCGGTGAGCCTGTTGGCGATGTTCCTGGCTCTCGGTTGCGGGAACTCCGATGGGAAGGCCGTCGGCACAGCTGGTAGTCACAGTGGCGGCGGGACTACCGGCGCAGGCGGCGTGGCATCGTCAGCCGGTGCGAGCGCGAATCCCGCGGGAACCACGGCCTCAGGCGGCTTGCCTGCCACAGGGGGCATTTCGTCTAATGGCGGGACAACGAGTTCTGGCGGCGCGCTCGCAACCGGAGGCGCTGCTGCCACCGGCGGGATTCCGGCCTCGGGCGGCGTGACCCTGGCCTCGGGTGGTAGCTCGGCAACGACCGGAGGCGCCACGCCCCGATCCGGTGGCGCGGTCTCCACCACGGGCGGCGCGGGCGGCACCGCGACCCGCGTGGGTGGCGCATCAGCAGGGGCTGGCGCGACCAGCACAGGCGGGAAGAACACCGGAGGCGCTGCCACTGGCGGCATCGCTGGCACGGTGGTGGGTGGCAACGCGACTGGCGGCGCCGGTGGTGCTGCACCTGGCGGCAGCGCGACTGGCGNNCGTCGGCGGACCCTATGCGCCGACCTGTCCGACCGGCGGCACCACCTACGCCTATCCTTTCAAAAATCCTTGCCTCGGGCTCGAAGAGCGCGTGACCAACCTCTTGGGCCTGTTGACCGATGCAGAAAAAGTGTCGCTGCTCACTGAGCGCCAGCCCGCCATTTCACGGCTGGGAATCGCAGCCTTTTCCACCTTTACCGAAGGCATCCATGGGCTGGGCTGGGCCTCCGGCGTGTCGGCCGTCCTCTCGACCCAGTTTCCGCAGGCCTCGGGCCTGGGCGAAACCTGGGATCCCGATGTGCTCACCCAGGCGTTTGCTCAAGTGGGAAACGAGGCCCGGGTTTACTTCGTGAAAAACAAGGGGCAGCAAGTCAGCCTGGCCATCCGCGCACCCGTGGTGGACCTGTCGAGAGATCCGCGGGCCGGCCGCGCCGAGGAAAGTCTGGGCGAGGACCCGTACCTGGTGGGCGAGTTGGCCAAGGCTCTTGTCCGTGGCCTGCAGGGAAGCGACCCGCGCGCCCTGCAAGCCGCCGCGACCATGAAGCACTTTCTCGCCTACAACCAGGAACAGAACCGCGGCAACAACAACGTGATCTTGGATGACCGGAACCTGCGCGAGTACTACCTGGTTCCTTTCTACGAGACCATCGTGAACGCCCACGGACAATCGTTCATGACGTCGTACAACGCCGTCAACGGGGCTCCGGCTGTGTGCTCGCCGCTCATCAAGAGTGTCGTGATCGGCGAGTGNNTCGACGGCATGATCTGCACCGATGCCAATGCCATGCAGGCCGCCTACCAAAGCTATAAGTATTTCCCGAGCCTGGAAGATGCGGCCGCGGGGGTGGTCAAGGCTGGCACCCCTGTCATGTTGTCGGGAAACGCGGCGGCCATGCAGCAGGCCTACACCGACGGAAAGCTGACCAAGGCCGACATGGACGCCGCGCTCGCTGGCAACTTCCGCATGCGCTTTCGTCTGGGGGAATTTGACCCGACATCGCCGTACTCTACGGTCGACGGAAACTCTACACCCTGGACCAGCGATGCAGCCAAGGCGCTCGCGCGCCTGGTGACCCAGAAGTCCATCGTGCTGTTGAAGAACGAGGGAAACCTGCTGCCGCTCGACAAGACCACGCTGAAATCTTTGGCAGTCATTGGTCCCAATGCCGACCTGGTCGTAACGGACTGGTATGGTGGCAAACCGCCGTATTCCGTCACCGCGCTGGCTGGGATCAAGGCCGCGGTCGGCACCGGCGTGAACGTGCAGTACGCTCTCGACAACAGCACGGGCCAGGCCGTCACCCTGGCCACCAGTTCGGACGCGGCCATCGTCTTGGTTGGAAATCACCCGACCTGCGGCAACACCACCTGGGCCACCTGCCCCAGCCCCAATGACAGCAAGGAGGCTGTGGACCGCATATCGATCGATCTCAAGCCCGAGCAGCTGACCCTGATCCAGGCGGTGTACGCCGCCAACAAACGCACCATCGTGGTGGATGTGTCGAGTTTCATGCAGGCCATCACCTGGGTGCAAGACAATGTTCCCGCCATCGTCCACATCACCCACTCCAGTCAGGAACTGGGCAACGCTTTGGCCGACGTGCTGTTCGGCGCCTACAACCCGGCCGGCCGGACCTCGGTGACCTGGTACAAGGCCCTGACTGACATCCCGGCAAAGAACGACTACGACATCCGCAAGGGCCGCACCTATATGTACTTCGCGGGCACGCCGCTCTATCCATTCGGATCCGGATTGAGCTACACGACCTTCACCTACTCCGCTCTGCGATTGAGTGCCGCAACCCTGGCGCAAGGCGGTTCAGTGACCGTCAGCGTGGATGTGACCAACAGCGGAACCCGCGCCGGGGACGAGGTGGTCCAGCTCTACGTGAGCTACCCCACCACCACCGGCGTGCCTCGACCGATCAAACAGCTACAGGGATTCAAGCGGATCACCCTGGCACCGGCCGAAACCAAGACCGTGGCCTTGACTCTCACCCGCACCCAGCTCGCCTACTGGGACGCGACCACCAAGGCCTTCGCTGTCCAGCCCGGCACCGTGCACCTGATGGTCGGAGGCTCGTCGGTCGACAAGCGCTCTGAAGCCGATCTCACCGTGCAGTAGCGCTTCTCAGACTCCGGCCGCGTCGGTGGGGCCGCCTTCGGCCGGCGCGGGGCCGAGGCGTCGCGCAATGCGCTGCTGGTAGCGCGTCTCATAGAGCTGCGCCAGGGCCAGAAACAGAGTCATGATGAGCGGCCCGTAGAGGATGCCAGGCGCGCCGAAGCCGAGAATCCCACCCAGCAGGCTGAGGAACACCAGCAGGCTGTTCATGCGCATGGACGAGCCCATCAGGCGCGGCTTGAGTCCGTATTCGAACAAGAACGACTGTCCCATGCAGAAAATGAAGAAGCCCACGGCAACCGCATGCCGGCCCGCGAACCACAGGTAGAAAGTCGCGGGCACCACCACGGCGGCCACCCCCACCAAGGGAAGGAAGGCCGCCACCGCCATCACCAGGCCCCACAACACGGGCGACGGCAGTCCCACCACCGCCCAGGCAACCCCAGCCACCAGGCCCTGCAACGAGCTGCCGATGCCGTTGCCGATCAGGATGGCGCGTCCCACCTCGCCCAGTTTGTTGATGAAAAGCTGGTCTTCGTCGCCAGCCAAGGGCGACAGGCGAAACAAGTAGGTGCGCAGTTTTTCTCCCTGCATGAGCAGGTAGAAGATCGAGAACAGAGTGATGACTCCGTGAAGCGCGAACTGCAACACGCCTGATACGAACGCGTTGGCGCGCTTGTACAGGCCCTGACTCAGACTGCGGGCTACCTCGACCACGGCATCCTGCACGGCCTCGGGCGAGATGGGCAGACCTGTGCGCTGGGCAAAATCCGTGAGAGCCCGCGCGACACGGCCATTCTCGCTGGTCCAGTCGTTGATGGTGACATAGGCCTCGGGCCCACCCCAGGTCACGGCCGCGCGCCGGATATCAGCCAACAGGGCCGAGCCCACCAGACTCACCGGAATGGCCACCACCACCATCAGGACAACGACGGTGAGTCCTGATGCCATGACCGGCCGATTTCCCAACGCCCGCAGCAGCCGCTCATAGTGCCGCGACAGAAGCAGCACAGCCACCAGGGCGATCACCATGTCACCCAGGAAGGGCAGAAGCACGTACCCCACCGCAATCAAGGCGGCGCCGAAAATGATCAGAAAGAAGTACGGGGCGATCGCTTCGTTGCCGTAGTGGGGCCCNNAGAACAGCATAACTCAGCGCAGTCCAAATTGCCCGGCGGGCCGGACTCGTCGCAGGTTCACAGGCAGATGTCCACCGTGTAGCCGCAGATATCGCAACCGACGGTGCATGGTTTGGTCCCGCGCGTGACACAGGTTCGGCCGTCCGAACAGTCCTTGTCGGTGGAGCAGTTGATCGCGGCCAGGTCGTAGCAGCCTCTAACGACGGGGGGTGGCGATACACAATGGCCAGGCTCGAGCCAAGCGCAGTTGCCTCTGGTGCCGCACTGAATGCCATCGAAGATCTGACTGCACGGCACGTTCGGGTCAGGCAGGCAAGTACAGGTCAAACAGCCGTTTACGTCGTGCACATAGCCGTAGGGACACGACGCGCATTTCATCCCCGGACACGGCGGCGGTGAGTTGCAGGCGCAGATCTCACAGCCGTTCTCGTCCAGCAGGTTTCCATAGTAGCAATACATGAGGCATACAGGGCCGCAGGGCACTTTCACATCGGATGCGACGGACGAGTCAGTAACGGCCCCGCTTGCGTCTGGTCTTGAAACGTCGCCAGCCGCATCGGCGCCAGCGCTGCCGCCTGCCTCGACGCCGCCCGGATTCGATAGTGAACCGGCTGAGCCGCCCGCGCCCGTCGCTCCGGCCGTGCTGCCCGGTTCGGCGCCTCCGCTGTTCCCGCCCGAGCCGCCCTGGGAAAAAGTGGATCCGGCCTGGCCGCCCGGGCCGGCCGCAGCGTCGGATGCGCCGCCATCTGTCCGGGCAGACCGAAGTCCCCGGCTGCCACAGCCCGTCGACCACAGCCCAGCTAAAGCAATGCCCACGATCCCGATGGGTATGCTATGTCTCCGCGGTCCCATGGAAACAAGAAGCAGGCAACTTGCGTGCCGCTATGCGCGGCGCGGTTCTCCTGGCGCCGCCTCAATCAGGCTACGTCGAACCTCGGAAAGCTGAGACTACCCTGCCATTTCTGGCGTACTTGACCCCAGAGGGCGGGACCGATAAATAAGTCGCACCCCGGCCCCTGGGCCACCGAGGGTTACCCAAAAAGGAATTCATGGGCTTCCAATTCGGCGCAGTGCTCACCTTCGCGGTCGTCGCCGTGCTCTTCGCCCTGGTGGCCCTGCTGATCGGCGCCATCATCCGGCCGCGCTTCCCCAATGCGAACAAGGTTTCCATCTATGAATGCGGCGAACGGCCCGTGGGCACCGCTTGGTACAACTTCAACCCGCGCTTCTACTTGATCGCGTTGGCCTTCGTCATCTTCGAGGTCGACATCGCGCTCACCTTCCCCGTGGTGGTCGTGTACGCCGAATGGACCAAGAAGGGCAACGGCTGGGTTGCTCTGACTGAGCTAGTTCTCTTCACGGTCATCCTGCTCATCGGGCTCATATGGGCCTGGGCCCATGGCGATCTCGAATGGGTAAAGAAGTTGTCTGCCGCCCAGAAGCCCGCGGGCAGCAAGACCAGCGGCGACCGAGGCTAGAGCACAGATGGCAATCACGCGAATCGTCCAGTCAGGCCCGGGCGCCGGCGTCCTGCTCACCAACACCAACCATTTCGACGACCTGGTCAATCTGGCTCGCAAGAATTCCATCCACTACCTGCTCTTCGGGCTCGCCTGCTGTGGCATCGAACTGATGCAGACCGGGGGACCACGCGCGGATCTGGACCGCTTCGCCGCCGTGTTCCGGGCCAGTCCACGCCAGGCTGATCTGATGATCGTCGCGGGCACGCTCAGCTACAAGATGGCCGAGCGAACCAAGCTGCTCTACGACCAGATGGCGGAGCCCAAGTACGTGTTGGCCATGGGGTCCTGCGCGAACTGCGGCGGGCTCTTCCAGTGCAGCTACGCCGTGGTCAAGGGCGTGGACAAGGTCATTCCGGTGGACGTGTACGTGCCCGGCTGTCCGCCCCGGCCCGAAGCGCTGACCGAAGGCCTGATGCGTATCCAGGACATCATCATGAGTGAGCGCTGGTGGCGCGAGAAACGCCGGCCGCAGACCGGGGCCAAGTAGCATGAACGCGCAGGAGATCCACGCCAAGCTCAAGGCCCAGTTCGGCGACGCCGTGGGTGAGCTGACTGAGGCGAAGATCGATCCCTTCGTGACCGTCAAGTCCGACAAGATCGTCGAGGTTTGCCGATTCGCCAAGAGCGCGGCGGGACTGGATTTCGACTATTGCGAGGACGTCACCGGCATCGACTGGCCGGCGCGCAACCTCATCGAGGTCGTGTATCACCTGTTCTCGTTGCAGCACCGGCACCAGATCGTGCTCAAGGTCGAGGCCGATCGCAGCCAGCCCTCCGTGCCCTCGATCGAGGGCGTGTGGAAGGCGGCCAACTGGCTGGAACGCGAGGTCTACGACATGTTGGGCGTAACTTTCGTCGGACACCCGGACATGCGGCGAATCCTTCTGCCCGACGATTGGGTCGGCCATCCTTTGCGCAAGGACTACCAAGAGGCGGGCGGGTACCACGGAGTCACCAACACGCGTCCAGATCCGCTGGTGAGGCTGGTCCAGAAGGTCGATGCGGAACGCAAGGCGATTGCGGCGGCGGCACCACCGCCGGTGGCTGCTCCGGCCACGGCCACGACCACGACCACGGCCACGGCCACGGCCACGAATATAGCTCCGGCACCGGCACCGGTTCCGGCTACGGCACCGGCTCCGGCACCGGCCAAGAAGGAGTCGCCCAATGGCTGAGCCAGTCGAACGGCGAATCCTTGGGCGTATGACCCCGTCGGACGAAGAGATCGTCATCAACTTCGGGCCGCAGCATCCATCGACCCACGGGGTTATCGACTTCGTCACCCAGACCAACGGCGAAATCATCCGCCGCTCGATCCCGGACATTGGGTACTTGCACCGCGGGATGGAGAAGATTGGCGAGACCGTCGGCTACCCGGGCTTCATGCCATTTACCGACCGCATCGACTACCTGGCGGCCATGTTTGCCAATGAAGGCTACGCCATCGCGGTCGAGCGGCTGCTCAAGGTCGAGATTCCTCCGCGCGCCAAGTACCTGCGCGCCATCGCGGGCGAGCTGTGCCGCATCTCCAACCACTGGGTGGCGGTCGGCACCATGGCCTCCGACATCGGCGCATCCACGCCGCTCACCCACGCCCTGCGCGAGCGCGAGGCCATCAACGACCTACTGGAAGAACTGTGCGGGGCGCGCCTGACCTTCAACTACGCGCGCATCGGCGGCGTGTCGTTCGACGCGCCCGAGGGATGGGGCGAAAAGATCCTGCGCTACCTCGATCACCTGGACAGCTACGTCCAGGAATATGACCGGCTGATCTCGCTCAACCAAATCTACGTCAAGCGGTTGGCCAACGTCGCGGTCATCAGTCGCGACAAGGCCGTTGCCTACGGCCTATGCGGCCCGAATCTGCGCGGCTCGGGAATTTCATGGGACGCGCGCCGCGACCTGGCCTATGGCGCCTATCCTGAGTTCCAGTTCGATGTGCCCGTGGGTCAGGGAAAGATGGGAGCGGTTGGGGACTGTTGGGATCGCTACGCCGTGCGTGTGCTGGAGATGCTGGAATCCTCCAAGATTGTTCGCCAGGCGCTCGCCAAGCTGCCCGAGGGCGAGATCATGGCCAAGGTCCTACGCAAGCCGAAGCCCGAGCCGGGCGAGGCCATGGGACGGGTGGAGTCGGCGCGCGGTACCATGTGCTACTACGTCGTGTCCGACGGGTCAGAGAAGGCCTACCGGGTGCGTGTGCGCACCGGCAGCTTCATGGCCATGGGAATCATCGAAGAACTGTCGCAAGGACTGATGATTGCTGACCTGATCGCGCTCATCGCCTCGCTGGATGTCGTTGCCCCGGAGATTGACCGGTGAGAATCACGACCGCTCTCGATTCCACTTCGCTGACTACGCGCTATCCCAAAACCGCGCTGGCGACCACGCTGTTCTTCATGCTGGCGCTGCCGTTCCTGCTCTACCTGGTGCTCCTGCTCATGCTGCCGTTCAACCGGCCCGAGGCGCTGAACGCCGTGGCCCAACGGCTGGGCTGGGATCTGGGGCACAGCCTGTATCGCGATACCTGGTACGGAGTGATTTTGCTCGTCGAGGGGACCTTCGTCTCGCTCTACACCGCTGTGTTTGCCGGCGTGACGACCTGGGTCGAGCGTCGCATCGCGGGACGCATGCAGAGCCGCATCGGACCCAACCGGCCCGGCGTTTTCGGGTTCATTTCCTGGGTGGCCGACGCGTTCAAGATGCTCTTCAAAGAGGATCTGATTCCGGCCGAGGCAGACCGTTTGCTTTTCCGGGCCGCGCCCTACTTCTCCATGGTGGGGCTGACCCTTCCCTTTGTCGTCTTGCCCTTTGGGGAAAGCGTGGTGGTGGCGGACCTCAACGTGGGCGTGTTCTACCTGACCGCAACCAGCGCCTTTATCGTCGTCGGTATCTTGGTGTCGGGCTGGGCCTCCAATTCCAAGTGGGCACTCTTCGGTGCCGTGCGCGGCGCAGCCCAGGTGGTGTCGTACGAGATCCCGGCAGGGATCGCCATCATGGTCCCGGTCATGATGGCCGGGACCCTGTCCATGCAGGGAATCATCCGCGCCCAGGGCGGCTGGCCCTGGCAGTGGTTCGCGTGCCAGAACCCGGCGGCCTTTGTCGCGTTCTTCATCGCCTTGACCGCTTCGCTGGCCGAAGGCAACCGCACGCCCTTCGATTTGCCCGAGGCTGAATCGGAGCTGGTCGCGGGCTATCACGCCGAGTACTCCGGCTTCCGCATCGCGCTCTTCCTGATGGTGGAGTGGGCCAACATGTGGGTCATGGGTGCGCTCGCGGTCACCCTGTTCCTGGGCGGCTGGCAGATCCCGGGCGTGTCGGTGGAGATGATCACTCAGACCCGCGGCACGGATGTTTTCCCGACCCTGGTGTGGTTCGGCTGGCAGTCCGCTTCGCTGCTGGTATTCGCGGTCAAGACCTGGCTGCTCGTCATCCTGTTCATCTGGCTGCGCTGGACCCTGCCGCGCGTGCGCGTGGATCAGATGATGTCCCTGTGCTGGAAATACCTGGTGCCAGGTGCTTTCGCCTGCTTCATCTTCACCTTGTTCTGGGTGATGGTCCCCGCGTCCGTGCACCTGGCGTCTGGCCTGGTGATCAGCCTGGGCGTGGCTCTCCTGCTGGTGAAGTTTGCTGTGCGGACGCGCAAGAATATCGCGCAGGTCAAAGGCGCCCGGGTGGATCTTTCAAATTGGTAGCTCTCGATGCCTGAAACGGTTCGCAACTACTTCGGCGCCATCACAGACGTCGTACAGACGTTCTGGCAGGGCCTGTCCGTCACCCTGTCGTACATGCTCCGGCGGCCCATCACCATTCAGTATCCCGACCGTACGGAAAAGCGCGTGGCCGACATGCTGCCGTCGCGCTACCGCGGTTTCCTGGAAGTCGACCTAGCCGTGTGCACCGGCTGTCTGGCCTGCGCGCGCGCCTGTCCCATCGACGTGATCAAGATTGCGGTCGACAAGGATCCGGCCAATCCCAAACAGCGGGTCATCACCCAGTTCGACATCGACGAGTCCAAGTGCATGTTCTGCGGCCTGTGCGTCGAACCTTGCCCGACCGGCGCCATCGCGCACACGCGCGAGTTCGAGTCGACCGTGAGGGTGGTGGAGAATCTGGTCTTCCGCTGGGTGCCTGATGCGGCCAAGCCGGTGCCATTCTACCGACCGGTCAAAGGCCAAGATGCGCCCCGCGCGCCGGCGGGCTCGCTCATGCGCGTGTATCTTGCCTCGCGGGTGTGGGCCGCGCCGGCCCCGGATTGGGCCGCGCCGGCTCTCGGCAGGGACAAGGGATAGCCATGCACACCAACCTAGCGGTCTTCTACCTGTTTGCCCTGGCCGCCGTGGTGGGCGCGGCCGGCGTGCCCATGTCGAAGAACATTTTCTGGAGCGCCATGGGTCTGCTCTCGGCGCTGGTCGGAGTGGGCGGCCTGTACGTGCTGCTCTCGGCCGACTTTCTCGCGGTCACGCAGTTGCTGGTGTACATCGGCGGCGTGCTGGTGCTGATCATCTTCGCGGTCATGCTCACCAGTCAGATCAAGGAAATCGAGGTTTCCAATCAAAACGTCGGTTTGGTTTCGGGCGCGATTCTCTTCGCGCTGACCGGTACCCTGCTGTCCTTTATCGCCATTTGGGCACCTTGGAAGGTCGTGTTGCGGCCGGAAAGCCACGAGACTTCCGCCGCCATTGGCAATGGCCTGCTCGGGACCTGGTTGCTGCCTTTCGAAGTGGCCTCAGTGGTTCTGCTGGCCACCCTGATCGGCGCGATTGTAGTGGCGCGCAAGGAAATCAAAGATGACTGAAATGATGGGGCACCTTTCATTGAGCCATTTCCTGGTCGTGGGCGGCCTGCTGTTCTGCTTTGGCCTGATGACTGTGCTCACCCGGCGCAACGCTGTCGCGATGCTCATGGGGATCGAACTGATTCTCAACGGCGCCAATGTCAATCTGGTGGCCTTCAACTACTATGTGGCGGGCGGCCTATCCGGGCAGATCTTCGCGCTTTTCGTCATCGTGCTGGCCGCCGCCGAGGCCGCTGTGGGACTGGCCATTATCCTGGCCATCTACCAGATGATCCGCAGCATCGACACGGCCAACATTGCGTCGCTGAGGCAATAAGGGCTGGCCATGGAACACGCCGTACAACAGCTCGCCCCGCTCGCGGTCACCCCGGCTGGCTTTCTCTGGCTGATTCCCCTCTTCCCGCTGTTGGGCGCGGTTATCAACACCACCTGTGGCTGGTGGCTGCAGCGCAAGCTCGGCAAGCCGGCCATTCACATTGTCGCGGTCGGGGCCATGGTGCTCTCCTTTGCCGTGGGCTGTGTCGCCTTTGCCAAGATGCTGGGCCTGCCGGGCGAGGAACGCTTCCTGCAAAACACGCTGTGGACGGTGCTGACGGCCGGTCCCGTGCACGTGGACCTGGCCTTTGCCCTGGATCCGCTGGGCATGATGATGGTCCTGGTGGTGACGGGCATCGGCACCTTGATCCACATCTTCTCGATCGGCTACATGGCCGAAGATCCCGCCTACTGGCGCTTCTTCGCCTATCTCAACCTGTTCATCTTTTCCATGTTGTTGCTGGTCATGGGCGACAACTTCGTCATCATGTTCTTTGGTTGGGAGGGCGTGGGTCTGTGCAGCTACCTGCTGATTGCCTTCTGGTACACGGATCCGGCCAAGGCGGCGGCGGGCATGAAGGCGTTCGTGGTCAACCGCTTTGGCGACTTCGGATTCATTCTGGGTCTGTTCTTGCTGTTCTGGGGTCTTGGGGGCGTTTGGCACGAGCTGCCGACCGGCAAACTGAGCTACCAGGCGAATGTGCCCGGCCAGCAGCTGCGCATCTTTTCGGGTGAGCCTGCCACGAACAGCGCCGAGGCGGAGCATCGCGAGGCCATCATCGAGATCGGCCCCACACTCAACTTTCGCCAGTTGCGCGATCAGGTGGTGGTGCAGGCCACCGGCGTAGCCGATCGGCTCTTGCACCAGAAGCTCTTCGGCTTCGGGCTGCTCGCCATGGTGGGCATCCTGCTGTTCGTGGGCGCGATGGGCAAGAGCGCCCAGCTTCCCCTGTCGGTGTGGTTGCCCGACGCCATGGCTGGTCCTACGCCGGTTTCGGCTTTGATCCACGCCGCCACCATGGTCACCGCGGGTGTCTACATGGTGGCGCGGCTGAATTTCATTTTTGCGCTCTCGCCCACGGCCATGGGTTGGGTCGCGCTGATTGGCGCACTGACCGCGCTGTTCGGCGCCTCCATCGGATTTTTCCAGTACGACATTAAGAAAGTTCTGGCCTACTCCACCGTGTCGCAACTTGGTTTCATGTTCATCGGCGTGGGCGTGGGCGCCTACTGGGCCGGCGCCTACCACCTGCTCACCCATGCCTTTTTCAAGGCCGCGCTCTTCCTTGGGTCAGGCTCGGTGATTCTCGCCTGCCATCACGAACAGGACATGCGCAAGATGGGTGGGCTGGGCAAGCTCATGCCCGTCACCAAGAAGACCTACCTCTGGGCGTGCATCGCCATTGCCGGCTTCCCCATTGCCAGCGGTTTCTACTCGAAGGACGAGATCCTGTGGAAGGCGTTCAGTCAGCAACATATGTCGTTGCTGGGCATGCCGGCGGCCTGGTTGGGCCCGCTCATCTATTGCGTGGGCATCATCGTGGCCACGGGCACGGCCTTCTACATGTTCCGCAGCTACTACATGACCTTCACCGGCGAGTACCGGGGCGGCCATGGGCACGAAGACGGCCACGGCCACGGAACTGCACCGAAGGAATCGCCACTGAGCATAACCAGCGTGCTGGTCGTGCTGGCCAGCGGCGCGGTGCTGGCCTCGCTGCTCGGGCTTCCGGCCTTGTGGACCCACCGGCCGCCCATCCTGGAATACTTCCTGGAGCCCTCGCTGCCGGCCACGGTTCATTTCACCGAGCACCCGCACTGGGTGGAGTGGTTGTTCCAAGTCATCGGCGTGTCAGCCGGCGCCGTGGGCTGGCTGTTTGCGCGCGCCCTGTACCGCGACGGAAAGAGCCCGGTGCCCGCGCAACTGCTGGCACGCTGGAAGCGCGCCTGGACGGTGGTGTACAACAAGTACTACCTTGACGAGATCTATGGGGCCACGGTGGTGCGTGGCTCACTGGTGTTCGCGCGCATCTTGTCCTGGATCGACAGCCGGCTGGTCGACGGCGCGGTGAACCTGGCAGGAGCCGTCACGCGACTGGTTGCCAACGTGGATGGCGCCATTGACAAGTACATCGTCGACGGGGCAGTGAATCTAATCGCTGATTGCACCATCGGAGCCGGGCGTGGTTTGCGCCGCGTACAAACCGGCCGCATCCAGACCTACCTCTACGGCGCGCTGGCCGGCGCGCTGGTTGTCGTTCTGCTCAACTTCCTCATCAAGTGATGGGAGCCAACCCTGATGATCAGTCAACAAAACGTACTTAGCTGGGCCACCTTCTTCCCGTTGCTCGGGCTGGGGCTCATCGTGCTGTTCGCCGCGATTCGCTCGCTGGCCGGCCTGTCCAAAACCGGGCTCGACCAGGCGGCGCGCCTGATCGCCATGGTCACCAGCGGGGGATCCTTCGCCTGCGCGCTACTGGCCTGGCACTGGTACGACCCGAGCGCGGCCGGGACCATGGTCAACGGGCACGCCACCGGCGTGCAACTGGTGCAACACTTCATTTGGATCAAGGCCTTCAACGTCGAGTACCTGATGGGCGTGGACGGACTGTCCATCTCGATGGTTCTGCTCGCCGGGCTGGTCTCGTTCGTGGCCACCATCGCCTCCATGCCCTGGTGGGGCGGGGCCAAGTACACCGCCATGGCGGGTATGTCGGGCCACGACGACGGCCATCACCCCAAGCACTTCTCGGTGCGCATGGTGCCGGGCTACATGGTCATGCTGCTGCTCTTGCAGACGGGAATGATGGGCACCTTCGTGTCGCTCGACATGTTCCTGTTCTACGTGTTCTGGGAGGTGATGTTGCTCCCGATGTACTTCCTCATCGGGATCTGGGGCGGCCCTCGCAAGGAATACGCGGCCATCAAGTTCTTCCTCTATACCCTGGTCGGCTCGGTGCTGATGTTGCTGGCGGTGATCGCCATCTACTACAGCAGCCACGCGGCCATGCTGGCCGATGGAACCATGTCGACGGGGCACACCTTCAACTTGCTGGCACTGGCGCAGCAGGGCCGGGAAGGCGTGTTCACCCACGCGGCGCCCATCCTGGGATTCGCCTTCACCAAGATCATCTTCGTGGCGCTCTTCATCGGGTTCGCCATCAAGATCCCGATGTTCCCCTTCCACACCTGGTTGCCGGATGCGCACGTGGAGGCACCCACGCCGGTCTCCGTGATCCTGGCCGGGGTTCTCCTGAAGATGGGCCCTTACGGCATCCTGCGCTTCAACTATCCGCTCTTGCCCGATGCCACCGCCTGGGCCGCGCACGCCATCGCCGCCTTCGGCGTTGTCAACATCGTCTACGCCGCGTTCGTGTGCCTGGCACAGACCGATCTCAAGAAACTCATCGCCTACTCATCCGTCAGCCACATGGGCTTCACCCTGTTGGGCATGGCGGCCATGACCCCGGCGGGGATCTCCGGTGCGGTGTTCAACATGTTCTCGCACGGGATCATCTCGTCCATGCTCTTCCTTATCGCCGGCGTGATCTACGACCGGGCCCACCACCGCGAGATCGCGCGCTTCGGCGGGCTGGCCAGTGTTATGCCCGAGTATTCGGCCATGACCGGGTTGGCCTTCTTTGCGTCGCTGGGCCTGCCCGGCATGTGCGGCTTTATCTCCGAGTTCATGGTGCTGACGGGATCTTTCCCCACCTTCATGCTGTTCACCATCATCTCGGCCACCGGCGTGATCATCACCGCGGCCTACTATCTGTGGGCCATCCACCGCGCCTTTCTGGGAAAACTCAATCCGCTCTATCAAGGATATCCGGATCTGGTGTGGCGCGAACGCCTGGTGCTCTATCCCCTGGGCGCCATCGCCATCGTGCTCGGCTTCTATCCCTACGCCATTCTCAACGTGATCAACACAACCCTGTTCAGCCTGATTGCGGGCATCCGACCGCTGTAGCTGCGACTGCCTAGGGAAACCATGATTCAAGAAAANNCTCATCAGCACCTCGTGGTTCTTGCCCGAGCTGGGCCTCACCGCGGGCATCATGCTGATGTTCTTGCTCGACCTGGCGTGGAAGCAGCACCCGCGCCGCGTGCTGTTTCTGACCATCGGCTGTTTGTTCTTCCTGTCTCTGGCCGGTGTCCTGCTGGCGATGCAGCCGTCCGCGCCGCGCGCGCTGTTCAATGGGATGATCGCCAGCGATCCCTTTGCCACCTTCTTCAAGTGGCTGTTCCTGGCCGCGGCCGGTCTCACCGTGCTCATTGCCGCGCGCTCGACCGAGTTTGGCCGCAATCAGATCGGCGTGTTCTATCCACTGTTGCTCTCCGTCGTGCTCGGCATGTTCCTCATGGCCAGCGCCACGGATCTTCTGATGATGTACCTGGCGGTCGAGCTGGTCTCGCTGGTGAGTTATGTGCTGGCGGGCTACCGGCAGGGTGATCGCAAGGCGGCCGAGGCCGCGCTCAAGTACGTCATCTACGGCGGTGTGGCCTCGGGGATCATGCTGTTTGGCATGAGCTACATCTACGGGCTCACAGCCAGCACCAGCCTGCTCGGTCTGGGCGCGGCGCTTGACAGCACGAGCCTGGCTGCACTGGCTGGCCCCGGGCAGACCGCTTTGCGCGTGACCCTGGTGGTGGCGGTGATCTTCGTACTGTCGGGCGTGGGCTACAAGATCGCCAGCGTGCCCTGGCACATGTGGTGCCCGGACGTGTACGAGGGCGCGCCCACTCCGTTCACCGCGTTTCTTTCGGTAGGCCCCAAGGCAGCAGGGTTTGCCCTGGCCGTGCGCTTCTTCTGGTCGGCTCTGGCCGGATCGCCCTCGGGCGAGGGACCGGCCGTTTTGACCGTAGGACTTTCCGATTTGCCCTGGCCCGCCATCATCGGCGTGCTGGCGGCCGTGACCATGACCCTGGGGAATCTCACGGCCATCGTGCAGAACAACCTCAAACGTCTGCTCGCCTATTCCTCGATTGCCCACGCCGGCTACGCCTTGATGGGCCTGTGCGCGGCCTCGACCCTGGGCATGCAGAGCGTGATGATCTACCTGCTGGTGTACCTGGTGATGAACCTGGGCGCCTTCCTGGTGGTCATTGTGGTGGCACAGGCTACGGGCTCAGAGTCGATCGACGACTACAAGGGTCTGGCACGACGCCACCCGCTGTCAGCCATTGCCTTTGCCATTTGCCTCTTTTCTCTCACTGGGCTGCCGCCCTTCGCGGGCTTCACCGGCAAGTGGTACCTGTTCGTGGCGGTGCTGCAAAACTATTCCCTGCCCGGAGGCGGCTGGTACGCGGCCCTGGCGGTGATCGGTGCGCTCAACTCCGCCGTGTCACTGTACTACTACATGCGCATTGTGCGGGCCATGTTCCTGGAAGCGCCTGTGGGTCAGGTCACAGTGCGGCCGCACCTGAGCTATCAGCTCATGCTGGGGGCTTTTTCCGTCACGTTGTTGCTCTTTGGCGTGTGGTGGAATCCTCTCGTGGCATGGAGTCAGCAGTCGTTGATCTTTCTGCGCGGATAGCTCAGCCTCGAGAGCCGACCAGCTTCTCTCACCAGGATCTTGTAGAGCGCGATCCAATGCGGTGCTGGCACCCTATCCCTCTTCGGGGGCTTCGGGACGGCCGGCCACCCTGCCCGCCCCGCGCGCTTCGCGCGCGCCCTCGCCCCCACAGAGGCACAGAGGGCACAGAGATCGGATGAGAAGAAAGGATTTGGACTGCGCTGCATCCAACCCTTCCCTCGCTCCTCCGCCTCTGCGGCCTCTGTGTCTCTGTGAGAAACAGCTAACTTCGATCCGCAGTCCACGCAATCCTGGTTAGTTCCGCCCGTCGGGATGACCCGCGATCATGGCCTGCACAGCCTCGCACAGTTGCTGCGCGCTGTACGGCTTGGGCAGCACCGCGGAGAAACCGTGCCGTCGATACTCGGCCATTACTGAATCCTCCGAGTAGCCACTGGACACCATCAGGTGCGCGGCGGGATCGATGGCCAGGATGCGCTCTGCCGCTTCTCTTCCCCCCATGCCTCCCCTCACGGTCAAGTCGAGAACCACCGCATCGAAACGCTGCCCGTCGTCCAAGACCTTGCGATAGACTTCCACCGCGTCGTCGCCGTTGCTCACCATCTTGGTCGCGTAGCCAGCATCTCGCAGGGCGCGTTCTGCCAGGCGGAGGACCGCGGCCTCGTCATCCATCACGAGAACCCGACCTGTTCCCTGCTGCTTGGCCCGCGGCGGGCTGGCGCTCTCCTGCCCACTCCCCATCGCCGGCAGAGTGACCCGAAACGTGGTACCGACACCCAATGCGGAAGACACCTGGATGCGCCCACCATGGTTCTGAATGATGGAGTTGGCGACCGCGAGCCCGAGACCGCTGCCTCTTTCTTTGGTGGAGAAGAAAGGCAGGAAGATCTTTTCGAGCAATTCCGGTGCAATGCCCGGCCCCTGGTCACTCACCGCGACGCAGATCTCGTCGCCGTCGCTGCCGGTTTGCCGGGACAGTTGCACCCGCATCGTGCCACCTCTGGGCATGGCCTCGACGCCATTGCGCACCAGATTCTGGAACACCTGCGCCAGTTGTCCCTCGTCCGCCATGACCGCAAGAGCCTGGTCAGGCAGATCGAACTGGCAAGTCACGTTGCTTCCACTGGTGGCCAGGTTGGCTGAATCCCGCACAACCTGGACGATGTTCATGCATCGGCGCAGCGGAGCGCCGCCCTTGGCGAAGGTGAGCAGTCGTCGCGTGAGGGCCGTGGCTCGGGTGGCCGCGCGCTGGGCCTCGTCGAGCAAGGGCCGCGCTTCGTGAGAGTCAGCCAGACTCATCTGCGCCAGGCTGATATTGCCGATCAAGCCCGTGAGCAGGTTGTTGAAGTCGTGCGCGATGCCGGCGGCCAGTGTGCGAATGGATTCCAGTTTCTGAAGGTGAAGCTGCTCGTCCTCGCGCCGACATCGCTCAGTGGCGTCGCGAAATACGCCGACCACGCAGCGCTTGTTGGATATCACGGTGCTCCCGGCACTGACATCCGCCAGGAAGACGGTCCCATCGACACGCAGCATGGGGATCTCGAGGGCGTGATCGCGCTCGCCACGCATCATGGATTCGAAAACTGTGATGACCTCGTCAATGCGGTCGCTGGGATGAATGCTATTGATGGTGAGCCCGCGTAACTCACTTGGCGTACGCCCGAGCAGCGTGCACATGGCCGTGTTCACCATCACGATTTTGCGACTCGCGTGTTCGGCCACCACGATGCCGTCACCCACGGTCTCGAATACATCGCGAAAGCGCGTCTCGCTTCCCGCCAAGGCATCGAGGGCCATTCCCATCTCGAAGGCATAGGCAAGCCTGGGCGCCACCAGCTCGATCACCTGTCGCGTGGCAAGATCGATCCCATCGACCCTGGCGGCTGCGGCATTCAATGTCCCTTTGCAGCGCTCGCCCGACATGAGCGGGACGCTGAGGGTGCTGAGAAATCCACGGGCAATGAATGCTTGATCAACGGGGTTTCTTGCGGGCCAGTCACGAATGTCGGCCCGGTAGATGGCGCGCTTCTGCTCCACGGTTTCGCTCAGCGTGGCCGACCCATGCGGAATGATCTTGCCCGATTCGACCCCTTGCACGTCGACCGTCGCATCGTACAACCAGAATCCGTCGCCCTCGGATCGCAGCAGCGCGACCGACGCGCGGGCCAAGTGCAGATGGTCGGCCATGAAGCCAAGTGCACCCTTGGCGATGTCAGCGAACGACAGGTGAGAGGTGTGCCGATCGAAATCGGCGATGAGCTGAATCACGTCGATGTTGCTCTGGCTTCTCTCAGGGTGATCGAGATCCGCAGCCATGGTCCTCCACTCACGAAACGGACTGGTAATCTTAGGCTAAGATTCGACAGCGCGATACGGCTTGATAGCGCTGCCATCGCGGTGGCAACAGTGCAACAGCTGCGCTAGGCTGACTTCGTGTCTGACACGCTGTCCCTGAACGTCGACGATACGTCCCTACCCGGTAACACGGCTCCATCCGGCTCACCGTTGGCGCTGGGGCTGGCTGGTTGCGACGCGGTCCCGGCGCGACCCATGGAGAAGCCGGGGCGGGTGATTCTGTGGCATCGCTATCGCGAGCGCATCAGCTATTCCTCGTGCAACGAGGACTCGGGCAGTGAGGTGCAAGTCCTGCTGCCCAACGCGTCCAAGCGCTTGGTTGCGATCTGCGCCAGCGGCGGTCGCGTGCTCAACCTACTGCAAGACGGGGCCGAGGAAGTTTGGGCGGTGGATGTGAATCCCGCGCAAACTCACCTGTTCGAGCTCAAGCTCGCCGGACTGCGGACGCTGGACCACGCAGACTTCTTGTCCTTCATGGGCGTGCGGCCCTCGCAACAGCGACTCGATGTCTACGATTCGTTGCGGCCTGCACTGTCCAGCGGCGCGCGTGCGTACTTCGACAGCAAGTCATTCTTGGTCGAACGCGGCGTCTTGTATCAGGGCAGTCTGGAACGCTTCTTCTCGCGCTACGTGGCGACCGCCGCGCGCCTGTTGCGTCCCCGCTGGGTGCGTCGTCTTTTTGCCTGCACCGATTTGGCGGAGCAGCGACGCCTGCTGCCGGGATGGCACGGCCCGCTCTGGCGCCTGGTGGCCAAGACCATCTGCCGCCGCAGCTTCTTCAGCTTCTTCTCGCACGAGCCTGGCTTCTGGCGTTTTCTTCCGCCTGAACTCAAGTTGCACGAACGGATCTTCGGAAACATCGAACGCTATCTCGACCATCACCTGGCACGCGACAACCACCTGCTCTGGTTGGCGTTCCTTGGCCGCTACGGCGACGAGCACGTGATGCCCGAGTATCTGTGTGAATACGGTTTTGCCCGCATCAAGCAGGCGTTGCACAGCGTGCGGGTTCACGTGGTCAACGGAGACATGGCCAGCGTCTTGCGTACGGCACCCTCGCAGTACTTCGACGGATACTCGCTTTCTGATATCTCAGCCTATCTCTCGCATGAGGCCTTCGGGGAAACCATCGAGCAGGTCGTGCGTACCGCGCGGCCACGGGCGCGGCTGTGCTCGCGCGGGGTTTTCTATCATCGCCCATTCCTTCCCGAGCACGCCATCCGGCTGACCCACGACCACGCAATCGAGCAACAGCTTGAGTTCGACGATCACGCGATGGTGCACAGCTTTGCCGCGGCGGAGATTCAATGACCGGTGTGCGCCTGTTTCTCGACAAACTGCGCCGGCAGCCCGGCCGCGCCCTGTGGGACTTCACCGTGGACTACGCGACCTACGTGGGCATGTGCCTGTTCTTCATCTGGCTGTGGGCCATGCGGGGCCCGCTTTGGCTGCTGGGTCGATGCACTGGTCGCGCCGTACAGCGGGCGCTGGTGGGCGCCGTCGCCCGCGTGGCGCGTGGCTAGCACCTGATGGACCCAGTTTCGTTTCTCTACTGGCGCTTCCACGCTTTCTTCCGCGACCCCGAGCGCCGCGCTCCGCCTGGTCATGTGGTGGTCGCGCCCGCTGACGGCCAAGTGCTCTACGTCTCCGAAATCGCGCCCCACACCATGCCCATGGTGGTCAAGCATGGAACGGAGATCCCTCTCACCGACGCTCCCTTCGTGGGTCCCAGCGAGCTGCCGGGCGTGCTGATTGGCATCTATATGTTTCCCTGGTCGGTTCACGTGAACCGAGCACCCATCGGCGGCAAGGTCACGCACGCGCATGCGCGCCCGGCGGTCCGCGAGAATCAGTCGATGGTGCGCGCCCTCATGCACCTGATGTGGCACATGCCCATCACCGACGACGTGCGCGCCTCAGTCGCCGAGAATGCGCGCAACACCATCGTCTTCGAGGGAGACTTGTCGGTGGCCATGGTGCAGATCGCGGATCGCTACGTGCGCCAGGTGGACTGCTTCGTGCATTCCGGTGACGCCGTCGCGTGCGGCCAGCGTGTGGGAATGATCCGCATGGGATCGCAGTGCGACCTGTTTGTGCGACGGATCCCCGGGCTGGAAGTGCTGTGCCGACCCGGCGATCGGACCCGCGCGGGCGAAACCGTGCTGGCGCGGTACTAATCAGTCCCCGAAGTCGGTTCCCACCGCGCGTGCCGCCACCACCAGCGGATCGTCGAGCGGCACCTTGCGCTGCTTGCCGGCCACGGACTCGATGGGAATGGCGCCCAACCGGCCCCCACTGAGCACGACCACTTGCCCCTCCGCTCCGTGCATGAGCCGGTCGAGGGCGTAGTGGCCGAACATGGTGGCCAGCACGCNNATATCGGCCACCAGCTTGTTGGCGATGCCGCCCAGGCGGATGGGGTCGGGACTGGTCTCCACCCGGCGCTGCACCACCACCTCGCCGCCCTTGGGCTTGGCGCCCTCCGATACACAGATGATGGAGAAGCGCTTGCCAGCCCGACTGCGCTTGTGCAGGACTTCGCATACTTTGGCCAGGTCGTAGGGGATTTCGGGCATGAGAATGATGTCCGAACCAGAAGCCACGCCCGTGTGCAAGGCCAGCCACCCGGCGTTGCGGCCCATGACCTCGACCACCATCACGCGATGGTGGCTCATGGCCGTGGTGTGGATCTTGTCAAAGCACTCACACGCGGTGTCCACTGCAGTCTCGAAGCCGAAGGTGCGCTCGCA
>PMBY01000446.1 GCA_003153875.1 Myxococcales bacterium | reverse complement strand
ATGGATTCAACGCCCCCGAAGTCGCGACCTGTCCGTCGATGGCTGCGCCTGTTCGCCGTCGCAGCGGGCGTCGGCTATCCGCTGGCGCTGCTGATCGCGTGGCTCCTACTGCGCCTGGTGGGGGAAAGTTGGTGGGTGACCATCGTGGGGCTGTATGCGCCGCCGGTCGGGTTCCTCTTCCCAGCGCCGCTTGTGATCGCCGTCGCATGGGCATGGGCACCCCGACGCATCTTGCTGCTGCAGGCGTTTTCGCTTCTCTTCGCTCTCTTTGCGTTGATGGGGCTCCACCTCGGATCGGTTGGCAAAGGATCTGTGTCCGACGCCAGCGCGATCCGGCTGGTGTCCTACAACATCGANNTGGCTTCGCGTTTTCCCCTGACCAGCGTCTATGAACCGCCGCCCATCCACTATCAGGCAGGTGAGGGAGGAGCATCGCAAGCGGGGGACGGCGGGGCCCACTTTGTCAGCTACACCATCGCGACCCCGCTCGGACTGGTGGACGTTTTCAACGTGCATACGACTTCCCCGCGCGAGGGCCTGGAAGACATGCGCGGTCAGGGCTTTTTGCACGAGCTGCGGTCAGGGCATTTCCTGTTTGGCCAGGGCGTGGATCGGCTGGTCTTCAACACCTACCGGCGCGGCCGCCAGGTGCACGGGTGGGCAGCGGCGGCCCGGGCCAGCGCACGCCCGGTAATCATCGCGGGTGATACCAACCTTCCCGGTCTGAGTCGGATCTTTCGCGAAAACCTGAGCGATTTCGACGACGCCTTCGCGGCCGCGGGTCGGGGCTTCGGCTACACCTACCCGTCCAAGCTCCCGTCCATGCGCATCGATCGCATCCTCACGAACGGGAAACTCCGCGCGGTCGACTTCCGCATCGGGGACTCGCGGGCCTCCGACCACTTCTGCATCGGCGCCACAATCACGGCTGGGCGCTGACTATCTAGAGCACCGAACGGTTTGACTCTGCCGTGAAATCCAGGAGTTGCGACGCCCGGGCACTGTCCGATTCCCTCGCCCCGCGAAAGCGGGGAGAGGGCTAGGGAGAGGGGCAGACGCGCGCGCGCGGCCGTGCCCCTCTCCCGCCGCGCTTCGCGCGTCGGCCTCCCCGCTTCGCGGGGCGAGGCGAATTTTCCAGACGCTCGCAAGCTCTCGATTCCACCCAACATTCAAACCGTTCGGTGCTCTAGAGGCCGTCGGTCAGGACCGGGCCGGTGTTCACCGCCTCGAAGTCGCTGCCGTGGACCTTACGCAGGTTCGACACCAGGTCGTCCATGTAGGAAGACCAGCCCTCGTTGCTTTCGCCGCTGATGTACCAGTTGCTGCCGTTGTCGGCCAAAATGATGCCGTACTTCTTCATCGCCGTCAGAATGACCAGCGTGGGGCCGGAGAACGAACTGGTGTCAAACGATGCCTTGAGGCGCATCCGCAGCCCCATGGGCGGGAGCGTGGTGCTGGAATTGCCAGCCGCGTGCGTGGCGGGGTGGATGTAGCCCTGTTGCGAGCGGCTGACGGTGAATCTGATGGCGTGGCGAATTTCGCCGGCCATGACTTCGTCGTAGCGTACCAGTCCCGGCAGGATGGGCAGCCCGGCCGCGTCGGCGGAGGTCCGGCCATCGGTCCTCGGCGCGTCCGAACCAAGGTGAAAGATCGCGCCGTTGGACGCAGTCCAGCCCGAGCCGCCCGTGGGGTTCTGCGCGTTGTACAGCTCATAGAGCGTGCAATTGTTCGGCGCGCCCGCGGTGTCGATATAGAGCACATGCCGGTCGCTGCCCGTATCGGCGGTGGGGCCGCCTTCGATGGGAGCGGTGAGCGGAATTGGGTAGCAGAACTTGTTGCTTCCAGTGGCACAGGGGAGCTGATCGCTCTCGGTCGCACCATAGTCGACATTCCAGGTCATCGGCTGCGGCGTGACGACGGTGCCGGTCGAAAATGGAATACCATACTCGTCGGTCACCGTGCCCCAGTCAGGAAGAAAGCCGGTGGATGGCGACATGTTGGCCAGGTAGGTCGCGCCGTTGGGGTCGAGCGGATAGCCAGAGATGTCCGCGTTCCAAGGATTGTCCGCGGGGAAGATGTTGCAGCCAGCGATGGTCGGCACGCTGCCCGAGCTGGCGGTGCTGGTGGTTCCACCCGTGGCGCCACCGCTTCCGCTTGTGCCGCCAACGCCGGTACCGCCAGTCTTGGTTGCGCCTCCGGTCTTGGAAGCACCACCAGTCGAGGTCGCACCGCCGGGGCTCGTGCCACCGGTCGCTCTTGAGCCCCCGCTGCCCGGGGCGCCGCCGCTCCCGATCACGCCACCGGTCCGCGTGCCCCCGGCCACGCTCGCACCACCGGTGTTCTGGGCGCCGCCGGTGCCCGTGGTACCACCGCTCGGACTCGTGCCACCGGCGCTCGTGCCGCCAGCCACGCTCGCACCGCCGGTGCCCGTGGTGCCGCCGTTCGGACTCGTGCCACCGGTGCTCGTGCCGCCAGCGCTGATTGCGGCTCCGCCTTGCATCGCACCACCGGACCTTGCGGTGCCGCCGGACGGGCCCACCAGGCCACTGCGGCTGGTGCCACCCCCGCCGCCGGAAGTACCGCCAGCGACAGACGTGCCGCCGGTGCTGGAACTTCCAGCGCTGCCGGGATTTCCACCACTGCCGGAGCTACCGCCACTACCAGAGTTGGCGCCGGTGCCCCCGGACGTCCCGGGCACGAAGGGCGTCAGATCAGACGCCTTGCGCGCCTTGTCCCGACAGTTGCCACCCTTGGTGCAGGTCTGGGTTGAAGTGCACGAATTGACGATGCACTCGCTAGCCAGGTACAGCTTGAGCTCCATCGACTGGCCCTCGATGAATCCCACGATCGCGGTTTCGTTGACGATCGCATTGGGGTCGGGGTCCAGGTACCCGGTCGCGACGACGGTGATGTCGCCTACTCCGTCGCTGGTCTCCACGACGCCCACGTGCAGCGGCAGTCTATATTGGCTGATGAGCGAGTAGGGCGTGTGCTTGGTCTTTCCGTTCACGGTGACCGCCACGTCCACCTTGTTCAATCTACCGGGGACCGCCAGGTCGCTGTCGATGTCGACGACCAGCATGGTGCGCTGCTTGGCCTGGCACGCGACAACTGCCAGCAACAGCGCGAGAGCGAACCGCCTGCTCATCGTCATCACTTCGCCACGGGGATGCAGCCATCCAACCCCGTCGGACAAGTGCCATCGCGTCCCGGGCCGCGGGTCGATAGCAAGACTGCGGTGACGACCCCGGCGGCGGCCACGACGCCAATTCCGGTCCACAGCCACCAGCGGCTGCCGGACTCGGGTGCGGCAGCGCCTTCTTGGCTGGTAGCAGTCTGCCGCAAATCCAGTGCTTGCGGCTGGGCCGCCGGACTTTGATTGACCGCCGGTGGGGGTGGCGAAGACAGAACCGGCTCGGCCACTGGAGATCCTGCCAGAGGGGCGACTGGCGGCACGCTCGGCGCGGGCGGGCTCAGCGACGTGGACGCAGGCGGGGCGCTCGGCGCAGGCGTGCTCGGCGACGCGGACGCTGGCGCAGGCGTCGCCACGGGTTTCTCCTGAAATGGGTCGACCCAAATCCCGGTCAGCCGGTCGGTTTGTGCCGGCGAATTGGTTGGCTTCTGGGCCGAAGTCTTGCTCGC
Source organism: Myxococcales bacterium (assembly GCA_003153875.1). Next base: position 36,467 of record PMBY01000446.1, on the reverse strand, counting down.
GGCCACCGACTCCAACTCCTTGAGCTTCGCTTCGATCATCTCGCGGTGGGGCGTGTCCGGCCTCTCGCGCAGGAAGGCCTTGTAGGCGATGATGGCTTCCTTGACGTGACCGGCCTGGCGATGGGCCTGCGCCACGTTGAACAGCAGGGTGGCGTCGCCCGACAGCTTGTAGGATTTCTGGAACCCAGCGACCGCCTCGTCCCACTGGCCAAGGTTGAAGGCGCGCAGGGCTTCCTCGTAGGCTTGTTTGGCTGCGACCAAGTCCGCCTTGGGCTGCGTCGCTGGCGCCTCGGCCGCGGCTTTCGATTTCGGCCCTTGTGATGGCTTGGCCCCAGCCGCAAGGGCGGTTTCGGTCGACCCCATTACGGCACTTGAGACGACGACCGCCATCAGCGTGATCACTCGGCAACAGGATCGCCTGCGCACATGATTCCACATGGTTCGGTGTTCCTTGGTTTGCGGCGGCGATTATACCCCCGTTCGGCGCTTGCGGTGATGGTCTATGGACTGGCGGTTCCGAAGAGCACCACCGTCGACGTGAATGTCCGAGCAGAGACCGTTACAACCGCATCCTTGGCGCCCACCGTGGTCGGGCTCATGAGAAACGACATAGTGCAGGTGGCGCCGGAAGTAGGTAGCGTCCCACCGGAACAGTTGTCGGAGACCTCTGAGAAATCAGAGGGGTTGGGTCCAGTCAGGGTGTAGGAGAGCGGTCCCAGAGCCACGCTTCCATAATTGCAGTCGAGCAGTTGCCGTGCACGCCGCCACAAGCGCAAAATTCGCGCACACCGGCCTGCGCAACGTCAGCATGTGACAGAAGCTTGGATCGCGATCTTCAAGAAGTCATGTTCGCAAGACGCTGGATGACGAGCAGGGTCCGGTCGTCGTTGACCTTGAAGCCGCTGACCTGATCCACGGCGTGGAAGACGTCGGCGCGCAGGGCAGCGGCGGCCGTGTCGCGACCGCGCAGCTGCGAGATGGCCACCAACTGGCGATCGGCCTCGTCCGCGTCGGCCCAGGATTCGCTGATGCCATCCGAAAACACGAGCAGCCGGGCGCCCGGCTCCAGCACCGCCGTGCCTTGCTGGTAGCTAGTCTCGGCGAAGGCGCCTATCACGGTGCCACCCACTCCCAGGCTTTGCCACTGCCCATCGGGCTGGATGAGCAAGGGCTTGTTTTGCCCGGCGTTGACGTAGGTCAGACAGCCGGTGCGCAACTCCAGCCGCGCCACGAAGAAGGTCGCGTACTTGTCTGACGGAACCGTCATATGAAAGGTCCGGTTGATACGGGCAGTGGCCTCGGGTAGCGAGCCGTCGCGCCAGTGGGCACGCACGGTGGCCCGCAGAGCCACCATCAGCATGGCCGCGCCGATGCCCTTGCCCGACACGTCCGCCAGGGCCAGGTGCAGATACTCACCATCGTATTCGAAATCGAAGTAGTCGCCACCCACCATGCGGCAGGGCTCGGTGGTTCCATCCACGTCGTAGCCTGGGATCTCGGGCGAATTGCGGGGCAACAGGTCGGACTGGATCTCGGCGGCCAGGCGCAGATCCTCTTCCAACCGCCGCTTCAGCAGGTTTTCTTCCAAGAGGCGCGCGCTCTCGATCTTGGTGGCCGTGACATTGGCCAAAACGGTCAGGACTTGAAGATCCCGATAGGTCAGCGGAGGCACGTCGCTTTGACTGTCGAGGTAAACCAGCCCCAACAAGTGGCCATGGTCGCCCGGGTTCAAACTCGACCACAAGGGCGCGCACATGACGGAGCGGATCGCATCGGCGCGCAGGCTGGCTCGATCGCGCACCTCGGGATCGTCGAGCACGTCACGCAGTACGAAGGCCACGCGATCGTTGAGCGCCCGCCGGGCGATGTCTTGGCTGACAGTCGTGATCGCGTTGCCGAAGCGCGTGCGCGTGGCCTTCAAGGTCGGCGCCGGCGGCTGCCCTTCGAGCAGCATGATGGCCGCGCGCTGGGCCGGGACCGAATCGAGAATGGCATCCAGGATCTTGTTGAAGAGATCGGGGAGAGGATAGTGAACGACCAGAGCGTTGGTAGCCCTGCTGAGCAGGCCCAGCACGCGATCCTCGCTGAGCAGATCGGTGACGTCGATGGCCTTCTTGGTGGACCTGGTCGTCTCCGGAATCACCTCGCTGCTGACCGTCCCGTCGCTGGCTTGCTCGCCCGTATCGCTCAGCAGTGACTTTTCGTGGAACACCAGAGAGGTTTCGCCGACTGTGATGATGTCGCCCTCGCACAGAACCTGCTCGCCGCGCACGCTGATGTCGTTCACATAGGTGCCGTTCGAGCTGTCCAGATCCACCAAGTAGCAAGCCCCATCATGCAGCTGGAACTCGGCGTGGTGCCGAGACATCAGCGCGTCGGGAAAGCACAGGTCGTTGTCTTCGGCGCGGCCCACGGTGGTGCGCACGTGCAGGCGCACTCGCCTCGAGGTACTCCCGCGCACGCTGCTGACGACGACTTCGAAGATGGTGTGTTTAGACGATTCCATGGAATCACCCAACTGGCTGCTCCCGAAGACCGGGTGGCATGCATACCCCTGAAGCTGACCGAACGCAATGAGAGGGACAAAGGTTCGACCGCACCGGCATTCCCGTGCGTGGGCTTCTCGTGCTATAAGAATCACCACTGTGCCCCGACATTGGATGCTCTGGACTGCGCTGCTGGCCGCAATCGGATGTGCAAGCAACCAGGCCTTCGACTATAAGCGTGAGCCAGATCCGCGCCGGCAGGAATTCGTTATCGGGGTGGCAGATGTCCTGCGCGTGAATGTGTGGCATATGCCTGACCTCTCTGTCGATGCCAGGGTTCGACCGGACGGCACCGTGACCATGCCGCTTGTCGGTGATTTGATCGCCGCTGGACGCACCACCTCAGCGCTGCTTGGCGAAATCGAGACTCGTCTCAAATCCTACGTCAAGGATGACTCGCTCAAGGTCTCGGTGGCCGTGTTTGAAGTCAACAGCTACCAGTTCACCGTGGCGGGCAACGCCGAACACCAAGGGATGTTCAGCGCGCACCGTTTCGTGACGGTGACCGAGGCCGTGGCCCTTGCCGGGGGACCAAGTCGGTTCGCTTCGCTTTCCAACGTTGTGCTCATCCGTGCCACACCCAAAGGGCCCCGCCGTATCCCCATCGACCTGGCCGCAATCTACAGTGGCAAGCATCCCGAGATGAACCTCGTCATCGTCGCGGGCGACACGATCTATCTTCCCTGAATCCTAAAGTGGCGGCGGCCGCAAGCGATAGTTGCGAAAAGCGTGGGGGTCACCGCTGCAGCCGGAGAGCGCAGCCAGGACGACGTTGTAGGTCTCGCGCGCGGTCACGTAGTGCAGTTTCCAACGAACGCCGTCGTTGTAGCGCGTGGTGAGCTCGTGGTGCAGCGCACGTCCGGGCCCGCCTAGGAGAGATGCCGCCTGATCTTCGGGGGATCCGTGGGTGTGGACCTTGACGAAGACCCAGTCCGGCCGGCCCTGCACATGGATGTTCTGCGCGACCCAACTGGACACGCGGGATGGAGTGCCAGGATCGTTCGCCGTGATGGCCGAATTCTCGATGCGCACGGGGATACGCGACACGCGGGGAACCAGCGCGAGCGGACCCTGGACCATGAGAATGCGGTCGTCGAATTCCTCGCCGACCCGCGCGCGCCGCCCCTTTTCATAGCATCGCGCGTGGCTCAAATCGCCGTCAGGCCAGTAGATCTGGTTGATGATACCGGGCTGAGACTCGTCGGGGGCCGAAGGAAAGGTGAAGTCCGCATAGCAGCCGGTTTCGAACAAGATCGGGAGCTCATCATCGACTCCGCAGTGGCGTCCATAGCGACCGTTGGCTAGAGCCCAGTCGCCGTGGATGAAGGCGTACCGGATGCGTCCATCGGCGTCGCGGGAGAAATGGCCGTGGCTACCAATCCTGCTCAGCGCTTCGAGCAGCTTTTCGCGAAGGGTCGCTCGGCTGTCACCTTCGTGGTGGAGGTGCAGCTCGACCTCGCCGTGCCCTGCGCGGGTGAGGGTCGTGAGACGATCCAGCAGCTTTGGATGGTATTGGTCGCCTGGATAGAAGAAACTATGGCGAGGCGATAACCCGTCAGCGTCGCGAAAATCCTTCGCGAGCCTGGGGTAGGCTTCCTCCCAGAAGCGCACGCGCGCTTCGCCCACATCAAGCGTGGCGTCGGACCACAAGGGTTCGTGGTGGTCGCAGAATGCAAACAGGAGATGGCGCAGGCCGCCTCGATCACGTGCGCAAGTCCGCTTGAGCCGCTGAACAAGATAGCTCGGCAGCCATGTGTGGAGGTTCTTGTCGCGCAGACTCGCCAGCATGAGACTCACGCGACATGGATGGCGCGGCTGGGTTTGCCACCCACAAGTACCGCACCAATCACGCGGTCCGCCGGAAGCCGACGCCGTATCTTGGCCAGAGCGAATTCCCCGGTCCGCCCTTCGGCCACGAATAGGACGATTCCCAGCCCAGGAACGAGGGCCACCTCGTGCGCGCCCGCTATGTCCAAGCCCGAAAGATCCAGCAGAATGCAAGCGTAGCGACCGCGAACGAGGGCCAGTGTCTGCTCGATCGTCGCACTGAGGCTTCGCGCCCACACTGGGGTAAGCGAGTCGATTGCTTCGCCGATCGCCGAAATGAACAGCTGAGTCTGCGGAAGATCCGCACGCCAGCGCTCTCGTGGCGCAACAAGTCCTACGCTGATTCCCAAGGATGCCACTGCCCTGCCCAAATGCCTTGGCACATCCTCGAATCCCATGTTCTCGCAGACGGGCCAAAGCCCACAAATCGGCTGGCCGAGCCCCCGGAGACGCCGAGCCAGAATCAGATAGGCCTGCTGGGCAGCCGTCTCCTCTTCAGATTGCGTCGCCGAAGCGGCAGCGGTTTGGGTGGGTGTCATCGGTGTCGGCAGTATACTGTGGCGTGGCCCCTTCGTGCTATCCTTCCCGCCTCTCATGGCGGGACGCTTTCCGTGCCTATCTTGCGTAGCCTTCGGCGTGATCCTTCTTGGTGTGCCGGCTTCCGCACATGCCCAGCTAGAGTACCAGGTGGTTGCGGGCGCTTCGGTCGGCGTAAGCGACAACCCGAGATCGCTGCCGGATGGGGCTGGTGCGCGGACAGAAGCGTTACTGACGGCCCTGGGACGACTTGAGCTGGGCTATATTGGCCGACTGACACGAGATCGAGTGGCCTATGGCATCACGGCCACATCGTGGACTGGGAACGCAGGAAACCTCGCCCTCACGCACACGCTGAACTTATTGAGCGAGATTGAAGCCGGCGCTGACACACGAATCACTCTAAGCGGAGGCGCCGTATTAACGCAGCTGTCGACGGTCGATACCGCGTTGCCGAACAATCCACAGACAGTTGGGCCTCGTCCTGCTGGGGATCAGCGATTCTTCGGTGCGGACGCAGGCGAGACTTTGTCCTGGCGATTCGGCGGATCGTGGAACCTGCACCAAGGGCTCTCGTGTCGTTTGTACCGCCCGCTGAACAGCGAGACGGCGTCAGCCTCCAACAAGGGGCTCACACTCGACGCTGCGCTCGCCAACTCATGGCAGCTTGACGATGCGGGAGTTCGAGGTCGGTTTGACGTGATGGATGCCAGCGGCGGCGCACCTACCGGAGTGCCCGCGACGGCAAGCGGCGTCAGCGAGTTCGCCCGGTTCGACCTCACCTGGAGGCATCGTTGGTCAGCCGAGTTCTCGCACGATCTCGCCGGGGGTGTGTTCCTCATCTTGGCAGATAATCGGCGTCCACTACCAGCACTCTCGGCGAGCGTGCTGTGGGAGCGCACGGGTCGCCAGATTGGTCTGCGCGCAGAGCAATCTGCGACGTCCAACATCTATGTCGGCACCATCTACGTACAGAGTCTTGTTGGCCTGCGTGTCTCGCTTCCGCTCGGCTGGTACGACCTGCTTCTGCTCAGCGCAGGCGCAGATATGGAACATGATTCATCTTCGGGCGCAACAAACGGGCTAACGGGAAGCGCCAATGTCTTCTCCGCGCGTCTGGGCTTGCACTGGGTGCCAGGTGACATGTTTAGCTACGGGCTCGACTACACATTTCGCGACCAACGTGCATCCGCCGCGGATCCTGGCGGAACCTCCATGTTCGCCACATTTCGTCGCCACCTAGTGGTATTTACTGTCGAGATGCGGTATCCAAGCAGACTCTAGTTTCGCCTGTCAGTGTCTCTTTCATTTTGGGATCGTTGAGGATCCCCTCCCGGTCTTGTTTCTCCTCGGTCGATACGTCCAGCAGGCGCCTTCCTCGCGCGTGTCTCGGTGGACGAGACACGGCCTCTAGCACCCGATGTAGCTTTCGTTTTCGGGCATCTTCAGCGAAGATCCTAGGTCCATGTTCACTCTGCCAGGGCTGATCGCGCTCCTCGTAATGCACTATACGAAGGTGCACGAGATGTCAGCCTGGTTGCGACCCTTGCCGGTCATGAACTTGCTCTATCTTGGAGCCTGCTTCGGCCTGCTGCTGGATATCCGGCTAGGGATCGCACGCCCCGAGGCATGTCCTCAGCTGCGCCTGGTGCTCCCGTTGTGGCTCATGACCCTTGTGTCGGTTGCGCTCACCGGAGGTCCTGTTGCGCACGAGGCAACTCTAGTCATGGTCTATATGCTGCTCTTCCTCGTGATCGCTCAAGGCGTGCAGAGCTTTCGCGGTCTGCGGATCGTGGGACTGTCCATCCTGGCCATTAGTTTGTTCCTCGGTGTAGTCGCGGCAATTCAAGCCCTGAATCCATTCCAGTGCAATCTGCTGACGGTCGGGGCCTATGGGGATATTACCGGCCATCCCGATGGACGCCCCTGTGAGTCAGCGGTCGAGTGTCGCCAAGATCCCGAACTGGGAGAGAACTACGTTTGCGAACGGCCAGGCCCCCTCAACACAATGTCCATGGCCCACGGTCGAGTCAGCTACCGCGGCATCCTTGCGGATCCCAACGAGCTGGCGCTGTCGTTGGTCATTGCAATGCCGTTCGCAATGACCATGTTTGCGCAGTACCGATCCCTGCTGAGTCTCCTGCTACTCATTGCGTCTTTCGCAATCACTCTTCCAGTCGTCGTCTGGTCCGAGTCGCGCACTGGGCAGGTGGCCTTCGTCGTAGTCGTGGCAGCCTACCTGATGCAGCGAGTACGATGGAAGGATTTGGTCGCGGCTGCGGTGCTGGCTGCACCGATGTTACTACTGGGCGGTCGTTCGGGCGAGGAAGCCGACGAGTCTGCAATGGAGCGCCTGGAAGCTTGGAGCGCAGGAATAGACATGGTGAAGTCCTCGCCTCTATGGGGGGTTGGCAAGTCACAGTTCATGGAACACCACATCCGGACGGCCCACAATTCGTACATGCTGGTGGCGGCTGAGCTTGGGCTGATCGGTATCGTCCTCTGGATCAGCATTCTCTACACCAGCTTCAAGATCGTGGTTCTGGCCATCCGCCGATACCGCGGTCGACCGGACGGAACCTTGGCTTGTGCGTGGGCACGCGCCCTGTTGGCTTCATTGTGCGGCATCGCAGCGGGGACCAACTTCCTGTCCTTGGGCTACCACCCGATGGTGTGGGCTTTTGTGGCGCTTTCTGGCTCGTACTACCTTGCCGTGCGACGCCACGATCCGGAGTTCCGGGTTGTCTTCGGTCTCCGCGACCTGCTGGCCGTCACGGGCTGTGTGCTCCTGTATTTGGTGGGTGTGGCGGGCTATCTCAAGATGCGCGGAGTCCGGTAAGTCCAGGCCTAACACTCTTCAAACGTCTTGACGGAAGCAGGGGGAGCGGTATCAATGGGACACTACCTGCACGTCTCCGACAGGTGCTAGCAGGGATTCGCAAATCCATGACAACTGACGTAGCGTATGATCCTCAATCTCAGCGCAGAGCGTGGCGCCTGTTCGCGATCGGCCTCCGCCATACTCCGTCTTCTACACCTCGACCGTGTCCTCGTCCGTGACGTGGCTTGATGACGAACAGAACCTCCCAACCGTTGCCTACCAGCAGGTGCGGCGGATGTTCGCCCGTGCGCGTCGGCGCCTATTTGTGACATTGGGACTGACGCTCGTACTAGCTGCGATGATTCTCGCCGTGCAGGCCCGGCGGCACAAGATGTATGAGGCTGAGGTCGGGTTGCTCATCACGGAGGGAGCTTTCGATACCGACGGGCGCCCGCGCCCACGGGGAGAGCTGCTCGCATTCATCAACGACGTGATCTTCGCGACGGCTCGATTGGAGAGCTTGATCAGCAAACACGATCTCGTGAAGAGACTTGGAGGAGCCGGCCAAGCGGACACGGTGGCTCGCCTGCGCAAACTCGTCGAAGTTAATATCTGGAACGATGATTTCCTGGGCTATCGTCGGCGTGACGATCAGCCTCGTTCGGTGCGTGTCACGATAGCATTTTCGGCCCCGGATTCGGCACTCGCGCTGGCCGTGGCACGAGACCTGGGCAAACTGGTGGCCGAGACGCAGACTGCTCGAGTGTCGGAAGCGGCGGCGGCGCGCGTGGACGGACTGCGTGCGATCGCCGAAAGTGCTGCTGCTAGGGCCGCCAGCCAGAACGAGCAGCTGGTGCGCGAGCAGGATGCCGCGACGAGTCCGCAGAGCGGGTATTTGGATCTTCGTCTGCATCAGCTCGCACGGGCTGCAAAAATGGCCGAGGCGGCATCGAGAGCAGCAGCGGCAGATCTGTTTGATGCAGAGGTGCAAGCACGCGAGATTCGCGGTTCCGACCGATTGGTCCAAGTCGTCGATCCGGGCGCTCCGGTCTGGGCGACCGTGTCTGGCAGTATGAGAATGGTGCGTCTAGCGGCTCTTTCACTGTTCTTGGCCGTGTTCCTTGCCGTGATTCTAGTCGGCGCCTTCTATCCCAGCGTCTTTGACGAGCAGGATCTCCGTCGCGTGGGACTACGCCCACTGGGAAGGGTTCCGGTTTGCAGCGGCCGTTCTTCTCGCGCTGAGGTATAGTGGCAGGCCGTGCCTGTGCCCTCCCAGCAGTCCACCTTTGACATCGGGCTTGTTCTGCCCGTGATCGGACGTGTGCTCAGGGCCAAGAGCTTCATTGGCATCCTTTCGCTCGGCCTGCTGCTAACCGGCGCCCGCGCCTACACCAGCCTGCCGGTCTATCGGTCAGAAGCAGTGTTGCTGTATCAAGATCGGGGTGCCTCGAACCCCTTGGCGCCTCGTGATGGGCAATCGGCCCGAAGAATTGGGCTGACTCTGCATGAGATGCTCTTCTCGCACGCGCTGCTGGAAAAACTTATCGGTGAATTTGGTTTGTACGCGGACACCGTCGCAGGTTTGGGGATGGTTGCAGCCGTTGAGGAGATACAGAAGCAGGATCTGCGCTTCAATGCCAGCGAGGGCTACACCTTTCGTATCTCATTCGAGTCGACCTCGCCAGACCTGGCCCAGGTGGTCACCAAGCGTGCCGCGGAGCTTCTGATACGAGCGCAGGTAGATTCGCGCGTGCAGGAGTTGAAGGAAACCGAACGTTTTCTGGACGGCGAGAGGGCCCGCGCGGAAAATGAGCTAGGCAGTCACGAATCCGAACTGGCATTGTTCGTGGCCCAACATCCTGAGGTCCTCGAGAGCAACGGCCTTCGCGGGGCGCTTGCGCCCGATAGCTCGGCATCCGACACTGCGTCGCTGGGAATCGAGATGCAGGCCTTGCAGTTGCGAGAGCGGCTAACCCAAATGCGCCAGCATCCTTCCCAGCCATCCGAGGCCTCCAGGCCCGGTGCGTCCAGGGAGGCAGCTGAGGCGCGTTCGCGGGCGGAGGCGGAGCTGGCCGTCGCCCAGCGCGAACTGCTTGAAAGACAGGCGCAATTTACCGAGGAGTATCCCGACGTCAAGCGGGCCGCGGCTCGCGTTGCGAGCGCCAAGGCCTATCTGCGGCATCTGGACGAGGGTTCCGCGCCCACGGCTTCGCACGCATTGGTCGCGCCCACGCCCCATGAGCCAGCCACAACCGCAGGTGACCAACCCGAAACCCGCGTGGTGCAAGAGCAGCTCGAACTATTGGAAAAGCAGGTGCGCGCAGTTCGTTCCCATTCGCGCTCTTCGCAACCCCGCTCCGGGACCACGTCCGATCCGGTCGCGTCCGGTCGTTTGCGGGTCCAATTTGCCGAGCTGGAACGGCGCGCTCGCGAGAGCCGCGAACACCATGATTTGCTAGAGAATCGCCAATTCCAAGCCGACATGCAGTCCGTATTCATGACGCAGGCCAAACGAGGTGACCTCGTAGTCGTGGACCCGGCTTACAAGCCAGCCGTCCCCGCACGATCCGCTCGTTCCAAGATCCTCGCCAAGGGAATCGCTGTTTCTCTATTCTTTGCTATCGTTGTGGGATTGGCCCTGGTGCTGAGGGATGACCGACTTTGGCGCGCGGCAGACCTGCGTCGTTTCCGCCTGCCCGCCTTGCTTTGCGAAGTGCCGCCGCCCTAGCCGCTCTACGATTTCGAACGACTATCCATCAGTACCAGGCCCGCCACCCTATCTGCGGAGATCTGTTCGAGAGCGCGCTGCAGAGTGCGGTTGCGGGTTACTCCTGAGCGCACGACCACGACTACAGCGTCCATGGAGTCATGGATTATCGAGGCGTCGCAACTCGAGAGTATGGAGGGCCCGTCAACCACGACATAGTCGAAGGCGGCGCGCCAGCGCACAGTTGCTGCCGAGAACGTCGGGCCATGCAAGACCCTGTCAGCGGCAGTATCCGGCGCAACGGCGAGTACGTGCAGACCGGTAGGTTGGATCTCGGTGGTTAGCCAAGGGGCATCGATCTGCTCGCGATGTGCGGCCAGCTGCACGAGCAAACACTGTGGCGGATGAAACCCGAAGATCTTGGCCAATTTGGGTCCGCGTATGCTGGCTTCGACCAGGAGAACTCGAAGGCGGCCCGACTCAGCCAGGGCCAGCGCGAGATTGGCGGCACAGGTGGTCTTTCCCTCGCCGTCCTGCGCACTGGTCACCAGGATGGCACGTGGGTCATTCTGTTCGGCGAGACGTCGGCGCAGGGCCCGGAACGCTGCCGCACGCTCGGTGGCATCCTCCTGCAAGACAGGCAGGTGGGGATCGACTGATTTTGGCAGCCTAAATGGCCTAGTCGCAATCTGCGCTGGGACGACACGGGACTCCACATAGGGCGTCGCCGTTCGAGCCAGATAAGCACTGGAGGGCGGGACCCTGGCCAATAGCATGGCCGCCATCTCCATCCGTTCCGGTGCCCTCTGACCGGACACCGAAGCACGCGAGGGCGAGGAATTCACGCCTCGGGATGGCGTCCCGATCCGCACTAGACCAGTGGTCTCTGCAGGAGTTGCGCTAGCGGGTGATGTCACGGCTGGTGGAACGGCCGGCGTCGCGGTGCGCACCGACGCGCCAGTACCGACCACCCGTGTCACCCGTGCGCCAGGCGGTGAGATCGTCGGTGGTCGCATAGTCGCGTTGACATTGCGCACTGGGACGTTCCTCGGCAAGCGCGTGTCTTGCTTCTTGGGATCAGACATGGGTTCGGGTCTCGTACTTCGACAATTCAGCTGTGCTCGATTCTACGCTGGTCTTCTCCGTTGAGGTGAATCCAGATCTACCCACTTAGCATGCCACAGAATAGCGCATGCTCGATCGCAGCGGGAGTGGCCCCCGAAGATCGTATCATCGCAACGCGTGACGGCCAGGATGAAGATGATCTTGCGATTCACTGCCGCCGAGGTGGCCACCATCAGGGACTAGCCTGAATACCACCACATGTCGCTGAAGCAGATCGCGACGTCACCGCTCGAAGGGACCGAGATCGACCGGCGCCTGACGGGCCTTGCCGGTGAAATCGGTGGGCACCTCGGGCAAGAGGCTACCGAGATTCAGCCAAGGCGCGGTGGCGGTCGGCGCGAAGGCCGCCGGATCGTGACCGAGCGTGGTCGGGAAGGCAGCGAACCAGGTCGGGGCGAAGTTGGTGAATTGGTGCTCGGTCGCGTTCGGCGTGTAGGCGGCGGAGCTGTCGTTCGAACCGAAGTACCCCGAGATCCAGGCGTTGTTCTCGAAGGTGTTGGCCTGCACGGTGGTACTGTCCGTCGCCAGGAGCTGACCCTTGGCATTGGCAGAGACCGCGCTGCCGCTGATGCTGACGGCTACCACCACGTTGTTCTTGAACTGGTTGCCGGTCGAGCTGTCGATGACACCGATGGCCTCCCGGTCATTGACTTGGACGATGAAAAGATTGTGCGCAACGAGATTGTTCGAGGCGCCGAGCTTGGGATTGTCCGTCTCCTGCCAGAAGCTGGCCCCGTGCGTCGCCGGAAGGGCGAAAATGTTGTTCTTGATGGTGCTGTTCCTGACCGAGGTGAAGTTCGGGCCTTGCGCCTGGCTGTGGTGGAAGAAATTGCTGTCGATGAGCATGAAATCCGAGGCGCCCCGTCCTCCAGTGGTGCTGCTGCCAGCCACCGCGTCGCACTCGGGATCGTCGTAGGCCACACCGTCGTCGGAGCAGCTGGATATGGGATCCGCGTTGATCTGAAAGTCCGACGACACGGTGTTATAGGTCTCGTTGCCACGCGCGATGTTCCAGTCGCTGCCATTGCTGAGGTAGATCCCGTGTCCGTCGCCGCTGCCCGAGTCGTGGCCCGTGCAGCGCTCGATCACGAACCAGTCGGACTGGCCGGTGAAGAACGGATCCTTGTTCTGTCCGTGGCCGATGTTGTTCAGAACTGCGACGCCCTTCTGGTGCTCGTTCGCTGGATAGCCGGCGCCGACCGAGCGCAGGCCATAGTCGCCGCCCACCAGCTCGAAACCGTCGACCGCGACGTAGTCGGCCGCCTCCAGGTTGATGCAGGTCTTGCGCCCGCTGCTGCAACAGTTGATGGTGACACCCGGCGAGCCGTCGGACTTCCGTTCGCCGGCCAACACGATGGGGTTGTCGTAGGTGCCACTGTGGTCCGAGTCGAGTTCGTAGCAGCCTGCGTACGTACCCGCCGTAAACACGACCAGACTGCCGGGCACCACGGCCGCAAGGGCGGTCGCCACGCCTGCCGCGCTCGTGGCCGAGCTGCCGTTGCCCGTACCGGTCGGGCTGACATACACCGTGCTCGACGGCTGCCAGGCGCAGTCCGTGTAGTAGCGATTGAACTTCTCGGTGAAGCTGAAATATTTCCCGCCCCGCGTGACAGCGGGCATCGTTGCGAGCGCCCCGCAACCACCGTCGACGTTGCCCGCGCTGGCACCACCTGTGCCAGTGGCGCCACCGCCGTCGAGGCCACCCGCTCCGCCGCCGTCGACGCCACCAAGGCTCGCATCCCTGCCGCCCGCACCCGCAATACTCGCATCAGCGCCGCCGAAACCAGCGCCGCCCGTGCCAACGCCGCCCAGGCCTCCGTCACGGCCCGCGATGGCACCACCTCCTGCACCAACACTGCCCCCAGTGCGAGCCCCGCCAGTGCCAACACCGCCAGTGCCGACGATGCCACCAACGCCGCCCGCGCCTGCGCCGCCCGTGCCTGTTCCGCCCGTACCGGCGCCGCCCGTACCACGGCCACCCGTGCCAGGCGAGGAGGTGCTTGCGTCGACCGTGCCCAGGTTGCCGCCGCTGCCACCCACGCCGCCATCCCGGCCGGCCCCGCCCGTTCCCGTGGATCCGTCGCGCGAGCCCGAGGTCGAACTGCTACAGCCTCCCGACACCAGGCAACCCAACGTAATAGCCATCGTCCACAAATGCTTGGTGAGCATGGCGTGAACTGTACCTTCGCCATGGACCAAACGCCAACGATGACACGACCGCGTCGGGGAACCTTCCACACTTGGCTGCGTCCTTGCCTTCTCGGAACCCGAGACACCCATGCATTCGGTTGTATCCGCGCAAGGTAGCTCATGCGCAGACACGCAGACCGACCCATATTGACTCCCCGCGATTCAGTGCGTACGATTCTGCCCTTCGCATGACTCTAGCCGGATCGATCAAGCGTATCCTTTTGTCGGGGCTCACTCTTCCTGGGATTCCTCGCCTTCTCGCCCCCCTTCGCAAGGGGCAGGCGTCCATATTCATGCTCCACCGGTTTACGATCCGCGATATTGGATTGGTGGGGGAGAATTCCGAGGCGCTTCGTCGGAGCTTGGCGTATCTGCGACGAAACCACTTCGAACTGGTCGGACTGAAAGAACTCTTTCGCCGACTATCCGGTGAGGGCCCACCTGTCGATGGGGCCGTGGCTTTCACACTCGATGACGGCTATTTCGATCAGGCCGACGTGGCTGCGCCCATTTTCGCCGAGTTCGACTGTCCTGCGACAACCTTCGTGACAACGGGCTTCTTGGACCGTCGCCTCTGGATGTGGTGGGACAAGATCGAAGTCGTATTTCAGTCCACTCGGCGTTCCACTATCGAAGTGGCGTTGGACGGAAAGTTGCTGCGCTACGATTTGGGCTCTCCGCCAGATCCATCCAAGAGGTCGGCGTGCCAACTCGACTTCACCTTGAAGTGCAAGCGCGTTGCCGATGACGAGAAGCACGCTGCCATCGCTCGCTTGGCGGCTGCAGCTGAGATCGAATTGCCCGAGCAGGTGTCAGCGAAATACGCCCCCATGACATGGGAGCAGCTCAGAACAGCGGAATCCCGAGGGATGTCGTTTGGTCCCCACACAGTGACGCACCCGGTTCTAGCGCGCGCCACCGAGGGGGAGTCAGCGCGAGAAATCCGCGAATCCTGGAATCGTCTGCGCCAGATGGCCCGGGATCCGGTTCCGGTGTTCTGTTACCCCAATGGCCAGCTCTCGGACTTTTCTGAACGCGAACTTTCCGTCCTTCGAGAATTGAAGTTCGCCGGCGCCGTGGTGGGCACCTACGGCCACGCATCGGTGGCTGCCTTTGCCGCCCCCAGCGGTCCTTTCAAGGTTCGGCGTTTCGGCTTGCCCGAGGATCTACCCCATGTGATCCAGTGCGTAAGTGGAATCGAGCGGATCAAGGAATTGATACGAGGTGGCCAATGAGCCTGGTTGGATCGTTGTTGGGGCTTGCGAGCGACGTAAAGGCTCGTGTCGAGCAGATGCGCTGGGATCGACGCTGGGCACGCTGTCGAGCGTTGGGCATGCACATCGGCAACGACGTGTGTCTGCCAGCATCAACCTGGGTCGATTCAACCCACTGCTACTTGATTAGTATCGGCGATCACTGTGGTTTCGGCGATGGCTGCATCATCCTTTCTCATGATGCGCAGATGGACGAGTTCTTGGATGCGGCACGAGTGGGACGCGTGACCATTCATCCGTCGTGTCACATCGGCGCTCGCACCGTGATCCTCGCTGGCGTCGAGATCGGTCCCCGTACCATTGTGGGCGCCAACTCCGTCGTCTCGAAGACACTCCCACCCAACACCGTTTGCGCGGGCAACCCAGCCAAGGTCATCTGTTCCATCGACGAGTACTTGGAGAAGCATCGGGCCCGCATACAAAATTCCCCAAAATTCGATTTCTCCACCCACGGTATTGCCAACATCTCGCCGAAAGATCGTGCCGAAGTGATGGAGGCAACTCGCACAGGCAGCGCGTATGTTCTGGGTGGGCGGACCGCCGAACTTCAGGGCGGAGGCGACACGCGGCGGACGTGAAGCGGGTGCGCTTGGCAGCGATCTGGCTGTGGCGATCTTATTGGCGGCCAGCTCGTATCGCGATCGACCAGCGAGCAGGAGATCCGCATGAGCGATTCCACCAGCGTGCGACGAGGGATGTGGAGTGGCGCCGAGCGGCCGGGGCATCCACCTATGGCTGAGACGCCGACTTCCCGGACTCATGCGCCGGCGGGGTCGGAAGGGCCCGGCCCGCCGGGACATAGTATACTAGCCGCCAAAGGCAGACCAGGAATGACGCAAGAGTACATGCGGGGGTGGAGTCAAGGCGTAGCAAGCACGCCACCGCTAGTCCTGCTGGCCGTGATGCTTGGGTTGAGTGCCTGCAGTTCGGACCGTGCAAATTCGGGCCAGGCCTCGGACGCGCAGAGGATCGACCTGCGCGGCCAAGGAGCAGAGGTCTTGACTGCGGGGAATGATGCTGGCAAAAGCCCTCCGGACGCTGGTGCCCCGACCTCGGACGTCGGAGTCCTTTCGGTGGACCTGCCCAGGGTCAATGACTCTCCGGACTCGGCGTCACTCCCAGACGTGGGCGCCAGCGGGGGCGACTCTCGGGCCCTGGTTCTCGACGCTGCTGCGGTCGTGACCGATGGCTTGGCCACGGACTCGGCCCTTACTGTTCTTGACACGAGGCCTGCGACAGACCTGATTGTTGGGCCTACTGACGCCACGACGCCGCGGTCCGACTCCAGCGTTCTCCCCGATGCGGCCTTTCAGCCCGATGCTGCGGGGGTCACGGTGGATGCGAGGCTGCCAGACACAGCGCAACCAGCCCCTGATGTGCCTCTCCCAGACGCCTTGCAACCCGTCCCGGACGTCCCCCTTCCAGACACAGCAACCCCGGATGCTGCCCTTCCAGATACCGCAATTCCGGATGCGCGTCTCCCCGACACGCGACCGCCGGTTTCCGACGCCACGACGTTGCCCAATCTGCCCAGCAGCACCGGCCCGGGTACGTTTACCATCAGCGGACGCGCAACCAGCAGCATCCAAGTGGTGGTGCCGACCAACATCGGGACCAATCCGCCGCTGGTGATCTCGTTCCATGGGACCGGCGGGGACCAGTCCGTTGGAATCAGCCAGTTCCAACTTGGCACCAAGGCTGTCGCCCTCGGCTTCATTGCGGTTGCGCCCAGCGCTGGCTATCGGAATGGACAACACCCGGCCGACGTGGACCATGATCAGGATCAGGGCAGTTCCAGTTGGAACATGTGGGACCCGAACCCTGCCACCAACGAGGACCTGCGGTACGTCGCAGCTTTGATCGATGCCGCCCAACAGACCTACGGGGTGGATACCAGTCGGGTCTACACCATGGGGATGTCCAATGGCGCATTCTTCGCGTACTTCGTGGCGGCATCCCTCCCGGATCGCATTGCCGGCTTCGCCGAGAACAGCGGCGGCTGGACCACCGATCAATGCCCCACACGCTATGGGGCCCTTGCGGCCGGGATTGCCTACGCCGCCTCGGCAGCACCGGCGGGAATCGGCGTGGGGGATGCCTTTCCCTGCAGTGTTTTGTTCGCGGCCTCGGGTTTCCCATCGTCCTGTCGGATCTCGGCCACCAACCACCTGCGCCCGCCGCCCTTGGGAGCGCGTGTTCCGTTCGGATACCTCGGCCACTACAGCGACGACCCGACGGTATCTGTGCAGTGGTCGTGCATCCTGGCCGAAGCCATGGGCTCAAGGGCAAAGACGACCATTCGCTACAGCGACCTGAACGCCACGGGCCACAGCGTGATGCCGGATTTCGTCGACCAAGCCTGGACCTTCTTCGCAGGACGCACCAACACCCAGTAAGTATAGAGTCCATCGTAGCGGTAATTGGACAATCCGGGTGCCCTGCGCGCGTCGTCACATCTGGTTCCCGCTGACTGTTGCTTCGATGCCTGGGCAAACGACCTCGGCAGGATCGGATCACGCGGCGTTTTGACTATGCTCCAGCAGGACCTTCGTGGCTTTCGCCTTCCCTGAATCTGCGATTGCAATCAGTCCGACAATCTCGGTCCGCGCCTCCACCTCGTGACAAACCGCGAATAGTTCTCGATCTTCCGAAGCGGCCGGTGCCTTCCCTCGGATTGACTGGCAATGTCGTTCATTCTGATTGCGTTATTTCAGCCATTCGACGTTTACCCCTCATCCACCTGAAGCTACAGGGATCTCATGGGTGGCATGAATACTGCTTTGGTCATGGTTCCGATGAACGTGGTCGATGAAAGTGTTCGTGTGCCGCCCATGTCGAGGCGCGCATGCATGACGAGGAGAAGATTGTGGAAATAACTGAAGCACACGTTGGAAGAAGCCGGACGGTCCAACTTGGGAAATTTCTGGCTGGATCATTGATTGGGTAGGAGCGTTACATGCAAAACAGATATGGAGTATTGATATTTTTTGCTATCGGCCTTCTCGGCTGCGGGCCATCGGACTTCTCATCGGGTGGACAGACCAAGCGCGACGCTGGGCCGGTCTCACTCGACACCGCCGGAGGCACCGTGAGCACCAATCCAGATGCCGACGACTTGTCTGCCGCAGAGCTCAGGCGCAAGCCCAAGCCCAAGTTAGACGCCGCCACAGCCTCACCGGACACCGCCAGAGGGACAGTAGAACCCAACCCGGACGCCTCCGGATTGTCGAGAGGCGACGTCATCACGGGCGGCGACGCGACAAATGTTGAAGTGAAACGCACCCTCTCTGACGCGGCGGCGGCGGCGGACCAACCCGCGCTACCCACCGACACCAGCGACGGAACTTCGGCTGACGCTGGGGATGCACCGCTGCCAGACACAGCGCAACCAGCCCCTGATGTGTCTCTCCCAGACGCCATGCAAACCGTCCCGGATACTGCCCTTCCAGATACCGCCATCCCGGATGCACGTCTCCCAGACACTCGATCACCCGCTTCCGACGCTACTCCGTGGCCGCATCTGCCCAGCAGCACCGGCCCGGGTACGTTCACCATCAGCGGACGCGCAACCAGCGCCATCGAAGTGGTGGTGCCGGCCAACCTCGGGACCAGTCCGCCGCTGGTGATCTCATTCCACGGGACCGGCGGGGACCAGTCCGTTGGAATCAGCCAGTTCCAACTTGGCACCAAGGCGGTCGCCTTGGGCTTTATCGCGGTCGCTCCCAGCGCTGGCTATCGGAGTGGACAGCATCCTGCCGACGTAGACCATGATCAGGATCAAGGCAGTTCCAGTTGGAACATGTGGGACTCGAACCCCGCTACCAACGAGGACCTGCGGTATGTCGTAGCTCTGATCGAGGCCGCTCAGCAGACCTACGGGGTGGACACCAGTCGGGTCTACGCCATGGGGATGTCCAATGGCGCATTCTTCGCGTACTTCGTGGCGGCATCCCTGCCGGATCGCATTGCCGGCTTCGCCGAGAACAGCGGCGGCTGGACCACCGACCAATGCCCCACCCGTTATGGGGCCCTTGCGGCCGGGATCGCCTACGCCGCGTCGGCAGCACCGGCAGGAATCGGCACCGGGGATGCTTTTCCCTGCAGTGTTTTGTTCGCGGCCTCCGGTTTCCCATCGTCCTGTCGGATCTCGGCCACCAACCACCTGCGACCGCCGCCCTTTGGAGCGCGCGTTCCGTTCGGATACCTCGGCCACTACAGCGACGACACGACGGTATCTGTGCAGTGGTCGTGCATCCTGGCCGAAGCCATGGGCTCAAGGGCAAAGACGACCATTCGCTACAGCGACCTGAACGCCACGGACCACAGCGTGATGCCGGATTTCGTCGACCAAGCCTGGACCTTCTTCGCAGGACGCACCAACACACAGTAAGCTCGCCATCCGGCGCGGAAACCGCCGGTATTGCACGCGGAGGTCGTCAGCACGATCCAGGCGTGGCTAGCGCGAGAGATTCCGGTATAGCGCCAGCGTCCTCTCGGCCATCTCCGTGGAACTGAAATGGGCCTCCACGTGCTGTCGTGCGGCGGCACCCATCTTGTCGCGCAGGGAGTCGTCGCGCAGGAGTTCGACCATCCGTCCGACCAGCGCATCGACGTTGTCGACCTGTACGAGATAGCCGGTTTCACCGTCAGCGATCACCTCGACCATGCCGCCCGCACGCCCGCCGATGACCGGCTTGCCATACGCCATCGCCTCAACGAAGATGAGGCCGAACGATTCGTACTGCGACGGCACCACAAAGAAGTCGCAGCTGCGGTAATGCTGCTCGAGTTCCGCGTTGCCAACAAATCCGGCGAAGGTGACATAGGGGAGGCACTGCGGATACGTAGCGGCGAAGTACTCGGCAAAGTGTCGCCCGCCAGGGGCATGTGGCCGATCCTTGCCCGCGAGCACGAACTCGACCGGCCCAACCTCGGCGAGCACCCGTGGGATGGCCTCGAGCAGCGTGAGCGTCCCTTTGCGGTTCTCGAGGCGGCTCACGTAAAGCACCTTGAGCGGTCGGTTGCTCGGCCGGGCCGGACTCGCACCCAGCGTCGGTAGCTGGATCCCTAGCGGAAGGATCCGGATCTCGTCTTCGACGAGGCCATAGTTGCGGCTCATCAGCTGGCGATGCGCCCGGGTCGACGAGATCCTGTGGTCGGACCGACGGACCGCTTGTTCTTCCAGCCAGCAACTGAATCGCTCGCCAAAGTGCAGCGTGCGTCCTTTAACGTCGAGTTCGAGTGTCTCGAAGAACGGCGTGTGCAAACGTGTTACGACGGTCGCTCGGCGGGGCAGTAACCCGTACACGAAGCCCACCCCCTCCCAGTTCGGGAACTCGACGACGTCGAGTCCGTGCTGCCGCGCAATGGTGCCTAGGCACAGTGCCACCTGGACCGACCAGGCGAACCCCGGAACATGGTGTTCGATCTTCGGTAGTTGAGCACCGCTCAGGCGGTGTATGTGCACCCCATCCGTGAGATCCTCGTTCGTCCGCGCCGACCGCGCAACAACATGCACCGTCTGTCCGAGCGCCGCGAGTCCCACGGCCAGGGCGTGGGTGTAGGTGCCAATGCCGCCGCCATCATCCGGGGGATAGGAAGTCGTTACGATTGCGATCGACAGTGGCCGGGTCATGCATCCTTTCTTGAGAACGACACGTGCGCGTGGCGAAGGGCGGTCCCTTTGGCAACAGGGTTCTGGGCAATCATGACGTCGCTCTCCTCGTGAGCGTCATTGTCCCCACCTATAGCACGGCGGTAGCCGTGGCATCGAGGTCCACCCATCCACTGGACCGATGGCAGGCAACAAGCGTGGAGGCCGAGGCCGCCCAACCGATGGACCCTGATGGATCCGCGAGTCCGACGAGGACAAGTCGATTCGGGCGACTGCATTTCACCTGCGGATCAGTGTATCCTAGGGCCAATGGTTATCGCCCATGTGCTTTCCTCCTTTTTCGTCGGCGGCCAAGAGGTTCTGGCCGTGGAACTTGCCACCCGCCAGGCTGCTCGGGGGCATCGCGTGCTGGCCATTTCCCTGGCTCCAACGGTGGCGGGCACCCTTTCGGAGGCGTTTGAACGAGCAGGGGTGAAAACACTCCACATTCCCAAACGGGGTCCTACAATCGACGTCAGTTTGCCGGTTCGGCTCGCGCTCGCATTTCGCGGCAACGCTGTCGACGTGGCTCATTTGCATAACCAGATGCCGCTCATCTACGGCGCACCAGCGGGCAACTTGGTCGGGTGCGCTGTGGTCGCCACCCGGCACGGGCTGATCGAAGACGCTGGGCGTCAGCCATGGCTGCGTGGTCACGCCATTCGTTTGGTTGCCCATCTAGTACACGGTTTTGTCGCCGTGTCGACGGAGGTTGCCGAGAGCACCCGCGCCAGCGGTGTGGCAACCGAACCGAAGTTGGTGGTCATCGAGAACGGCATCGATCTTGGCCAATATCAAGCCCGGCCGGACGTGCGCGCCGCTGTGCGGGCCGAGCTTGGATTGTCGGCAGACGCGCTGGCAATCGGGACTGTTTGTCGGTTGGTCGAGTGCAAGAATGTTGGTCTTCTGCTGCGAACAGCGATACCCCACCTCAGCCCAGCCAGGCAACTCTTCATTGTCGGCGATGGACCGGAACGGGGCGCGCTGGAATCCTTGGCAAGCTCTCATCCACAAGGAAGATTCGTCCGTTTTCTGGGCCAGCGCCCCGACGTGGATCGTCTGCTCACCGCGCTCGATCTGTTTGCGCTCTCGTCCAGCACAGAGGGGCATCCGATTTCCGTGATAGAAGCCATGGCTAGCGGTTTGCCGGTTCTCTCAACCAAGGTGGGCGGAATTCCCGAAATGATCGAAGACGGAACAACCGGCTTCCTCGCGCCGGTCGACGAGCCAGCCTTTGCCGCGCGCCTAGCAACCGCCCTGGATCAATGGCGAGGCTGGCCCGAGATGGGTAGGGCAGCTCGGGCTGCGGCTAGCGAGCGCTTCTCTTCGGAAACGATGACCGACCGCTACCTAGCCCTCTATGAGAAGATCATGCGCTCGCGCCAATTGCCTCTCCAGTCCGGAGGGAAGTGGAAGAGATAGTGCGCCCACAGTCCTAGCGAAGTCGCAGGCGCCTTCTGTGGCGGGACTTCGAACCGAAAAGGGCCGCCGGGCATCGCCCCACGCGGGACTTTTGACTCCGGTACCGGACATCACTGCCACAGCAAGAACGCCACCACGTTGCTGCGGTCCCTGATGCTTGAGCCTTCGCGCCCATCTCTGCTGGTCACGTGATGGCGCCGGAGATGATATAGATGCGTCGGTGCGCGGTCTTCTGCTAGAGTTGGTTGCGACGGACTGGGACAGCCACAACTCACGACTACCTTGATTCAAAGATGAGCACCTCTGGGAGAGTTGCAAAGAACTCGTTGTGGTTGATCGCGCAGCCGATCCTCCTCAATCTCCTTTCATTGCTGGCGATTCCGTACATTGTCCGCGCACTCGGACAAGCGGACTACGGCAGGTTCACTCTCGGCTTTGCCATTATTGCAATGTTCACGCCGTTGTCCAATATGGGGCTGCGATCCGTGACCGTTCGCCACGTGGCGGAGGATCGGGCCACTGCCCGGCAATTTGCCAGCAACATGCTGGGTGCGCGATGCGTACTCGCAGTTGCGACCGTGGCCGTGATTGCCATTGTTGTCAATCTGTTGCGGTACGACGCGTCCACGAAGCTCGTGGCCTATCTGGCGTCCTTGACGATGCTCAGCGAAACCATCGTGGGCACGCTGCAGGACGTGTTTCAAGCGTTCGAGAACATGCGCTATGTGGCCTACGCTCGCTTCGTGGGAGGCTTCATTCTCACGGTTCTGTCCGTTGCGGTCTTGCTACTGGGGTTCGGCCTGATCGGCCTGACTCTAAGCTACGTGCTCGGCTCCCTGTTGACGGTGGGTGTGAGCTGGTACTACGCACGCAAGGTCATCGGTTCCCCAAGATTCATCGTGGATAGACGCTTCCTGTGGAAGGGCTTGGTTGAGGGGATGCACTTTTTCTATCCCTCGCTGGTGTCGATAGTATGCTCGAAAGTGGGGGTGTCGCTTCTCCCTCTGTTCGGGGGAATTGCGGCAGTCGGGGCCTACGGTGCCGCCACCGCCCTGATCGATCGTCTGCTGGTCTTCCCTGACGGAATTTGTACGGCCATTTTCCCGACGCTGGCCATCCTGCACAAAAACTCCCCTGACGAGGCCGCACAGCTATTCAGAAGATACTTCGAATACCTGTTCATGACTGGTCTGCCGATTGCGGTGGGCACAACGATCCTTGCGGAACCGATTGTAGTGCTGCTATTCGGCCGCCAGTACCTGTCTGCCATTCCAGTACTTGTGATTCTCAGTTGGGGACTTTTTCTAACATTCTTAGCGTCACTCCAGTTTTGGACTCTGGGCGCGATTCATGAGGAAAAGAAAGGGGCGAGGATCGCCCTCATCGTCACACCCCTAGGGGTACTGTTCAACTTGGCCCTAATTCCCTACTTCCACGAACGAGGGATAGCGTGGGCCAACCTAGCTGCCACGCTGGTTTCCCTGGTACTTCTTCGACACCACATCCGGCGCAAATTTGTTCGCCCGATCGTGTCTTGGTCTAGGCTCGTGCGTTTGGTGGGGGCGAGTGCCCTGATGGGTCTGTTGGTCCTTCCAGCGCGGAAACTGAACATCGCAGTTCCGCTCGCGGTGGGAGCCGTGAGCTACCCGTTGATTTGTCTGGGTATCGGCCTCGTAAGCATGGGCGAGCTAAAGAAACTTTGGGCGCTGGTACTGCGACGAACCGTACCTCGCGCGGCCAGAGGCTAGGAGCTAGAGACCTCAGGATCGTCGGGTCCCAAGCTCAGCCCGCCGGTCTAGACTGTGCTTGCCCAGATTCTGAGGACACATGGCTTGCGCGGCATCCCGCAACAACGCACTGGAACAGAGGGCAACGGTGGGCTGATCATTCCCAGCGCTTTTGGTCAAAGCCAATCCCAAGACCGTAGCGCGTGTGAAAATCGCGGTATTCTGGCCGCAGAGATTCCTTATCTCGGGGCAGAACGATCTCAGGATACGGATTCCAAGCGTGGGGGACAATGTCGCAAGTCCATTCTTCACCGTCCGCAAGGGCTTGGTCTCGAATCGTGTCATTGAGTATGCGCGTACTGTCATAGCAGGACAGTCGATGGTCCATAACCCAATCCCGCGGCGACATGGAATGAGAACGATCCAGCAAGGCCAAGATGTCCTCGCCAAGGTGTTTCCCTCGCAGGAGTCCCCCGGTATGCTCGTTGACGTACTTGCGTGAACCCAGCTCGGCATCGCTCAGGATACCGACCGGGGTATTGGCATACATGGATTCCACGACCGCCTGACATGAGCCCTCTCGCCTCGACATGATCACGCTGATCTTCGCGCGGCAAAACGCCCGCGTCGTTCCAGCGTAGTCCTCGCCACGAACGTCCACCAACATGTCTTCGACGCCCCAGGCTCGGGCGAGGGCACGGATTCCGTCAGCGTCCAGGTCGTCACCGTTTGTTCCGATCAGGAGCACCCGGATAGTCTTGGGCATGCGGCTCAGAGCGCGGAGCAATGCGTGGTGACGCTTGTACTTCCCGAAAGTCGCGACCATGACGATATCGACATCGCGTTGTTCGCGAGGAAGCGGGAGGAACTCGTCGGGGACGACCCAGTTGGATGCCAGCAGTTGCACCGGGGTGATCTTCTTCGACAGCCGCGGCAAAGTGTCCATGTCGTTGTCGTGGCTGATGGTGGAGAACATGCGGTCCGGGTACATGCTTGGGAATGCGGTGACCCCACAACTATGCGGCGGGGTCCAGCTTGGTCCAAGCACCAGGATGTACCGTTCCTGCACTGCGCTGGCGCAATCAAAGTGAAGCAGCTTGATCCACTGCCTTTCGAAGGAGATCAGAAGAACACCTCGTTCGCGCGGACTCACCCATGGTTTGAGAATCGCCGCGGTTTGGACCTTCCTGTCCCCCACCCTGGGGTAGATCGGCGTCCAGTCGATCTTCTGTCCGCTGAGTTCCCCGACGGTGGAATGGATCAGGTTCTCAAGCTTGCTCCGGTGTTCGGGATCGCGCGTGAGCGTTGCCGCTGAGCAGAGTTTCTTAATGCGTAGGATCCGCTGCAGGTCATCGGTGCCACGAATACGCATGGCTTGGCCCTGCAGCCAGCGCGAGGTCAAGGACCGAGTGATGGTGCTGAAGCGCAACAAATCCTCGAACTCGAACTTCATACGTGTCACTGGACCGATCATTCGCTAGTCCTTTCCAAATTGCTGGACTGGCCTGCACACCAAGCAGAAGTCTGGGCAACGACATCAGGCTTCAATCACGTTGCCTCGGTCCTTGGGCACAACGTGACGTGAGTCGACCACCAGATCAGCTGTCCGGGCCACCAGGTCGTAGTCCACGTTCTTCCAGGTCAGATAGAAGGGGTCGATGGGAATGCAGTGACCGCCCAACCCTGGTCCGGGCCAGAAGGCTTGGAAACCGAATGGCTTCGTCGATGCAGCCTTGATGACTTCCCACACGTCGATGTCGAGACGATGGCACACCATCTTCGTTTCGTTGACCAACGCGATGTTCACCGCTCGGTAAATGTTCTCAAAGAGCTTGACCATCTCTGCGGTACGCGTTGATTGCACCGGGACGACTTGCTCGACGGCTGCGCTGTACAGGGCGCAGCCGGCGTCCATGCAGTCCTTGGTTAGGCCACCCACGACTTTGGGGATGTTCCTGTTGCCGAACTGTGGGTTGCCCGGATCCTCGCGTTCGGGACTGAACACCAGAAAGAAGTCGCGGCCCGCTTGCAGCTTCGAGCCAAGCGGGCGCTGCTCTCGACGAAGCTCAGATCGGGCTCCCGACTCTCGTTGAGCGGCGTGGGCACACAAACCAGGACTGCGTCCACCTCGCGGCAGCGCGAAAAATCGGTTGTGGCCGCAAGGCGTCCCTCCTTGACCAGGTCCATCCATGCCTCGGGTTTGATAAGCTCGAGATAGCACCTGCCGTCTTGGATGCACGCGGGCTTGCGCGCGTCGATATCGAAGCCGATGACCTTGAACCCGGCACGTGCGAAGGTTATGGCGAGCGGCAATCCCACGTACCCGAGACCAACGACCCCGACCGTGGCCTCTCGGCTTTCGACTTTCGCAAGAAAACTCTTGAGCATGCTACGTGACCTTTCCCGAGCGTGTTGATACCAGACTAGGCCGGTCACTATGCCACGGAACCTTGAGACTGAACAGCTGTGCCTGAGCGCCAGGAGGGCGACTCGAATCCGCAAGGGGCGATGCCCGTTCGTCGGTTTTTTCGCATTTCGGTAGTCACGCGCTGGCTGGCCTTGTGGCACTCTACTGACCATGCCTCGTGGCTTGGTGCGACGTGCATTCCGATTTGCAGCGCTTGGAATTCTCTTCCTCGGCGTGCTGGAAATCTGTGCACGGGTAGACGACCTGGTTCGCTGGGACGCGCCTTTCTGGGGTGACTACTCGAACGATCAACTCACGGTCAACGATTCGCTGGGGCGTCGGTGTCGACCGCATGCCCAATTCGAGAAGTGGCGTCTCAATGGCTTCGGCTTTCGCGGGCCGGAGGTTAGTGAACAGAAGCCCACGGGAATCATCCGGATCATGACGGTTGGGGCATCGGAGACCTTTGGGCTCTACGAACCGGCGGGTCAAGAGTTTCCAGCGCAATTGCAGGACGTGCTTGACCAGAGGCACCCCGCTCAATTTCAGGTACTGAACGCCGCCTGCATGGGCATGTCGCCCCCGCGTATCGACTACCAAATGAAGACACGGTTGCACAACCTGGCTCCGGATGTGGTGCTGTTCTATCCGTCCCCCCAGTTTTACCTGGACGAAGATGCTCCGCGTCTGACAGGCGGCGACGTTGCGAGCCCGGTGCCACATTTTGCATCGCGCCTACGGCGCAAGGCCAAGATCGCACTGAAGAGTTTCTTGCCTGGGTGGCTGCAGACTTGGTTTCGCCAGCTCGATATCCGTCGCGAAGTTCGTCGCCACGGGCCCGACTGGGTATGGACCCAGTCGCCTGCCGATCGGGTGGCGTTGTTTCAAGAACATCTGACAAACCTATTGACCACCATTCAGGCATCTGGCGCGCGCGCGCTGTTGCTGACCCATGCCAACCGTTTTGGGGACCCTTTGTCCGACGCCGATCGTGAACAACTGGTCGCTTTGCGGGTGTTCTATCCCAAGGCCACCGATGCCGTCATCCTGGACTTCGAGCGAACCGTCAACCGTGTGGTGATGGACACGGCCATCGCGCGTGGAGTGCCTGCGGTTGACGTCGATCGAGCGCTTGGTAAGAACCCGCAATTGTTTGCAGATTTCTCGCATTTTACCGAGAAGGGCGCCGCCGCTGTGGCGCGCCTACTTGGCGACGAAGTTGAACGTCTCGTCTTTGCAACGGCCACGACTCCACAAGGGGCACGACCATGACCAGTTCCACTTTCTCCCTGGCAACCAACGGCCTGGTTTGGGACCATTGGCGCCACCACGCCGAAGCCACACCTGACCGAGATGCCATCATCCATTGGTGCGCTGGCGAGGATCCTTTTCGTTGGACGTGGAGTGCGCTCATGGCGGCGGCGTCGCAAGTGGCGAGCGAACTGCAAAGCCGCGGCATCAAACCCGGCCAGGTGTGCGCACTGATTATTCGCCACAACAAGCTCTTCTATCCGACGTACATGGCGGTCAGCGCCTTGGGCGCCTTGCCGTCGATTCTTGCCTATCCCAACCCACGCCTCCATCCCGACAAATTTCGTCAGGGCCTTCAGGGCATGTCCCTGCGTTCCGGTCTGGACTACATTTTGACGGAACGTGAGCTGGATCCGATTGTTCGCCCGCTGGTCACTACCGAGGGCAGCACCATCCGCGACGTCTTGTTTCCGCTCGAATGGTGTGCAAATCCAATCTTGCAGAACCGTACGATCATCGATCATTCGCCCGCAGCCACGACCGATCCCGTGCTCCTGCAGCATTCTTCGGGCACCACGGGCTTGCAGAAACCTGTGGTCCTGAGTCACCAGGCCGTGCTCGAACATGTCAAACGCTATGCCGAGGCCATTGCCCTTGGGCCTGAAGACAAGATCGTCAGTTGGTTGCCACTTTACCACGATATGGGGCTCATCGCGGCCTTCTACTTGCCGTTGACCTTCGGAGTTCCCTTGGTGCAGCTCGACCCATTTGAATGGGTTTCCGCTCCCGTCTTACTGCTGGAGGCAGTGACGCGCGAGCGCGGCACGCTGAGCTGGCTGCCGAATTTTGCCTACAACTTCATGTCCGACCGGATTCATGATGACGACCTGGTGAGTGTCAATCTGGAATCTCTCCGGATGGTCATCAATTGCAGTGAGCCGGTACGTGCCGACAGCCACAACAAATTTCACGCGCGGTTTGCTCCGCATGGCCTGCGCCGCGAGGCCTTGGCTGCTTGCTACGCCATGGCCGAAACCACGTATGCAGTGACACAGACCCGACCCGGTCAAGAGGCACGGGTACTGCCTGTCTTGCGGGGTGAGCTGGCAAAAGGCAACGTCGTCATTGCGACCGGGACAGAGGACACGCGTTGGTGCGTGTCCTCAGGGGCTGTGATTTCGGGGTGCCAAGTGCGGGTGGTTGACGAGCATCGGCACGAAGTCCCGTCCGGCCGAGTCGGCGAAATTGCCATTTCATCCGTGTCGTTGTTCGACGGCTATCGGAACTATCCCGAAAAGACCGCAGAGGTTCTAGCCGACAGTTGGTACTACGGAGGCGACTACGGCTTCATGCATGACGGCGAATGCTACGTCATCGGCCGCAAGAAGGACGTGGTCATCGTCGCGGGCAACAACGTCTATCCCGAGGATGTTGAAGATGTCGTGGGAGGGGTTGACGGGGTCGTTCCAGGACGCGTGATCGCCTTTGGCGCTGACGACGACGCCAGCGGCACGGAAGTGCTCTGCGTGGTGGCCGAAACCGACGCCGAGATCGAGGCTGACCGCAAGGCTGTTCGCATGGCGGTGCTTAAGGCAGGTATGCAAATGGATGTGACCATCGCGCGCGTGTATTTGGTGCCAAGGCGGTGGCTGATCAAGAGCTCAGCCGGCAAGCCGTCGCGGTCCGCCAACAAAACCCGCGCATTGACAGAATTGTCCTGGAAGACCTAGGGAGACGAGACATGATAGCAGACCGCCTCAAGAAGACCATTCTTCGACAGCTCGAACTTGACGACTGGGAAGTGACCGACGAAACAACCGCCAGCGAAGTTCCAGGGTGGGATTCACTATCGCATGTGAAGATCATCACTGCTGTGGAAAGCGAATACAAGATTCGCTTTCAGACCATGGAGATCATCCGTCTGAAGAATATTGGTCAGTTGCAATCCCTGGTTGACAAGAAGATCGGGCCAGGCTAACCGCGCGCGGATATTCTACGGAAATGGCCTTCAATTCCTTCACCTTCGCGGTGTTTCTACCTTGCGCTTTGTTGCTGGCCTGGGCGTTGGGGCCGCGTTTGCGTTGGTTGGCCTTGCTGATAGTGAGCATAGTCTTCTATGCATCCCTGGGTGTGCCGTATCTGCTCGGCGTCCTGCTGCTGGTGACAGGAGCGTCTTTTGGTTTCGGTCTGGCCATCGAACACGCGCACACCCCAACACGGCGGCGGGCGCTGTTGTGGTTCGGAGTGGCAATCGTCGTTGCGCCGCTGGTTGTGCTCAAATACTCCGGCTTTGTCGCTCAGAACCTAAACTTCCTTTGGGGACTTTGGGGGACATCGGGTCTGACGGTGCGTGCGCCGGTTTTTGTGTCGGTGGGGGTATCATTCTATGCGTTTCAGGCTATTTCGTACCTGATCGATGTCTATCTCGAGATCATTCCGGCCGAACGCCACTTTGGCCGCTTTGCGATTTTCATGGCCCTGTTCGCGAAGATCGTCCAGGGGCCCATTGAGCGTGGAGAGAATCTGTTGCCGCAATTGCGGGATCCGCCGGCACTATCACTCGCCGATCTTGCGTCTGGCATGCGACTGTTTGCGTGGGGCCTGTTCAAGAAGGTGGTCGTAGCTGATCGCTTGGCTGTGTTTGTCGACGTGGTCTACGGCGACGTTGACCAGTTTCGCGGTCTGCCGTTGCTCACTGCGACGTATTTCTTCGCGGCGCAGTTGTATTTTGATTTTTCAGGTTACACCGACATGGCACGCGGGGCAGCGCGTCTTTTCGGTATCCGACTGACAGAAAACTTCAATGCGCCCTATTTTGCGACGTCCATCGCCGATTTCTGGCGGCGCTGGCATATATCGTTTTCCAGTTGGATCCTTGACTACATCTTCAAGCCACTACAGATGGGATGGCGCAATAGCCCTCGGTGGGGCACGCCTGCGGCATTGGTGGTGACGTTCTTGGTGTCGGGCATTTGGCACGGTGCCACTTGGTGCTTTGTTGTGTGGGGAGTCTTGCATGGCCTGTACATGGCCAGTTTCGTTCTCTACAAGCCGTGGCAACGTCAATTGTACAAGAGATTCAAGATACAGGCGTCAGCGCGGCTGCGGTATTGGCAAGTGTTCGTGACTTTTCACCTGGTTTGTATCGCTTGGGTCTTCTTTCGAGCCAACTCAGTTGGTCAAGCCTTCCGCATTGTAGCGCAAACCGTTGTTGGCTTGCCGGCCAGCGTGGTGTCGCTCCTCCGAGCCGAGCACGTTGCTGAAACGCTATTCCTGCGGCAACCTGCCGGCGAAATGGTATTTGCGCTGGGCCTCATCGTTATGGTTGCTGTGGGCGGGGCCTGCCAGCGCCGAAGTGGCGAACCGGCTGAACACGATAGGGTGGGGCGTGCTCTGTTGCCCCTCAGGGCGCCCTGGGCGCGCGCGGTCATCATGGCTGTGATGGTGTATCTGTTTGCGTTTCACGGCGCGGACGCGAAGAGCTTCGTCTACGCGCGGTTCTAGACGGCGACGCGGTGAAGCCTGTTGCTCGAGGCGTGGACATCGAGCAGACACAGGCCTAGCCAGGGTCGGCCACGGTGACGTCGCCAGTCCCGAGGGCAGTGAAGGAAACAACGCCCGCGGTGTCACTCATGACCTGCATAGGTGTCCCGGCTTGGGTCACAACGTAGCCGTGGCTCGGCTTCAGGTCTGCCACATAGTGATTGGTGGCGCCAGCCGGTGAATAGGTGACCGAGATGAAGGTGGCGTTCCAGTCTCGTTTGAACATGGCCAAGGAATTCCCCACCTTTGCACCCTCGAAGGCTGTGCCTGCGGTCGATGCCACGGACGCCGTCGCGCTTCGCGACAACCCCACGTCGCCGAACTCAAGAACCGTGAGAAAGCGCGCGCTGGGCGAGGTTGCGGCGCTGACCTTCACCGTGCTTACAACTTCCCAATCGTCCGCCTGTACCGTCGCAGTGCTGGCGATGAGCGGGGCGTCGCTTATGGCCGCATCGGTTGGCAGCAGGCTCGTAAGATAGACATCCTGACCACCTGACTGGGTCTTCCAGTGCGCGATCGTGGCGCTCGGAAAGTCGATCTTTCCCGTGGTCACCACGTGCACTTCTTTGAATCCAGCCCCATCCGTTTCCGCGCGATCGTAGAAAACAACCTGGTTCGGGGCGCGCAGGTACAACAAGGAGCGCGAAACATGACTGACCGCATTGAACGAAGAGAATGAACCTTGAGGTGCGCCATTGTAGAAACCAGTCATGTCGACCAAGGCCGCCACGTAAGAAGGTAGCTCCGCGTGCAGCAGGGGCGACATGCTGTCCTGCTCGGCATGCCAGAGTTGGCCGCCGTAATAGAGCGCCGGATACCCCCATTCATCGGAGGCAGGCAGCTTGCCGCGAGGGTTCTGGATGCTCACGGTGTTGTTCTGGGAAGCCACGGTCATGTTCTGGTTGTAGTCGTTGAATGCGCTCCGGCCCTTGGTGATGTACTCCCCCTTTCTGAAGATGTCGAAGCGGCCGCAGAATGAATGTTCGTGGTCGATCAACGTATTCGGACAGTAGTAGGAGAACGCCACGTCATCCCCGGTCCAACCGCTGCGTGCGAGGATATGTTGGTTGCCGGCATCGTAGAAGTCGAGTGGCATCGACGGGCGCGGGTCAGGGGGCAGCGAATCCGTTGCTGTCGGGTCGCCCGCGGGCAAGGCGATGAAGAGATCCATGGCGACCATGCTTGCGATGTCGTTGTTGAGCTCGCTCAAGAATCCGCAGTACCCAGAGCAGGCGACTTCATTTTCCACCGGCCCTCCGTAGGCTGAATTGAGGATGGTCCAAAGCAAGCCGCTCGCCCGATCGGACCTCCCTGTGTACGAGTCGGAAACGAGCATGGATGAAAGCTCGGCGTAGTCTGATGGGAATCTGTAATAAGAGTTCGAGTCGCCTGTCATCCAATAGTTGAAAGCAGCATTCTTTCCAGATCTGCCGGTGAGAAACTCGGTCTCGGCCACGTGGTTCAGGTCCCACCAACTCGATGTGACCAGCGACAACTGGGGTCCATAGAGTACGGGATCGTTGTAGCCGGCCGACTGGATAGCATTCAAAGCATAGCGGAACCTGAAGAGCGTGCTGCGGTACCAGCTGCCCTCGACGGATTCGCCACCGCGACCATCACCCAGGCAAGGGTGCAAAGGGGTGTCCTGGGACGCGCACATGGGCGGGGTAGGAACATTACCCCACTTGGAATCATAGGCCTTCCAAGTCACGACTGGATCTTCCAAGTGGCCCCATTCTTTGTAAAGCATGGCCCCTGTGAGATAATCCCAGTACGCTCGGAGCGAACCGGCCGTGTAGTCCGATGCGCACACGGTATGGCGGTCGGCGCCGCAGGTGTTGCTCAACGCCGGATCGTCTGCTGGGGTGTCGTCGAAGGTGAGGCCTGCGGCCACCAGATAGAGGAGCTTGGCGAACGTATAGTTGTTGCCCATGGCGCGCATGGCGGTCAGATCCCAACGGCTCTCAGGACTCGATTGGAGCTCCGAGATGTCGTTGTACTTGGCAACGGGAGCGGTGCTGCCGGAGAGGTTTCGCAGGACACGCTGAATGACGAAGGCAAAGAAGTCATGGGTGGTCCGCCAGTCGCTGTCACTGAGGGCGCCGCTGCCCCTCAGCCAGTCAGCCGTCAACGTGAAGGCTTGCGCGGAATCGGACCATCGGTTTCCATTTTGCATCTCCATGCCGGACACGCCTTTGACGGTCAAACTCATGGAGTACATCCAGAGATCGTGCCCATAGCAGCCCCACTGGTGCCGTTCAGTATCGGTCGGGGCGACGAGCGACAAGAAAGCAAATAGGAAAGCATCGTGCTCTAACCACTGGCTAGCCATGCTCGGTTCGTCGGAACTGGCGGGCAACCCGGTGCCCCCCGTCCCCCCGGTGATACTGGGGCAGGACCAATTCCAATGGAAGCTGTTGCTCTTGTCGAGTGCAAGATTCGCGCGGTAAAGGAGGGATTGATAGATAGGATTGCTCTGGGTCGCTTTGGTGCGCAAGCCATCGAGCATGGCCGGCGTGACGAGCAGCCTCGGGTGTGCCGTAACGGGGACGGGAGCGCTCGTGAACACGACGGTCATGCTCGCCGAGACCTTGGTTTCGGCGTTGCTGGTGGCGGTCAAATGGAAGGTTCCCGGCGTGGCCGAGTACAGAGCTACGGTGCACGGCTCATTGAGGACGCAAGGATTGGTGCCTACGATGGTGCCGCCATCGGTTGTCCATGTGACGGTTTTGTCGCTCACGCCCACGATGATGGCGGTCGCGGTCTGGTAGGCCCCGACGGGGACGCTCAGAGAAGATGGATACAGGTACAGTGTGGCGTGGTCCCCACTACAAGGACTGCACGTACCGCCGCAGCCGTTGTCGGAGCAGGCCCCGTTGCTGCAATTCGGTGTGCAGGGGATCTCAACGACTTTGCCAGTGCTGCCTTTGGTGGTACCTGTGCAGGCTGCGACAGCAGCAAGCAGCGCCGCGAGCGCGACGTTTTCCGCGTAGAAAATCTTCATGGTGGCCTCCGAGTTGCCGGTGCAGTGTGCTCAAAAAGTTGTCCTGCCCGTGAGTGCGCAGGTTAGCACGCGAGGATGTTGCCGTCGGATCATCTCAGCTGCCTCGACAGGATGACGGCGCAAGTTGATGACGCTATAGAACGATCAAGTGCTTGGGAAGAGGCAGGTCAGACGTGCCTGCCGTCGGCGGAGATCAATCCGGCCTTGGCCGTGTCACCGTCGTTTGCGGTCAGGAACTACAGCTCGAACACGCAGGATCACTTTCAGTGGGAGGGCGAGGTAGAACGGGGTCAGCGCCAGTGAAGCCTCATGCCAAAGAACGTGATTTGAGCGGGGACGGCGCCCTGTGTGCGCTGCGGCAAACAGATCCCCCAGGTGATAGCTGTCAGCCATGGGCCGCCAGGTGGCCCTGCCGCCGAATCCGTCCTCCCAGCGGAACTCGCGACCCCAGACCTCGGCGTCGTGGCGGGTAGGCGCGATCCAGAACGCCCGAAGAAGTTTGGCCACCGCCCACCGCTGGTCCACGGAAATCTCCACATTACTCACATCGAGATGATCGATGAAACCAGCGTAGGATCGACGCATCGACTGGAGGCCCGCGAACTCCGGACCCGATGGGTTGAGAACGGGAATGATATGCGTCCCGCCCGTTTCTCGGGCCAGGGCAACGAGCGTTCCATGATCTGCGCAGCTGAACGCCTCTAGCGGTGACGTTAGATCCGGCACGACGTCAAGCAATCCTTCGCGGCGAGGCCGATCGTAGAAGTAGGCCTGGCGCAGCGAGGGGTCGACCGCATCGCTATAGTTCTCGAGGCCGAAGAAGAACCAAGGAGGGGACGGCTCACCAGCCAAATTCAACAGCACCGATAGCGCGTCCTGCATCTTGGCGTGCCAGCCAAGATCGACGACGCCATAGTGGTCGCCCGATCCAACGAGGCCCTCTTGACGGAGATAGTCCAGCAACAACTCGCGTGTTTCGACAGCACGCTCGCGGATGAGAGCCCGGACGGCAGGAAAGCCGATGAGGCCGCGCAAGTGGCGACGCTCGTCAAGCGCGAGGTTACGCGCGTAGTCCGCGCCCGTGAAACCAAGAGCTGCCAGCGAGTCCGCAACCTCGGCAGGCGCGATGCTCATGCGTCCCAATAGGTCGGCGATGGAAAGATCGACCGTGTGGACCCAAGCCCAGTCGAGGTTCGAGGCACTCGGCTCAATCGTTGCGGCTTTGCACCAGACCTGGCGGCTCGCGTAGATGTAGCGGCACTCGACGGCGAGCCCAAGCTTCTGCACAAGTCGAGCGCACATCTCGGCAAGCGGCTGCCCGTCGCGTGAGAGGAAATATAGGCGGCGGAGGTGCCTCTTCTTCGCCTCGCTCAGCAGCCAGATCAGAAACGCGGTGAGGGTGGGCGCAGCAACGCCTGTGGCGACATCGAGCACGCCGGCGTGTGAACGCGAATCCTCCAACAGCTGCAGTCGCGCAAGTCGCGCTGCTCCAGCCATCGCCGAGTTGAGAGGGCATCTGGCAGACTCGTGCTCATCGAGGATGCGCTCGTATCGGTTCAGCCTACCCTGCGGCTGCAGCTCGGCTCGCAGCCCCACCGCTCGCGCCTGAAATCCGTCGGATACGAGATTGTCGCCGGTGTGCAGGATGCGAGACGCAAGGACGCCCTCGCGAGCGATGACCTCGCGGTACAAGCTTGCGTCGCGTTTCCGCTTGCCGAACGCCGAGGACACGTAGCAGCCGTCTCCATCCCTCCAGATGCCATGGCGATCTAGCTGCGCCTTGATGAAGGCGGCGGGCAAGTACATGTCGGAGACGAAGATCACCCGCCGTCCCGAAGCGCGTGCGTCCTCGACCCGACGCACTCCCGTGGCGATCGGTCTGAGCAGCGATGCCTCGACATCGAGTTCGACGGCCTCCGCGCGTCTTGTGTCTTCTGGCCGGATCGCTCCCTGTGCGGCAAGCGCTTGGTAGATCTCGTGGAGCGTGATTTCCTCTCTGGGTGTGGTGTCTTGGGCACGCTCCTCTCCTCTAATCCGCGCCGCGCTGAACTCCTCGGACGACAGAGTCGTCATGGAGCCGAGATTCCGCCCGACGATCGCGAAGACCGCCTCCCGCGATGGGACGGACCGAACAAGGAGGGTATCGAAGACATCGAATGAGGCGATGTCTTGGCTCGGTTCTGATCGAGTGCTCAAGCTAGGTCTCCGTCAAGGCCCGCGAGTATAGCGAACCCTCGCCCATGGCGTAAGCTCTTCCTCATGCTGGCTGTCGGCCAGCTCCCTCTGTGCCAACGTGAGTGAGACAGTGGCCGCCGTGGAAATTAGAGTAGAGGGCGGAGCAAAGAAGTCGCGCGATGACCCAAGCACAGACGGATATCATTCCGGAGGTCGAGGTGGACCCCAAGGCACGCCGACGGCAGTTCAGCGCCAAGT
>PMBY01000022.1 GCA_003153875.1 Myxococcales bacterium | reverse complement strand
GTGATCGTGCAGCCGACCTCGGGGCTAACCGAGAACGAGATCAAGCAGTTCATCGCCGACGCGGATATCAACCGCATGGCCGATCAGGCGAAAAAGGAACTGGCCGACCTGCACAACAACGCGGAGACCCTCATCTACGGCACCGAAAACACAGTGAGGGAATACGGCGAAAGGCTGGACCCTATCGCGCGCGAGCGACTCCAGCTCGCCCTCGACGAGTGCAAGTACGTCGTCGAATCCGAGGCCGACAACGTCACGCGCCTGCGGGAATCGCTTGGCCGCCTCGAAACCGAGGCCCACGCGCTCTTCCTGACCCTACAAGGTGGCTCGGCGAGCTCCGGCGGCTCCGGCGCGGGCGGAAGTTCGTAGTCTGCCGCATGCGAGGCGCGCCTGCACGCGATCCCTATGAGGTCCTGAGCGTCGATCGCCAGGCCACGGCGGCTGAGATCAAGGCCGCCTACCGGCGGCTCGCCTTGCAGCACCATCCCGACCGCAACCCCGGCGACCACGCGGCCGAGGAGCGGTTCAAGGAAGTCTCGCTGGCCTACGCCGTGCTCGGCGATGAGGGCAAGCGAGCTCACTACGACCGTTTCGGCGGCATCACCGGCGACATGCCCTTTGGCGCCGAGGCTGACCTGGGCAAGGTCACCGATTTCTTCGACGCCATCTTCGGCGACCTTTTCGGCACGGGACGCAAGCGCGCGGCCGGGCAGGACCTGCGCTACACCCTGGAGCTGAGTTTCGACGAGGCGGTGCTCGGGTGCGAAAAGGAGATCCGCTTCACCCGTACCAGCGACTGCCCGGACTGCCGCGGCACCGGCGCCGAAGGCGGAGCCGCCGGTCTGGTCGCGTGCACGCATTGCGAGGGCCAGGGCTTTTCCCGTCAAAAGGCCGGATTTCTTTCCGCGCGGCGGGAATGCCAAGCCTGCGGCGGCGCGGGCGAGATCGCACGCGTGCGCTGCAAGACCTGCGCGGGTGCCGGGCTTGCCGAGGCAGAGCGCGTGTTCACGGTGCGCATCCCCTCGGGCTCGCACAAAGGCAACACCCAGCGCGTGGCCGGACAGGGTTCGCCCGGGCGGCGCGGTGGGCCCGCTGGCGATCTACACGTCATCGTGCGCGTGAAACCTGACCCGTACTACCGGGTCGAGGGCGATGTCCTTGTGTGCGACGTGCCGCTTTCGGTCGATGAGGCTGCCCTGGGCACCGAGATCGAAATTCCACTGCCAGGCGCCCGGGTACGCATGAAGATCCCCGCTGGCACGCAGCCTGGCAGCGTATTCCGCGTGCGCGGCAAGGGCCTGCCACGCGCCGCCGGTGGCGCGCGGGGAGACGCCCACGTCCAAATCAGCCTGGAAATTCCGACCCAGCTCACCAGCGAGGCGCGCGCTCTCTTGGCCAAACTGGGCAGCACGCTCGACCCTGCCTCCTACCCACGCCGCAATGCCTTCCGCGCCCGTGCGCGAGGCGATGCGTGCGAGTAAAACAAGACCATGCCCATCCTGAATATCGCGCTCTTCCTCACCACCCTGCTCACGACCACCATCCAGGGGGCGGTCATGCAGCACGGCAGTTCCGGCATTTTTCCGCTGACCGACGGGCTCAGCTTCTCACTTCCGCTTATGGCCATCTTGCTCTGCCACGAGATGGGGCACTACATCGCGGCCCGCATTCACCGCGTCCCAGCATCGTTGCCATATTTCGTACCGCTGCCGCCGTTTATCGGCCTTTTCGGCACCATGGGCGCCGTCATCCTTCAATCGCGCACCACGGATCGCCGCAAGCTGATCGACATCGGAGCCGCCGGCCCCTTGGCCGGTCTCGTCGTAGCAATCCCGGTGCTCGCCTATGGCCTACACCTTTCCCAGGTCGTCCCAATCCAGGGTGGAATGCAAGAAGGCAATTCGCTCATCTATGCCGTGCTCAAACGGCTCGTCTGCGGCGCCTGGCTGCCCGGCCATGGCATCGACGTCAACCTTCATCCCATCGCCTTCGCTGGCTGGGCAGGTCTGTTCGTCACTATGCTCAACTTGATCCCCATCAGCCAGCTCGACGGCGGGCACGTGGCCATCGCGTTCTTTGGCAACAGCTACGGTCGCGCCAGCCAGTTTCTACGCAAGATGCTCCTCCCGCTCTCGGTAGCTGTTGCCTTCATGGTCTACCGAACGACGAGCCGCGAACTTGCGAGCTCAGGCATTTCGGACAGTGCTTCGGCTTGGTGGGCCGCCACTCTCGCCGGAATGCAATGGCTGATGTGGTACGTGATGTTGGGGCTTCTCAAGCGGCTCTCCGGTGGGATCGATCATCCGCCCGTTGACGACCGCCCACTGCCGCAAAGCCGTGCACTCCTCTTCTGGACTGTCGTGGTTAGCTTCGTGCTGACCTTCATGCCCATCCCTATCCGCGCTAGCGTCGGCAAGGCGTCGAGACCGCAAGTCGAGGAACCCACTTCAGCGCCGTAAGGGACCTTACCCGCGGCGGCCGCCGCCTGTTGCCGCGCCGGTGGTGAACTTCCAATCGAAGCTGACACTGCCCGACGAGGTTGTTCCGGTGATGGTTACCCGGTAGGTGGTGTTGGCGGTGAGTGGCGCGTCGGTGTAGAGCACCTTGGCCGTTGACCCGAGCGTGCTGTCGCCGTCGAGCCACTGATGCGCGAGCGCAGTCGTGCTGCCGTCAACAACAATCTGGTGGCTGCTGACGGTGATGCCCTGGCCATAGAGGGTGATGGGATAGCCGCTTGGCCACCCCGTTGAAGGCACAGGTGGCGTTGGCCCTTCTTGCGCGCCGTTGAATGAGAGCGGCACGCCAGCCTGGCCGTCGTAGGGATAGACCGCGGTCACGGTCTTCGCGGTGGCGGTGCCAGGGCCGAAGTCGATGGTGTCGCAGCCGGTTCCACCGCCGTAGCCCATGTCGCGGTACCAAGGCGAGAGGATGGCCGTGCGGTGGTAGACCGAATCGATGAAGGTCTTCACCGCGCCTGCCGGATCATCCAGGTACGCCATGCACTCGGCCCAGCCCATGCCCGTGTATCCAGCGGCCTTGATGCGCGCGCCAGGATCCGCGCCAGTGAATTGCGGGCATCCGGCAATCTCACTGTGTGAACTGGCGGCCTGGCAGGTCGCACTGCCCTGGTTGGTGGTGTAGTAGTTACAGTGATTCAGCGCGGAGGTGCACAAGGTCAGGACCAACGAGGCGCAGGGAATTCCCATGCCCACGCGCACGGCGTTCTCAGCATTGATTGCTGCGATCGCATCAGCCGGAGCGCCGGCGGGTGGCGCAGGACACTGGGCCGGTGCCGCTACCTCGGCGCGCGGAGAGTCGGCATCCCTCGACCCACCCACGCCCCCGGCAGCCGCATCGGGAGTCCCGGTTGCGACGGATGACCCCGCCGTGCCTGCCGTGAACAGCGCTCCGCCTGTCCCAGGGGGCGAGCCAGGCCGCGAATTTCCCCCACAATCGGCAACCATCAACCCGCCCGCGAGGGCTGCCAGGACCTTCAGCCGATGTGTGATCGTCTTGTTCATGCAAGATCCTTCATAGAGTGCGTCTCCTGGACCGCGGCTCGCTTTTGAAGGATAGCACCTGGCCTGCAAGAGACGGCGAGCTTCCACAAGGTCGTCCTGCACGAGACCATCCCGGGCCAGGCCTGCTATCCTTCGTTGCGAACCCGAAGGCCCAGAAGCCACAGCCATGGCAAGCCACAAACAAGATGCGAAGCAGGAGGAGCCACCGCCGAACAGCGAGCCGGTGCTGGCTGCCATCAGCGATCNNTGGAACAAGGCCGCGGAGGAGCTGACTGGGTTCACCCGCAGCGAGGTCGTGGGCCGCGGCTGCCCGGACAACATCCTGTGCCACGCCGACGTACGCGGCCGCGGCCGCTGCAATGATGGCTGCCCACTGGAGCAGGCGATGGCCAGCGGAAAGTCCGACCAGATCGACGCGTTCCTGCACCACAAGAACGGGCACCGGATGCCGGTGCGGGTCAAGGTCACCCCCATCCTGGACGCGCAGGGGCGCGCGGTGGGCGCGATGGAGGTGTTCAACGATCGCACGGCGCGCATCGAGCAGGCCGAGCGAATCAA
>PMBY01000159.1 GCA_003153875.1 Myxococcales bacterium | reverse complement strand
AACATCAACGCCTTGCCCGTGGTTTCGGCGGGGCGAGTGGTGGGCATCATCGCCGGATCGGACATTTGCCGGGCCCTGCTGGCCGCTTTGGGCGCGGGCGTGCCAGGCGTGCGCATCACTTTCGACGTGGGCAATGACGAAGACGTATTCATCTTCGTCACCGACCTGGCCCGCAAGCACGGGGTACGCGTGGTGAGCGTGACGGCCTTCGAACAGGAGCAGCAGCGCGTGGCGGTGGTGCGCGTGGATCACGAGAAGCCCGACATGGTGGACGAGATCTGGCGCACGGGGCACCGGGTCTCCAGCGTGGCCCGCTTCGCCTAGAAATATCCGCTGGCGGCCAGGGCGTTGTACGAGGTGGTTGCCATCTTGGTGGCTCCCGTCAGGTTGGGATGAACCCCGTCGGCGGCGTCGGTGCTGGGATCGAAGCCGCAGTCGTAGTGATCGATGATGTAGACCGGCGACGATGCCGTGGAATTGGTTGAAGCCCAAGCAGGGGTAATGGCCGCGGCCAATGCGGCGACGTTGGTGAGGCAGCTCCCGCAGCCGCTGGGGCTGAGCTTGATGATCTTGGAAACAAAGAAGATGACATTTGGGTTGTTCTTGCGGAACTCGGTGATGACAGCGACGAAAGACGACAGGATTTCGTTGGTGGCACGTCCGTCCCAGACATCGTTGGTGGCGAAGTGCAGCAGCACGATGTCTGGCGCTTCGGCGGCCCAGGTCTGCAGCTCGGCGTAGCTTCCACATCCCTGCGGTTGTTTGGCGCACTTTGGCCGCGTGCTGGTCGACGGCAGATAGGTCACGCCGTACCCGCCATGCCCCTCGGTCTTCACGCTGGGAGTATTGGCGCCACAGCTCTGGTTGTTGGTTACTGTTCCCACGAACTGGAAATTCGTGTGCTTGCCCGCTATGAGCTGCGCCGACAGAATCTGCGGATAGCAAGTGGAGCCGGTGATGGAATTGCCAAGCATCATCACCTTCCACACTCCGGTGTGCGTACTGCCGCCCGCCCCAGTGGATCCACCCGTCTTGGTGGTTCCACCCGTCACGGTTCCCCCTGTTGCGGTCCCGCCCGTCGTGGTCCCCCCGGTGGTGCCTCCGATTGGCTTCGAGCCGCCCAAGCTTCCGCCGGTGCTCTTGCTGCCGCCGGTGCTCGCTGTGCCGCCGATTGTCGAGGATCCACCGCTCGCGCTGGAGCCGCCCGAGGACTTGCTGCCACCGGCCGCTGTCAAACCACCCAGGCCCAATGATCCACCTGTGGTTCGCGAGCCGCCCGTGCTCGCGGTGCCGCCTGTGGCCGAGGCCCCGCCGGTATCCGATGTGCCGCCGCTAGAGCCGCCCGCGGTGCCGCCCTTTTCAGACGAGCCGCCAGTTAGGGAGGTTCCCCCGGAACCTCCTGAGCCAGCCAGGGGTTCAACGCCACCACTGCCGCCACTGGGTTCGCTGCTTCCCCCGGAACCTGCGGCGCTACTTGGGGGCGCCTCGGTAGTTCCGCCTGATCCTGCTGAACTGGCAGTAAGGGAGCCGCCGGTTGCGGGTGAGCCGCCAGAGTCATTCCCGGCACAGGAAGGCAGCATCGCGATGGCCAAGAGGCACACGGAAATTCGAAGGGAGATTGAGAGATCTTCAGTCATAGAATGGGAGATGGTTGGTGCGAAATAGGATTTAACATGGGGCGCCTGCTCTTGCGACGGGGTGACCACGGGAACGGAGGGTGAGGTTGCTTGTCACCCAGGGGCTGAGCCGCGCGCAAGCTTCACGAAATCGGTGAACTTCCCGACGCCGACCGGGTGGACGCGGTTGAACGCACTGCGCTGGGTTTTCTTGACAGCAGGGGCTCCTGCTCGTACGCTGCCCAGATCTAAAAGGAGCTTGCCATGAAACGATCATTTGCCTTTCTCTGCGCTCTGCCGATTTTCGTGCTCGTCGCGTGTGGTAGTAACTCGAAGGGCGCTGGTGGCACGCTGACCCGAGTTGATGTTGACAACATTGTGGTTCCAACCGTGTGGACGGCGAACAATGTCTACGTCATTCCGGATGGGGCGACCGTGAACGTGTCCGCAGCGCTGACGATTCAGCCGGGCACAGTGGTCAAGCTGGGCCAAGACTCCGAACTTTACGTTCACACGGGCGCCCAGATCAATGCCATCGGCACCGCCGCCTTGCCAATCGTTTTCACCTCGCTCAAGGACGACTTGGCCGGTGGAGACACCAATGGCGATGGTCCCCTTTCGTCTCCAGGGGGCGGTGACTGGTCTATCATCGTCGTGTCCGGCAACCAGTCCACTCTCAGCTTTTGTCAATTCCGCTACGGAGACACGGGCCTCCAACTCAACGCCAACAACCTGACTGTTTCAAACAACACGTTCTATGCGAATAACACGGGGCTCGATGCCTCCCAGCCAAACCTCACTGGGGTCTCGATAACCGGGAACTTGTTCTATTCCAACGTAGTTCCGGTTCTAACCAATTCCAATTATGCCGTGGGTAGCACGAATGTCTTCCATTACACGCAGGGCGCCCAGAGCTGGAGCAACACCTTCCAG
Source organism: Myxococcales bacterium (assembly GCA_003153875.1). The sequence goes on along the minus strand of PMBY01000159.1, from coordinate 380 downwards.
GCCATTCAGGTTGATGGCAGCATCGACGTCACGACAACTTGGAGCAACATCGAGGTTGCCTATACCTTCAACGCCACGGGCGCGACTATTGACATCAACGCCGCGCTCACACTGACTCCGGGAGTGGTTGTGAAACTCGGCCAAGGGGATGGCTGGACACTCACCGCCGGGGCAACCCTCAATGGCTTCGATACAGCGATCTTCACTTCGCTCAAGGACGACAGCTTCCTCGGCGATTCGAATGGCGATTTGGCGGCCAGCACACCTGGGGCCGGGGACTGGGACGGCATTGCCGACATTCGCACGCCCGGGCCGACGCTCTACCTGGACGGTTTGAACGTCTACTACGCCGCCAACTAGTCGCGTGGGGAGCCCGCCGG
>PMBY01000445.1 GCA_003153875.1 Myxococcales bacterium | reverse complement strand
CGCGACGACATCGAGCGCCTGCTCAGCGTGCTGGTCAGCAAAGGCTTGCCCGGGGATGCGCGCGACCAGACCAACCGCTGCTTCATTTTCCGCACCTTGGCCGAGCGGGTGCTCGACAAGGCGCTGTTCCTGCCTTACGTCCGAGCTCTGCGTGCAGCTGATGGACAGATCCTGTCCCTGCTCGGCCCGTTCATCCCGCGGGTCAATAGTATCGAAGGGCACGTCGAGCTGTGCTCGCTGCTCAAGGAAGCTGACGGCACCTTGCGCCGGGGCGTGGCTGGCATTCTCAAGCAAATCGGGGGCACTACCGTCTTCCAGAGCCTGAGCAGTTGGTGCAGCGACCCCGGTTTCCAGGGCCGGACCGAGGCCATGGATGTGCTGGTCTCGATCGGTCGCCAGGTGGCCATACCGGCGCTGGCGTCTGTGCTGGCGGTGGGTTCCGCCAACGAAAAAGTGCACGCCTTGCAGTACCTGGCCGACGCCGAGCTGATGGCCAAGGATGTGCGGGGCGCGGTCAAAGCCATCGCTCCGGCCCTGCGCGATACCACAGAGCGTGTGGCCGTGCAGGCGGTGATGGCCTTCGCGGCCCTGTCCTCGGAGGACGAGTACTTCGAGCACATCGGTCCGGTGCTGGATTCACCCAACCTCAACATGGCCAAGGCTGCGGTTGAGGCGCTCAAGCGGTTCAGCTCGCCGCGCGCTGTGACCGCTCTCGATCGCAAGTTGCACGCGGGCCCCCAGGCCATCCGGCTGGCGGTGCTGGCCACCGCCGAGGCTATTGGCAACGACCAGATTCTTCCTCTGGTCGTAGGGGCGCTCACCTTCGCGAAGATTGACGTGCGCACGCGCGCGGCCGAGGTGCTGACCAACCTGGCCCTGGCGGGTAAGGTGGACCTGGCGCGCACCATCCTGTGGCTCCTGCGCAGCAAGGACGTGAACGTGCGGCGCATGGCCGTGGACATCTCCAAGAAGGTGGGCGATCCCACGGGCGAGCTGGCGCCGCGACTTTTGCGATACCTGCGTGACGAGGACTGGTGGGTGCGGGAACGGGTGATGGACGCTCTGGTGGCCATGGCGGGCAAGCAGCTCACGCGCCACCTGGTCAGCTACCTGCAAGACCCCTCGGACATTGTCCGGCGCTATGCCGTGGATGCGCTGTTGCGACTCAAGGATCCCGCGGCGCTGGGGGCGCTGGTGCGTGCGGCACAGAGCGATGCCGACTGGTGGGTGCGTGAGCGCGCCATCGAGGCGGTGGGCCTGATAGGTGATCGCCGGAGCATCCCGTACATCGTGGATCTGCTGAAGCGAGAGCCCGAACTGCAGCAGGTTTGCGTCGAGGCCTTTCAGGCGATGAAAGCCGACGAGGCCGCGCCCGAGGTGGCGGCGCTGTTGCCCACCGCCGATGTCGAGATGAAGCTGGTGATCATCGCCTGCCTTGCTACGCTGGACGAGCCCGGCCAGGCCCCGGCCTTGCTGCCTCTCTTGCAGGACGCGGATCACCACGTGCGCGCTGCCGCGCGCGAGCTGCTGGCCCGCTGGAATGTGGCCGGCGCGCACGAGAGTGCGAGCGACACGGCCTCGCTTTCGCTGCTGGAGCGACTGCTGCTGGCGCTGGCTTCCAACGAGGGCGACGACCTCATCCTGGCGGGTGGCCTGCGTCCCACCATGAAGAAGATGGGCAGGGTGGTTCCGCTGGCCAGCCACGTGTTTTCCTCCGAAGACATCGAGGCCATCCTCGCGCCCCATCTCAACCCCAAGCAGGTGGCCGATCTGCAGGCCTTGCGCGACGTCGATTTTTCGCTGGCGCTCAAGTCCGAGGGGCTGCGTTTCCGCGCCAACGTGTTTCGCCAGATGCCGGGGCTGTCGGCGGTGTTCCGCATCGTCAAGGATCGCATCCCGGTGCTGGAAGAACTTGGTTTGCCGCCGGTGGTGAAGACCTTTGCCGAACTGAAGAACGGGCTGGTGCTGGTGGGCGGCCCGACGGGGTCGGGCAAGTCCACCACCCTGGCCGGGATCATCGACCACATCAACCGCACCAGCTCGCGCCACGTCGTCACCCTGGAAGACCCGATCGAGGTGATGCATAAGCAGAAGAAGTGCCTCATCAATCAGCGTGAGCTGGGAACCCACACCCACTCGTTCGAAAATGCCCTGCGCGCGACCTTGCGCCAGGACCCGGATGTCATCCTGGTGGGCGAGATGCGCGACCTGGCCACGGTGCAGTTCGCGGTCACGGCCTCCGAGACCGGCCATCTCGTCTTGGGGACGCTGCACACTGTCTCGGTCGACACGACGGTCGATCGCCTGGTGAGCCTGTTTCCCCCCGGGCAACAGCCGCAGGTGCGCTCTCTGCTGGCCGACACCCTGCGCGCAGTGATGTGTCAGTACCTCATCAAGCGCAAAGACGAGCACGGGCGTGTCATCGCGGTCGAGATCATGATCAACAACGAGGCGGTCGCCAATCTCATCCGCAAGGGAAAGACCTTCCAGATTCCGTCGGTGATCGCCACCCAGCGCGACGCCGGCATGCAGTCCATGGACGGTGATTTGGAACGCCTGTTCAAGGCTGGGCTGGTCAGCGCAGAGGAAGCGTACATGAAGGCCGCCAACAAGAAGAACTTCGAACTGGTAGTCGCCGGGCCCGACGGCGCGCGGATCCTGGCTGAGGCCAAGGTCGCCGAAGCCAAGGCCGCGGCCCGCGTGCAGGGAGAGAAAGCGGAATGACGGCGAGCGCATTGCGGGGCAGGAGGGCAACGCCTTGGCGCGCCTAGATTCCTTCCTGCGCTTGGTGGTCGAGCAGAAGGCAAGCGATCTGCACTTTCACTCGGGCGTGGTGCCCTTGATTCGCCACGACGGTGAACTGGTGCCGCTCAACTTCCGCGCCTTGAACGAGAGCGACGCGCGTCGTTTCTTGTTGGAGATCCTCACCCCGGAGCAACACGCGGTGTTCGATCGTGATCAGGAACTGGATTTCATCTACGACCTGCCCGAAGTGGGACGTTTCCGCGCCAACCTGTTCCAGCAGGCGCGCGGCATCGGGTCCGTGTTCCGCATCATCCCCAACCGACTGCCGACCATCGAAGATCTTCTTCTGCCCCCGGTGGTNNGCAAGACCACCACGCTGGCGGCCTTGGTGCACGAGATCAACAAGACCTCGTGTCGCCACATCATCACGATTGAAGATCCCATCGAGTACGTGCATGCGCCCCTGCAAAGCGTGGTCACGCAACGTCAGGTGGGCCGTCACGTGGAGAGTTTTGCCAGCGCCCTGCGCTCCAGTTTGCGCGAATCGCCTGACGTGGTGGTGACCGGCGAGATGCGCGACCTGGAGACCATCCAGGTGGCCCTGCAAGCGGCCGAGACCGGCGTGCTCGTGTTCGGCACGTTGCACACCAACTCCGCATCCAAGGCGGCCGATCGGATCATCGACGCGTTTCCCGACGAATCACGCGATCAAGTGCGCGGCGTGGTGTCGGTCATGCTGCGCGGGGTGCTGGCGCAGATGCTGTGCAAGCGGGCCAGCGGCGAGGGGCGCGTGGCGGTCCTGGAGGTGATGCTGCAGACCATCGGCATCGCGAATCTCATACGCGAGTCCAAGTGCTACCAGATCGATGCCTATCTGCAGACCGCTGATCCGGGCAGCGGCATGCAAAGCCTGGATAGCTGCATCTTTCAGTACATCAGGCAAGGCATCATCACGCTCGAGGAAGGCCTGCACGTGGCCAACTATCCCGAGGTGATCAAGCGCATGGCGGCCGAACTCCCCGAAGAGGTCTAATGGAACTGTCGCGCAAACAGTGGGTGGAGCAGGCGAAGGCACTGGAGAAGCGCGGCCAAGCGGAACCTGCGGCTCTGGCCTACACGCGCGCCGGCGCCCACGAGGATGCGGTGAGGGTGTCCCTGTCAGCCGGCAACTTCGTCGAGGCGGGACAGGCGCTCCTGCGCAGCATCGAGTACGACCGGCGCAAGCGGTTTGCACTCGACGCGAACCAAAGGAAGGTCGCGCTCAAGGCTGCCATCTGCTTCTCACGTGGTGGCGACGTGCGACCAGCCGTGGAGTTGTTCCTCGCCGCTGGCGAGCGGAGCCGGGCGGTGGGGCTGCTGCAAGAAGCGGGAGATTTCGTCAACGCCGCGCGCGTGGAAGCCGACTCCACCGGGCAAGTCGAGCTGGTGGGGTACGAGAGCAAGGAATCCGTTGCTCCCGAGGCGGCCGCCTCGGCAGATGCCGCGCACAACCTGGAGCGCGCGGGCAAGCTCGACGCAGCCCTGGAGGCCTATTCGCGACTCAAGCAGTGGTCAAACGCGGCAGCGTTGGCCCGGCGTCTGGGCCACGTCGAGCAGGCAGCCGGCCTCTTTTCCGAGGCTGGTGAGCCGTTCCAGGCCGCGGTGTGCTTCCGTGAAATCCGTGACCCCACTCGTGAGCTGCAGCAGCTGGTGAAGGTCGCGCCTGCTGACCCACACTACCGTGAGGCCTGTGTGCGGGCCATTGCCATGGCCTGCGACTGCGCTGAGCTGACCTTTGATCTGGAGCATTTTGTGGGCAAGTTCGTGGACGCCGGGCCTGTCAGCGAGGACGAGGTCGACGCCTACTACCGCTTGGCTCTGCTCTTCGACAGCAATGAGTTCCCGGAGAATGCGGCGCTCTGCTATCGCAAGATTCTGGCGGTGCGGCCAGGCTATCGTGACGCCGCGGATCGTTTGCGAGCCGCGGAAACTGACTTCCGCGGAGCGGCGGCCAAAGACTACGAGCGCGTCTTCAAGGAGGAGCTTGCTCTTCGCGAGGCCGCCAAGCGGCATGAAGCTCCCCCGGCTGCCGCATCCACGGAAGGCGACAAGGAGTCTCTGGGCGAGCTGCCGGACCTGCCCGAGCTGCCGGACCTGCCCGAGCTGCCCAAGACAGCCGCGCCGCTGGGCTCGGATGCTGGCAGGTACGGTCCCGCACCTGTGCCCGGGCCCCACACGCACATGTTTCCGTCGCCGGGCGGGCGTACGCCGCTGCCCGTGGCTGTTCCGTCTGCATCAGCGGCCGTATCCTCGGCGGTCGCGCCCGCGACGCAGGTGGGTTTTCAGGGCGTGGTCTTGGAAGAGGGCGCCCTCGTCAATCGACGCTATCGCTTGGAAAAGAAGATCGGCCAGGGCGGCGTGGGGGCGGTGTGGAAGGCCGTTGACCTGGAGCTCGACGAGACCATCGCCATCAAGTTTCTGGCCGCGCAGTTCGTGGATGAAGAAACGTTAGGTCGTTTCAAGCAAGAAGTTTCACTCTCGCGCCACTTCAACCACCCGAACATCATCCGGCTCTACGACATCGGAACCTGCGCTGACCAGAAGTTCATCACCATGGAGCTGCTCAGCGGCCACGACCTGGGGGTCGTCATGCGGCGAGCCCCTCTCGCGTTCGACCAGGGGCTGGCCTTGCTGGTGCAGGCGTGCCACGCGCTGCAAGTGGTACACGAACGAGGGGTCATCCACCGCGACATCAAACCGGACAACTTCTTCATCACCGACGACGGTGTGCTCAAGGTCATGGATTTCGGCATTGCCAAGCGCCACAGCGCCAGCCGCGGACTGACCCGCGCGGGCATGATGGCCGGCACGCCCCAGTACATGGCTCCCGAGCAGGCGAGCAACTTTGGTGGCGTCACCCATCTCGCCGACCTGTACGCCTTGGGCTGCATCGCTTACCAGATGTTCACCGGTGCGGTTCCCTTCGATGCNNCGCAATCCCGCGATTTCCGCCGAACTGGAGGCGGTCATCCTGAGGCTGCTGGCCAAGAAACCCGAAGACCGCGTGCAAAGTTGCCGCGAGCTGGCGGCGATTCTGCTGCGCCTGCGCCTGGCCGGGGGCGCGGGCTGACAAACCAGGACCGCGTTGGCCGCGGATCAAAGTTAGCTATTGCTCACAGAGACACAGAGGCCACAGAGGCGGAGGAGAGAGGGATGGGTTGGGTGCAGAGCATAGGAGCAATTGCCCGGGGCATGCCGTGGGCCGGTTCGCACGCTGTATGCGGAGCTGGATGCTCTGGAAGGCAAATCCATGGGGGTTTGAGCGTCCGGGACCCCCCTCCCGACCCGCGCCAGCGCGACGTGGAGGGCGTCCGCGCAGCCAGCCGGGGCGGGTCTTGCCGCGTATTCTGGGTTCTGACGAGGGGCTCTCGACCACGCGAGACAGTCTATCCCATCACAACCGCGTCGGCGTCCCATCAGTTCAGGTTAAAAATGAGGGTTTTCACGCCCAATGCCCACCGCACTCAAGTCGCGTGGGCACTACACGTTGCGAAATTCGGTGGACCGGTTCACCTCGCGCGCAGCTGGGCTGTCGCGAGTCACGATGTCCCGACATTCGCATCGAACGCCGCGCCGAGCTCGCCAGCAACCGCGACGACCGCGCGATCGAATGACCACACCTCGGCCCCGGATGTCAGGCCGCTGGTGATGATCTCGGCATCGACCCAGCCTATCCCCCGGCGAGCCAGTCGACGTCGCTTTATGAAAGAGAGAACCTCCTCGTAGGGAACCCATTCGACGGTCGGAAGTCTTTGCAGTAGGCGTTCCTGATCCGAGGAAAGCCCACCCAAGACGAGCTCTCCCACGACCAGCGGATGCACGAAAACGATGCCCTCCTCTTCCAAGAGTGTCGCCAAAGGACGAGCAGTCGCTCGCCCAGCAAAGAAGTAGCGCCAGACAGAGGTGTCGACCAGAACCGGCTTCATGACCTGCGTCGCCGCACGGCAGACAGGTCTGGAATCTTCCCTTCCAGTGCGCGCAGCCTTCGCCGCGCTTCACGTTCAAGCAGGGCGCGGAGCCCCATCTCGATAACGTCGGTCTTCGTCCGCGCGTGCGTCTCGTCCAGTGC
>PMBY01000168.1 GCA_003153875.1 Myxococcales bacterium | reverse complement strand
GCGGAGCGCAGCGCTCCAAGGAGGCTGAGAAACAGGGAACCCATCGTGTGATTATGCGCGATGGCGAGACATGCCGGCCCGGCCGGTTGTCGATCGTCGCCACCGTCGTAAAACACATGCCGCGGATGACCTCTTGGCGAAGGACAGGAGTACAGCACGACTACCGCCTGGCGGCGTAAACGACCCAGCTGGGCAGCGCCTGATGGGCGCGCCTGATGGGCGGACAAGTCCGCGCGACGGGCCGAAGCGTCTCGATCCGTTTCGGCCAGAGCGCAACCGGGGTCATCGGCACCGCTCTGGCCGGCGAGGTCACCATTGCTCGTCTACCCGTTTCGGGCGCGGCATCGGGTTCTCGCGGAGTACGCCGTGCACCACGCACCATCCAAGCATGGTCTTGGAACAGCATAGGGTCGCGACCTCCGCAAACGAGGTCGCGAAGTCGGTGGCTATAGGCACGACTTTTGATCCCCCACCAAATCCCCCACTTGTGCGTGGCGGAGCGTGGCGCTCCCTGACCCTTGGTGACGGTAAGTGCCCGCCACGACACAAGTTCTCGACGGGGAAATCAGGCCTCTTCGTTCTTAGGATCTGGTATCGCAAGATATGGGGGTTCGAGTCCCCCTCCCCGCACTGACTTGAGACGACACAGAAAAACTCGGCGGGGATGTCGAGTCGGTCGTTCTTGGTTGGGCTCAGTCGACCTTCAACTGGCGACGAAGGATCTTCCCCGAGGGACCCCGCGGTAGGGCCGTCACGATTGTGATGCCGGCTGGTCGCAAGACAGGCGGAAGGCACGCTTTCACATCGTCCGCGATAGAGGCTTCCGAAACATCCCCAAAGCCGGTTCGCAACTCGACAAACAGATGGACGGATTGACCGTACTCGACGCTTGGCACCCCCACCGCGGCGGAAGCAAGCACGTAGGGTCGACGGTCGATCACGTCCTCGATGGTCTTGGGAAGCACGTTTTCTCCGCCGCAAATGAGCATGTTGTCTGCGCGCCCGTCCAGATACAACCGCCCGTCCTCGCCAAAGTGGGCGAGGTCTCCGGTATCGACCCCCTCGCTTGCATCGGCCTGGCCTTGCACCAGTTCACCACGCACACGAAGTCGGCCGATTTGTCCCGCACCGACCGATACACCGTCGCTGGTCTGCAAATCGACTGAGACCCCGGGCAAAGTCCGGCCCACAGATTCGGGAGCGACGCGAAGATCTTCGGGGGTCGCCAGAGAAATCAGGCCCGCCTCGGTGGATCCGTAGAGATTGAACAGAACCGGACCCAATCGTTCAATTCCCTGGGTGGCCAGGCTCGCCGTCAGGGGCGCCGAGCCACAGATCACCCGTCGAACGGTTGTCGAGCCGCCTTGCATTCCGCCTTCGAGAAGCCTGTGCAAAATCGTGGGTACCAGGACCACGACCCGGATTTCGTTCTGTGCGATGCAACTCAGCAGGTCTTCTGCACGCGCCCGCGGAAAAATGAACAGGGGAGCGGCCAAGGCGAGACTCATTCCCAGGGTTGCTAGGCCGTGTCCATGCAGTAAAGGAATCGTCAGCAAGGTGGGCTCCCCACGTCTGGGCTGAATCTGGTCCAAGAGCGCGGTCACGGTGCGAAGGATCTGGTGCAGGGTGGGGCGGTGCCGAACCGCCCGGGCCGGGCCGGTGGTGCCAGAAGTCATGATGACGACAGCCCCTGCTTTCCTGACCAGGCCACGCATCGGCCCTTGTCGCCCAAGCCGTGGCAATTCGCCCAGATTGTCATCGACCAGTGCGGCCGTGGATACAACACGTCCCTTGAGTCCAGAAAACCGCGCCGCCAAGGTCGTGACCTGCGGGCGAAACTCGTCGTCGCAGATCAAAAGATCGAGGCGCTCGGTTTCACACAGATGCGTGACTTGTTCTACAGCGAACGTCGTGCTCAGCAGTACGGCGTCCGCTCCCGCGCGCCCACATGCCAGCAGGGCTTCAACAAAGACCAGACTGTTTCGGCACAAGATGCCTACGCGGTGATGGGCCCCAAGGCGCAACGCCTGGGCCATCTGCACCGCGCGCCTTTCCAGCTGGCAGAAGGTGGCTTGTCGATGCGGATCGATCACAGCGACCGCGTCGGGGAACCGTCGCGCGTTCCACGCGACCAAAGTGAACAAGGAACAGCCGCGACGAAGCAGCGTCCACACAAGACGCAGGATGGCCGCAAAGGGATGAGCACCCAGGAGCCCTGTGCGGCTCAAGGCGCGAAGTGCAGCTCGAATGACGGCAATCGACACGGCTTCCTACAGCGTCTCAACGGTTGCGTCGCTGGTCCAGGACCGTCAGCATACGGTTGACGAGGGTTCCGAAGCACAGCACGGCAAGCTCGCACCACCACAACCACCAAGGTGCGATGCGGTCGACGGGTTTGACCGCAGCGCGGGCAATAACCTGAGCGGCCTGCAAGGGCGTGAGGGCAGGAACCCGGTCGTAAATTCCACTGGGGGCGATCATTCGCGTACGAACCAAGGGCATGTAGATCGACGAGATGAAGATCTTTCGCGGACGCAGTTCGCAGGCGATGCTTCGCAACCAGACATCGAATCCGGCCTTGCTGCCCTGGTACGCTGACCACCTGGGCGCACCTGGCTGTCGGGCCGATACCGATGATACGTTGATGATCTGACCGCCCCCTTGTTCGATCATGCGCGGCAGGAGCGCCATGATGAGCGCGGCTGGACTGGCGAAATTGACGGCCAAAGAGCGCTCCAGATCGGTCCGCCCCCACGCATCGGCGATACGCCGCCGGATGGACTTGCCTGCGTTGGAAATCACCACATCGATGCGAGGATGTGCCGTCTGGATCCGGGCGGCCAGGTCCGCCATCTGGTCCGCATGATAGAGGTCGCCAGGATAGGCAAAGGCTTGCCCACCCCGCCCACGGATTTGTTCGACCAATTCCCCGAGCTTGTCCTTGGTTCGTGCCACGAGGATCACCGTGGCCCCGGCATCGGCAAACAGATGAGACGTGGCCTCTCCAATCCCGTAGGAGGCGCCGGTGATAAGGACGGTCTTGCCCGCAACCGCCGAACGGAGACGTCTGGCGCTGGCACATCGAGGGGGCGAGAGCAGGATGCGGGAAAAGAGCGACACGGGTCGCTGCGAGGCTACTCTCAGAGCCCCGGAAAGTCACCGCGTCAGCCGACGGCCTCAGTGCAACAGGTCGTGCACCACTGTGTTCCAGACGTCGCTCATTATCTGATAGCCGGCGGCGTTGGGATGAAGTCTGTCGGCGAGGTACTTCGACTTGAAGGCAGAATCTTGCACGAATGCGCTGTACATGTCGACGAGCGCCACGTGCTTGCCGGCATCCGCGCGACTCTTGACCACCGCGGGAATGCCGGCGTTGTAGGCTTGGATCCGCGTGTTGAGCGGGTCCTGCTGGGTGGGCGTGATCTGGGCGACGACGATCAGGGTGTGGGCATCGAGTGCGATGATCGAGTCAATCAGCGCGCCCAGACGAGTGGGCACGTTGGGAAGGTCCAGGCTGTTGTCCACGTCGTTGGTGCCAATCATCAGAAGCACGATGTCGGGATGGTACTTGGGGATGACTGTCGGGACGAGGGGCGCGATGCCTTTGCGCGGAACCGACGGCTCATCGTTGATGGTGTAAGCGCTGTGTCCTTCGTTCTGTTGCGGAAACGGGACCCCATCGACGGTGGCGGGACCGTTGGTCTGGGACCCGACGAAGGTGAATTGCTTGCCCTCCTGATGGGCGCGTTGGAAGAACGGGATGCGGTAGCCACCTCTGACCGTGTACCCGTCGGTGATCGAATCGCCGAACGGCATGATGGTGCAGTCCGTGCCGGACGGTGGGCATGGGTTGTAGGCCGTGGTCGCCGCGCTCGGATCGCCCGCGGCATCGCGAGCGGCGTCGTTTCCCGCGTCGGGTACGTTGCGTCCTGCGTCCGGGCCAGCGTTGCCACCTTTGCCGCCGGATCCCGAACCGCCCGTGCTGGAATTGCCCGCGTTCGACCCACCGGTTGCGGACTTCGAACCGCCAGCTTGATTTCCTCCGCTGCCAGCGATCCCGCCGCTTCCGCCGCCGCCGGCGCTGGTTCCCCCGGTCAAGGAACCGCCGCTGCTGGTGCTGCTTCCTCCGATCGACAAACCGCCACTGCTGACGCTGGTTCCCCCGGTCGATGAACCGCCACTGCTGCTGTTCGAGGATCCCGCGATTGCGGATTGGCCGCCGCTTGCAGGTTGGCCGCCACTTGCAGATTGGCCACCGGTTGCCGGTTGGCCGCCGCTTGCAGGTTGGCCGCCACTTGCAGGCTGGCCGCCGCTTGCAGGCTGGCCACCAGTTGCGGGCTGGCCGCCGCTTGCAGGCTGGCCGCCGCTTGCAGGCTGGCCGCCGCTTGCGGGTTGGCCACCAGCGAAGCCAGGACCGGCTCCCCCGCTACAAGAAGCACTTCCCAGGGACAGGCACACCGCCGCAATCGGGATCCATGCGAAACACCGACGAGAGGGGCGAGACGCTTTCATGTGCTTCTCCGTGACGAAAGGCGGACCAATCCCGGACGGCTGGAAGTATCAAGGATAGGATAGTTCCCCGGGCATGGCGAGGCGCAAGGGCCAGCCACCGATCGCTCAACTCAATCCGACGGCGCGTCCATCGGGGAGTATCGTCTCGGGATCTAGACCGAGTTCCTGAGCCACTTCGCAAATGCGCCGGGGTGGAAGCTCGGTGTGCGTGTTGTTCTTCGGCTCAATGGCGATTACTCCTATGAGAGTGCGTGTCCGGAAGACCCGCGTCAGCCGTCGCCAGCGTCTACGGCTTGCCTCGGGACAACGGCTTGCCTCCTCGCTGGTACTTGACCACCGCGGCCTCGTGCTCGGCCAGGGTGGCGGAAAACTGGTGCGTGCCATCGTTCTTTGAAACGAAATACAGGTAGGGGCTGCCGTCGGGGCGCATGACCGCGGCCAGAGCGGCCCGCCCCGGGTTGGCGATGGGTCCGGGGGGCAAGCCTTCATGCGTGTACGTGTTGTACAGGTTGGCCTGATCTTCGAGCTGGATGCGCCGGATGCGGCCGTCCCACTGCGCGCAAGCAGGCGAGGCCTTGCCCAGAAGAACCGGCGCGACGGTACAGCCGTAGATAATGGTGGGGTCGGTCTGCAACAGCTTGGGCCGGTAGCTGGGCTTGGAAAGACGGTTGATGAATACCTGGGCGATGCGCGGCCGCTCCTCGGGCTGCCCGGTTTCCTTTTCCACGATCGAGGCCAGGGTCACGATGCGGGCGTCGTCGAATCCCAGCTTGTTCTTGAGCATGGCCATCCCAGTGGGGTTCGCCACGCGCAGCTCCTCGAAAACCTGGCGGTGCCGCCGAACCAGCGCCACCAAGGCGCGCGCCGCCGGCATGTGCGGACGCAGGTGATAGGTGTCGGGGAAAAGGTAGCCTTCCAGCGTGGCGCTGGGCAGTTCCAAGCTACGCGCGAAAGCCGGATCCATGGCCTGGGCCAGAAGCTCGGCCTTGGGCGCGACCCCGGCCGCATCCAAGATGTCGATGAGCTCAATCAGGTTCTTGCCCTCGGGCACCGTGACCGCCACCAATTCATCAGCCGCGCCGCGAATCATCAGTTCGACCAATTTGCGGGGCGTGACCGGTGCCTCGATGCGATAGTGCCCAGCCTTGAAACGCGCGGCGACCCCTCGCTGGCCAGCGTAGAGCCGGAAGTAGCTCGGGTTTTCCAGCAGACCCGCGGCGGCCAGCAACTCGGACACCTGACGCGCGCCCGCGCCCTTGGGGATCTCCACTTCCACGGTCCCGTGCGCGGAGCCAGTGGCCCTGTCCGGGAAGTGCACGATCTTGTTGAGCACTCCCACCAAGACCCCGCCGCCCAGCGCAGTGGTCAGCAGAAAAACCAACAAAGCCCGTCGCATAGGTCGTGTCATCGCGCCATCTCCCGGTGGTGTGAGTCCAGCCAGCGCTGCAAGATCACCGCGGCGGCCAGCTTGTCCACCACCTGTTTGCGCCGCGCCCGCGAAACATCCGCGGCCAGCAGCGGAACTTCGGCCTCCACCGTGCTGAAGCTCTCGTCGATGAGATCGACCGGCACAGCCAGCGCCGCGTGCAGCTTCTCGGCAAAGGCGCGCGCCCGCAGCGCGGCCAGCCCTTCCTCGCCTTCGGAATCCAGCGGCAGGCCCACCACGATGCGCCCCGCGCCCACGGCGTTAACCTGCGCAGCGATGGCCTCGATGTCGCGCTTGCCTCCGTGGCGCGCTATGGTGGCATGCGGCTGGGCCGTCAGCCCCAGGCCATCGGATAGAGCCACGCCGATGCGACGCGAGCCGAGGTCGATGCCGATGACCCTGTTCATTGCGGGCTCGTAGTCTACAACGTCTTTCGCGAATCTTGGCGTCGCGGTACAACTTCGCCTATGTCCGAACAAACCAAACCGCCTGTGCAAGCTCAGCAGATCCAAATCGACATCGACGAGACGACCTCCCAGGGCGCCTACGCCAATCTGGTCTTCATCAATCACACCGACGCCGAGTTCGTCCTGGACTTCGTCTTCGTCCAGCCGGGCGTGCCGCGCGCCCGGGTCCGCTCGCGCATCATTTCATCGCCTCGCCACGCCAAACGCATGCTGCGCGCGCTGGAGTCCAACATTGCCCGCTACGAGCAGGTCTTCGGCAAAATCGAGGAAGTTGGTCCCGCCCCACCCATCGAGCCGAATTCCATCAGTTGACATGGGAACCCTGAGAGGGTTCGCTCTGCCTTCGGCCCCGCACCCGCCACCGGCACCCCGCTCGCTTCCCCCTGCGGGGACTTCGGGACCTGCACCTGCCCCACCACACCCGCTCGCTGCGCTCGCGCCCTCGCGCTCGGCCTCGCGCGATGGTGCGCGGCGAGCAAAGCTCGCCGGTTCCCCACGCGAAAAGTCCAGGCCTGCGACAGACCTCGCGCTATGCTGCGCGCACTTTGACCATCGTCCAGGCCATCGTTCTCGGCATCATTCAGGGACTCACCGAGTTTCTGCCCATTTCTTCGACAGCACACCTGCGGATCGCGCCGGCCTTGTTCGGCTGGCCAGACGCCGGGGCTGCCTTCACCGCGGTCATCCAGTTGGGCACTCTGCTGGCTGTGATCCTTTTCTTCTTGCGCGACCTTTCCGGCATGGTGACCGCGCTGGCCGATCCCAAGCGGCGACACGGCCCCGAGGCACGTATGGTTCTCTATCTGGTGGCGGGCACCGTGCCCATCGGAATCGCTGGCGTCCTCTTGCGACACCTGGTGGAGGGCCCCCTGCGCACGCTCGCGGTCATTGGCACCTCGCTGATCGTGGTCGGCCTGGTGATGGCCCTGGTCGAACGCCTGGCGCGCCACGAGCGCGCCATGGATTCGCTCACCCTGCGCGACGCTCTCCTCATCGGACTGGGGCAAACCCTGGCCCTGGTTCCTGGCGTTTCGCGCTCCGGGATTACCCTCGCCGTCGGCATGGCCATCGGTCTGCGGCGCGATGCAGCCGCCCGCTTCTCATTTCTGCTGTCGATTCCGGCGGTGGCTGCGGCGGCCGTCTTCGAGCTTCCCAAGTTGCTGCACAATCACGACGTGGGAATCTCGGCCCTGCTCACTGGCTTGGTCGCGGCGGGCGTGTCAGGATACCTGTGCATTCGATGGCTCTTGCGCTTCCTCCGAACACGAACCACGTACTCCTTCGTAATCTACCGAGTGGCGCTGGGGCTCTCACTTCTCGCCGCTGTTCTCGCCGGGAAGTTGGCCTAGTGAACGTCGGTGCGCTGCGGCTATCAGGACATGGACCAAACTCCTACCTGGACAGGTCAGGTAGGGATCGGTATTCTTCGTGTTCTTGTTGACAAGAACTTTTCGCAAGGCTGGGCCCATAGCTCAGCGGTCAGAGCTGGCGGCTCATAACCGCTCGGTCCCTGGTTCGAATCCAGGTGGGCCCACTCGACCCACAGCCGCCGGAATGTCTATATTCACTTGCAGCATGAGCAGCTCGACGAGGAGCTCAGGAGGTACAGTTGCGCGACCAGCTTAAGCGTTTGGAAGAACTACAACAGTTCGACGCCCAGATTCAGGAACTTGAAAACGCGCTCAAAGCCATCCCAGCAAAACTACAAGCTTCACAGAGCGATCTCGCCCGAGTGGAAGTCCTGCTGGACAGCGAACGCACGCAACTGACCGAGACCCAACGCTACTACAGCGAACAGAAGAGCCAGCTTCAGACCGAAGAAGCCACCGTCAGCGGCGCCAAGCACAAGCTGTCGCTGGCCAAGAATTCCAAGGAATACGTCGCCGCCCAGCGCGAAATCGAGCAGACCCGCGAGAGCGCACAGACGCGCGAGGCCGAGGTCGCCAAGCTGGTCGAAGCCATCCAGTCCAAGGAGAAGGTCTTGGCCGAACGCGCCGACGAGCTCAAGGGCCTGCGCAGTTCGATCGAGAAGGACGGCGAGATCGCCCGCAGCAAGATGGCCGAGGTGCAGAAGAAGATCGACGCCCTGCAGGTCACGCGCGACAAAGTCGCAGCCGGAATTCGCCCTGACTATCTCAAGCGCTACGGCGCCATCCGAATGCGCCGCGGCCTGGCCGTGGCCACGGTTCGCAACGGCACCTGCCTGGGCTGCAACATGAACGTTCCGCCCCAGCTGTACAACACCCTGCAGAGGGGCAACACGCTTGAGACCTGCCCGTACTGCCACCGCATCATTTACTGGGAGGAGATCATGAAAAATGAGTCCTCCTCTCCCGCGGCAGAATAGGCGCAGGCGCGGCCCGCAGGCGCGCTATACTCGGGTCGGCTTCCCGCTGGAGTTCGGTGGATGGTCGCGCCGGCGCTCGTCGCCGTCGAGGAAAGTCCGGGCTCCATGGGCAGGGTGCTGGTTAACGGCCAGTCGAGATGACTCGAAGGAAAGTGCAACAGAAAACAAACCGCCTGAGCGCGCGGGCAACCGCGTGGTCAGGCAAGGGTGAAACGGCGTGGTAAGAGCACACCGCTCTCCCGGTGACGGGAGGGGCATGGCAAACCCCACCTGGAGCAAGACCGAATCGGAGCCGCGGGGTTTCCCCGCCGACGTGGCCCGCGTCGACACCAGGTTCCAAGTTGGTCGCACGAGCCGCTCGGCAACGGGCGGCCTAGAGGAATGACCATCGCCCGCGCGAGGTAACGGACGCGGGTACAGAACCCGGCTTACAGCCGGACTCCAACGGGAAGCCATTTGTACTTGGAGGGGCGCTGGCGCTTCGAATAGCCGACGGCCGACGATTGTGATGGGAACCCTGAGAGGGTTCCCAAACCCTCCCGCGATGGTGCGCGGCGAGCGAAGCTCGCCGGCTCCCCACGCGATTCAGGCGTCTGGCTTGCCGCGCCTGCGCTTCCGGTCCTCACGTACCGAAGTACGCTCCGGGCCGGTTCTCGGCGCGGCTGCGCCATACGCTCCGGCTTGTCGGCCGGCTGGTAAGGGCGAATGATCCGGCGGGTTATCTAGCCGACCACCACCGCTCGGCCTCGCCCAGGTATGTGCATAGTGACCGCGCGACCGCCAGGGAAGCGGTCCCGTCGTCGAACCGGAACCAATGCCCATCGATGCCGGGTTCTGGCGATCCAAGCCGGTGCCTGAGATCCGGATGCACGTCATGGGCTGTAGCTTTGCTGGCCGCGATGTGCTTCCCCCACGGCGTCGTCACGCCCTCAGAACCGCACCTCGAGATCTCAACAACAAATCTGCCGCCGCGACGGTCAAATTGAACGGTAAGCAGGTCGACACGCCCATCGTGCGTTCTCCGAAAATGGGGAAGAGTTCCCTTGAATCCAAGTTTGCGGATCGCGGGAACGAAAACTGACTTCAGCGAAGCATTCATTCCCTCCCGGGCCATGGCGTCTGGCATAGCTTGTCTTCTGCAACTCTAGCTGAGTTCCGCCGGGCGGCCCAGCGCCCCGATCGTCTGGTGGGGCGGGATCCGTGTATCATCGGGCCATGCGCTTCTGGTTGGCCTGTTTGTTTGCTGTTCTTCTTGCGAGTCTCGCTCTGTCTGCCTGTCATTCGGGTGGCAACTCGGCGAGTCCGGCTGATGGCGCCGTGGGCAGCGGCGGAGGAGGCGCGGCGGGAGGCGCTGGCGGAGTTGCGGCGGGCGGGGCGGGCGGGACTGGAACTGGCGCGGCGGGAGGCAGTGCGACCAGTGCCCGCGACGGTGCTGTCGCGATGACTCCTTTGGATGTGTGCCGGGCCGCCATCATGGCGCAGGCCCAGCGCCGAGCTGTCTGCACCGGAACCTCAGTGCAAGACTACATCGAGGTCGCCAGGTCCTGCCCGGACTACTACTTCAACGCAGACTCGAACCGGACCGTTGCCAACGTCGCGGCCTGCCTCGACACGCTCGCCGCGCTGACCTGCACTGACATCGCCCTCTACGTTTTCCCGGCCTGCCTGGCAGGCGGCAAGGGGCCCGAGGGAGCCGTGTGTGCCTACCCGAGCCAGTGTCAGAGCAACGACTGCCCGAGTGGTGGCACGGCCTGCTCGACCTGCCGAGCCGGAATTCCACTGGGCGGCGCGTGCACCGCTTCCTCTTGCCCGAACGGCAGTTTCTGCAACCTTGGGACTGGGCTTTGCACCGACGCACACACGATTGTGTACGCCAAGCAAGGACAACCCTGCGATCTGAGAGGCACACCGGTTGTCGGATGCGAAGGCGATCTCCAGTGCCTTGGGCCTTCCAGTACCTACCAGGGCACTTGCACAGCACCTGCGGCGTCTGGCCAGCCCTGCAACGGTACCAACACGCACTGTGCGGCCGGCACCACTTGCTCGGCCGCTGCCGGCTCGATCTGCCTCGCCGCTGGGGACTGCGGCGCTGGTCTGCAGTGCAATGCTGCATCCTACTGCAGCGCTGGGGACGGCGGCCTCACCTGCTTGCAGCGCGCGACACTGGGGCAGCTGTGCGATGACTCGGGCTGGGCCGGCCTGGGCCCTTGCCTTGCGCCCGCAGTCTGCTCGAACGCGACATGCGTGGTGCCAACCGCACTAGGCGCCTCGGGAGATACCTGCGACGCGAACAACCCCTGCGGCAGGTTCCTCGTGTGCGTCGTAGGCACCTGTCAGCCGCTGGGTTCCACTTGTCCGACCGGATCCGCCGACGGCGGAACCGGGTGAGTCAGGCGGCGGCTGCGTCGAGCCGCATTGCCCGATGGCTCCGCAGTTCTGCCTCTCCCCCTAGATGCACTCTACGGACCGATTTCCACTGCGACCGTCGTGGTCGCTGGCAGGTCGAACTCGACGGTGGCGCAAGCCGTGTCTGGCTGCAGAGTACAGTAGTTGTCCGATACCACACCTCGCATCGCGCAGAATTCCCCGATGTAGTGGCCCGCAGGCGCGCAGAGGCGAGGTCCCCGGCAAGCTCGCGCACCGCAGGTTCCACCGCTGGCGAAGTAACTCCCATCCCAAACCCGTCTGATCCCTGTGGCTGGGAACGGGCCCGGGCCTGGACAAGAGTGACAAAGCGGGAGCGCGTCGCACTGATCGCAAATGGCAACGCAAATTGGCTCCGCGATGTCGCTAGCCGTGAGTCGCGTGGAGTCAGAGGCAAATGCCATCGTCGAAAGGGCGTCACACCCGTAGGCACAAAACGACTCAGCGGGCGCCGCAACGATTTGGAAGGTAACTTGGAAGCCGCACGGCCCGGCCGATCCAGTGTCACCTGAGTCGTTCGCGGAGATCTGCGTATCAGCAAAGCCGCCCACGTCCCTGACCGAAGCGTCGGTGCTGGTCCCTGCGTCGATCGTGGTGGATGGCGGGCTATTCATAGCGGTCCGACCACACCCCACCAGAAACAGGACTGCGGCCGAATGGCGCCACCCCTGCGGCATCGTGGTCACCTACTCCTTCTTGGCGCGCCGGACGCCGCGAAGAATGTCGACGAGAAACTGGCCGGTGTAGGAACGCGGCTCGGCGGCCACTTCTTCGGGGGTGCCGGCGGCGATGATCTCGCCGCCCTGGGCGCCGCCCTCGGGGCCGAGATCGATCACGTAGTCCGCGGTTTTGATCACGTCGAGGTTGTGCTCGATGACCAGCACGGTGTTGCCCGCGTCGACCAGTCGGCCGAGCACGGCCAGCAGGCGCTTGACGTCGTCGAAGTGCAAGCCCGTGGTGGGCTCGTCCAGCACATAGAGCGTGCGACCCGTGCCTCGCTTGGCCAGCTCGCGCGACAGCTTCACCCGCTGCGCTTCGCCGCCCGACAAAGTGGTCGCCGACTGCCCGAGCGCGATGTAACCCAGGCCTACGTCGTCCAAGGTCTTCAAGATGTGCGACAGCCCGTGGTGGTGTTCGAAGAGTTGCAGCGCCTCGGCCACGGTCTTGTCCAGCATCTGCGCGATGTCGAGATCTTTCCATTTGACCCGCAGGGTGGCCTCGTTGTAGCGGCGGCCCCGGCACACCTCGCAGGTCACGTGCACGTCGGCGAGAAAGTGCATCTCCACCGTGCGCACGCCGTCGCCTTCGCAAGCCTCGCAACGGCCACCCTTCACATTGAAGGAAAAACGTCCTCGGCCAAAGCCATAGGTCTTGGCTTCCGGGGTCATGGCGTAGATCTCGCGGATGAAGTCGAAGGACTTGGTGTAGGTCGCCGGGTTGGACCGCGGGGTGCGGCCGATGGGCTTCTGGTCGATGTCGACCACCTTGTCGATGGCGTCGATGCCTTCCAACGCCGTGAACGCGCCCACTGGATCGAAGCCGCCGAGCAACTTGCGGCGCAGCGCCGGGTGCAGGGTGCCGTTGATCAGCGACGACTTGCCCGCGCCCGACACTCCCGTCACCGCCACCAGCACGCCCAGCGGAATCTTGGCGGTCAGGTCCTTGAGGTTGTGCTCACGCGCGCCCCGCAAGGTGATCCAGCCCGACGGCGGCCGCCGGCGCGCCGGGATCTCGATGCGCTCCAGCCCGGCCAGGTAGCGGCCGGTGAGCGACTGGGGATTGGCGCGCAACTCCTCGGGCGTACCGGCTGCCACCACGCGCCCGCCCAGCCGGCCCGCGCCTGGTCCGAAGTCGATCACGTGGTCGGCGGACTGAATGGTTTCCGCGTCGTGCTCCACCACGATCACGGAGTTGCCCAAGTCGCGCAGCCGGCGGAGCGTGGCGATGAGACGCAGGTTGTCGCGCTGGTGCAGGCCGATGGAGGGCTCGTCGAGCACGTACATCACGCCTGACAACTCCGAGCCGAGCTGCGACGCCAGCCGAATTCGCTGCGCCTCGCCGCCTGACAGCGAGGAAGCCACGCGGTCGAGCGTAAGATAGTCGAGGCCCACGTTGAGCAGGAAGCCCAGGCGCGTGCGCACCTCCTTGAGGATCTCCTCCGCGATCTGCGCGCGCGCCCCTTTCAGCGGCATTGTCGCGCAGTGCTGAGCTGCCTCGCCCACGGTCATGGCGGTCACGTCTACGATGCTCTTGCCCGCCAGGTACACCGCGCGCGACTCAGGCCGCAGACGCTGGCCCCTGCAGGCCCGGCAAGGCTGCTCGCGAAAGTAGCGCCCCAGCCACTGCCGCATCATCTCCGAGTGCGTGTCGGTCAGGCGGCGCTTGATGTTGTTGGCCACGCCCTCGAAGCGCATGGCCCACGAGCCGGTGCCATGGCGGCTCGACCAGTTCACCTGGACACGTTTCTCGCCGGTTCCGAAGAGCACGATCTCGCGCTGGCGCGGGGTGAGCAGCTTCCAGGGCTTGTCCAGTGGGATGCCGAACTCGCGCCGCAGGGCCTCGACGATGCGCGAGGTCCAGCCGTCGTCGCGCGCCAGGCGCTCGCCCCATGGCTCGATGGCACCCTGAAGCAGGGACAGGTTCGGGTTGGGCACCACCAAGTCGGGATCGACTTCCAGCTTCGAGCCCAGCCCGTTGCAATCCACGCACATTCCCAGCGGGCTGTTGAAGGAAAACGACGGCGGCGACAGCTCGGGCAGGCCCACGCCGCAGTTCGGACACGCGCGCTCCTCGCTGTAGGCGCGCACCTGGTCTTCGCCCTCGACCTCGACCAGCACGGTTCCGCTGCCCGCGCGCAGGGCGGTCTCGACTGAGTCGTTGAGGCGCGCGCGCTGGCTGCTTTCCACGGCCAGGCGGTCCACCACCACCTCCACCGTGTGCCGCTTCTTCTTGTCCAGGGCTTTCAGCTCTTCCAGCCGTTGCACCACGCCGTCCACCCGGGCGCGCGCGAAGCCAGCCTTGCGCGCCTCCTCGAACATCTCGCGGAACTCGCCCTTGCGGTTGGCCGCCTTGGGCGCCAGCAGGGTCACCCGCTTTTTCGCCGGCAGGGCCAGCAACTCCTCGACGATCTCGGCCGCGGAACGCGCCGCTACCTCGCCCCCGCACAGGTGGCAGCGCTGCTCGCCCGCCCGCGCGTAGAGCACGCGCAGATAGTCGTAGATCTCGGTGACCGTGCCCACCGTGGAGCGCGGGTTGGACGACGCTGACTTCTGCTCGATGGCGATGGTGGGNNCGGATCTGGTCGTACTTGGGCTTTTCCAGCTGACCGAGAAACTGCCGCGCGTAGGACGAAAGCGATTCGACGTAGCGCCGCTGCCCCTCGGCGTACAGGGTGTCAAAGGCGAGCGACGATTTTCCCGACCCCGACACCCCGGTGAACACCACGAGCTGGCGTTTCGGAATGGCCAGCTCGTCGATGTCGAGATTGTGCTCGCGCGCGCCGCGGACAACTACGAAATCTGGCTCGTCAGCGCTGCGCTGGTCTTTCATCACTGAAAGTAGTACGCGAGGCCGAGGGTGCCGGTGAGGCTGCCCGAAATGTTGACCACGGTATTGCCCGTATCCGGAATGTAGAGGCCCAGGCCCAGCGAGCCCAGTAGCGCCACGTTCGACACGATGAACGCCCGGACCTCCGCGCCCAGTTCCATCTCAAAGTCCCACTGAGCGCTGGTAAGACCAGCCGGGTTGTTTCTCCTTCTTGTGAAGCCCAGCCCGGCCCCGACTGAGAAGTCGGCCGAAGAAGCCGCGTGAACGTGGTACCAACCTCGCGCCGCCATGTCGAAATCGGTTCCATTCTGGTGATAGAGGCCAAAGAGTCCCTCGACATGGAATTGGCCGCCCGCATTTCCCCATGTCAGCAGGAGGTTCGGAACCGTGTTGGAGACGCCGCCGGCATACGGCTGGAAGAACGCGACCGCTCCAAGCCCGAAGCCGCGGCCGTTGCCGGAGGTGGCCCCGGTCACCGTGGCTCTTGAGGTCGGCTCGTAAGCCACCGGGGCTTGGGCCAAAGCCACAGCAGGCGCGAGAACGGAAGCGATCGTCAGGAACATCAGAAAACTTGGCGTTCGACGCATGGAGATACCTCCCAGGTTGAGAAAAACGAACCGTACTATAATCGATCAATTAGATGAAGCTCGGCCCCCGTGTCGCCATCGTTACCACGCTGCTCATGGCAGCGGCGCTCGCCTGTGCGATCTGGGCCGTGCTCGCCGTCTTGCGCGCCGACCAGGTGCGCCGGTTGGACAACGAAGCACACGCGATGGCGGATGCGCTGGCAGCAGGAATTGAGCCGCTGGCGCCCGCCGAGGCCGGCCCGCTCCTGTCTGCCCGCGTGGCTTCGGCGAACGCGCGGCTGGGCCAGTTCCGTCTGGAAACCATCGCCTGGAGCACCCAGCGGCCCAACAATTTCTGGGCCGGGCTGGTGGACCAGGCGAGCCGGCTCGACGCACCGGTGGGCCAACTCTTCGAGCCGGCCGGCATGCCGCTCTTCTACGCTATGGCAATTCCCCTGCACAGCGCCGAGTCCGGCGCAGCGGATCGCCAAATCAGCGCTTTTCTCGGACTGGTCTGTGACAGCAGCTTCATCACGGCCGAGGTCATGGGCACCGGCTGGCGCCTGCTGCCTTTTCTCGTCCTTGGAATTCTCGCCTTTGGCATTCTCCTGTACCTGACGCTGCGCCGACGCGTGGTGAATCCGCTGCGCCGGCTTATCGAGGCCATCGACGCCGTGGCCCAGGGTGATCTGACCCGCGCGGTGCTGCCTGGCCGCGACGACGAGATCGGCAGCCTGGCCGGCCAATTCAACAAGATGATGGACTCTCTGCGTGTGGCCCGCGAGAAAGTTGCGCGCGCCACCGCAGCCCGACAAACCATGGAGACGCACCTGCGCCGCGCCGAGAAGCTGGCCACCGTGGGTCAGGTGGCGGCCGAGATCGCGCATGAAGTGGGTACGCCGCTCAACGTGATCGGTGGCCGCGCTCGTACCCTGGCCAAGCGTCCCGGCGATTCGGGCGAGGTGCAGAAGAACGCCGAAATCATCACCGAACAGGTCGGGCGCATCACCAAGATCATCCGCCAAGTTCTGGACGCTTCACGCAAGAGCCGGCCAAGTCTCACTGAGGTGGACGTCACCCGGGTGGTGCGAGAGGCGCTCAGCTTCGTCGAGGAGTTGATCAAACGCCAACATATCGAGGTGAACGTGCGGGCCGCGCCCGAGCTGCGGCCGATTCCCGGCGATCCCGACGAGATCCAGCAGGTGTGCCTCAACCTGGTGATGAATGCGATTCACGCGATGAAGGGCGGTGGCGACTTGACCATTGACCTGGAACAGAGGGTCCGGCGCAAGGAGGGCCTGGCGCTGTCGCCGCCTTCTCCCTATCTCATGCTGCAAGTGAGCGACACGGGGCCTGGCATTCCGGTCGCGGATCGCGACAAAATCTTCGAACCGTTCTTCACCACCAAGGATCCCGGACAGGGCAGCGGGCTGGGCCTGGCGGTGAGCAAAGGCATTGTCAAGGATCACCAAGGCTGGATTGAGGTCGACGACGCCCCGAAAGGCGGGGCCGTGCTGCGCGTGTTTCTGCCCGTGGGTGGCGTGGCCGAGCGGCCCCATGCGGACGGCGACACGCCGGCGCCGGTGAGCGAGAACGCGGGATAGGGGATTCGCTACATGCCCCAGGCCGACTGTATCAGGGCAAGCCCGGACGCACTGTTCACGGTGAGCGAAAGATTCGAGCCCGTGCCCTTCAAAGTGGTGATGCTGTACCAGTCCCCGTTTCTTAGACCCGGCCAATAGCAGCTTCCCATTCCAGAAGCCCTGATCTGGCTGGTGACGGCCTGCATGTAGGCGATGAATGCGGTGCCGTTGACAGCGCCGCTGTAGTCGAGTCCGTTCGTCATGGGTGCGCCGTATTCCGAAACCACGGTCCGATTGGCATAGGCCCCGACGGCCGTTTTGAGTTTGTTGGTCCAGTTTGCCGGGTTCGCATCGGTGCTGCCTATGGCGTAGATGTGAATGTTCAGTATGCAGCCGGCCAGGCGAGCATCGGCGCCGTGCTGGGTGACGTTGGTGTCATTGTAGGTGCCGGCCACTACGACTCGATTCTTGGAGACGCTTGGGAACTTCCCCATCCACTCTACGGCCAGGTTGATAAAGGCAGTCGCACTGTATCCTGAGGGTTCGTTGATGATGTCGAAATAGACGAGGTTGTTGGTTCCGTATGCATCGACCACCGCTTGCCACATGGTATAGAACGCGTTCATGTCGGGTACTGTCCCGACCCCCGGCTTGTACCAGTAGGCAACCATCACTTTCATGTTCTTGCTGATGGCTGCATCGATTATCCCTTTGTAGGCGGTCCACCAAGCCGTGTTGGAGATGGTGGGCTCGTTGATTGGAATCCGTATGGAGTTGGCACTGAGCGCGGTTTGAAACCCAGACAGGATTGCATTCGCCTTGGCCAGAACCGTGTCATAGGTATCCGACTTGGAGGACAGTCCGGATGGCTGGAGCACGCCGGCTTGAAAATTGTCCCCTGGATCGGCCCAGTTGACGCAATGGAAGCTGGCCGCGTCCCCAACCGTGCCACTTCCACCGCCGGTCGTGGTCCCTCCCGACGCGCCTCCGCTGGCGGAAGAGCCACCCGCAGCGGTCGTTCCGCCAATGGCCTTCGATCCCCCGGCCGTCACGCTTCCGCCGGTAGCGGCGCTTCCGCCGGTTCTCCCACCGGGGGTGCCGGCGCTGCCTCCGGTTCCGCCGGCGGCGCTCTTTCCGCCCAACGTGCCCCCGGAAAACACGGTGCCGCCTGCCGCGCCGCCGCTGGCCGCGACGCCGCCCGTTGCTGTCGCGCCAGCCAGGGTCCCACCTGCTGCGGTGATTCCGCCGGACGTCGCACTCCCACCGATCGCTGCCGAGCCGCCTTCGGCCGCGGATCCTCCGCCGGCCGTTGAGCCGCCGCTCTGGCTGGCGGTGCCGCCTGCACCGCCAGCGCTGGTTGAACCGCCGGGTGGTTGGCTGCTTCCCCCCGACGCGATGGACCCGCCCGCGGTCCCGGCCGCGGAGCTGGTGCTCGTGGCAAACGCTCCTGCTGCACTCGTGGTACCGCCGCCCCCAGTGGTTCCGGCTGCGCCCGTGTTTCCGCCGCTGTGCCCGATTCCAGAGGAATTGCTTGAGCACGCGCCCAACGCCAGAGCCAGTGAAAATCCTGCGACTACTGCGAAACGAATCAAATGTCGTGGGGTGGATACCATATGGAGACTTCCCCTTTTTTTTTTGGAACAGCTGTGCCTGAACCGCCTTCTGCGGTGCAGTAGCGTCAGGGGTCTGACCCGACCAAAACGGGTCTTGTTACTTTGTGACCCACTTCGCATCCAGGTCGCTACTGAAATCTGACATCGGAGGGCTTCATGAGCCGTCTTCCACTTCTTGCGGGTCTTCCTATCACCGTGCTTCTTCTGACGACCGCTGCTTGCAGCAACGGCAGCGGGATGCCGTTCTCCAATACCGGCGGTAGTCCGGCTGGCGGCGCGAACTTCGGGGGCGCCACTGGCGGTGGCCTGGGCGGCACAGGCGGAAATTCCAGCACGTTCGATTCATCAGCAACTGGTGGCACAGCGCCGACCACCGGTCCGGGCGGAACCAGCGCAGCCGCCGGCAATTCTGCATCCGGTGGATCCGGCGGCGCGACTAGCGGCGGAAGTGGTGGCTCTGGCTTGGCTGGCTCAGCAAGCAGCGGCAGCGCAGCGGCAACCGCTGGTGCTAGGGTAGCCGGCGGCTCCTCGGGCCGCGGCGGCAGCGAGGGAACTGCGACGGGCGGCACTGCTCAGGGTGGGTCGCCAAGCAGCGGCAGCGCAGCCGCTACCGCTGGCGCTACGGTAACCGCTGGCTCCTCGGGCCGCGGCGGCAGCGGAGGAACCGCAGCGGGCGGCACCCGGTCGGGCGGCGCGACTGGCTCAGGGGGGACAGTGGGCTCGGGAGGTTCAAAAGGCTCGGGCGGCGCCGCCGGCGGAACAGCAGGTTCTCCCGGCGACGGTGGCATCTCGTCAACCTGCGCCACAGGCACAACGCCGGCCGCGAATCCATTCGGCTGCACCTTCGCTTGGGGAGTCAACGGCAATCCAACGAGTTACCTACAGTTCGCTTCGGCTTGGGCTGGCTACAACATCAAGGCCGATGGCACTTTCCCTTCCAATGGCTTCGACTCGGGCAACTGGCTCAAGTCCTTTGCGAGCACCACGGCCGTTCCCGCCTACTACGCGTACATCCTCGGGTACTACGGACACGCCAACGGCCTACAGGATGGAAACGTGAATCCCGGTGGACCCAATCTGACCAACGGGATGGGACCCTTGCTTCTCGGAGTCCTCAATGCTGCATGTCCGCAGGGAACCATCTGTACCGACAATTTGATGGTCAAGGCGTACGCGTGGTACGCCGCACAGACCTACGCCGCCTACAAGAAACCGGTCATTTGGCTGCTCGAAGGAGACTTCATTCAATACTCGGTGGAAGGCTCCACGTCGGGTCTCTCCTATGCGCAGCTCGGCCAGCTTGCCGCGCAGATTGCCCTGGCGATCAAATGCAACGATCCCCCTGCCGTCGTCGCTGAGAACTACTCAACCTGGATCAGCACGTCGCAATTGAACTCCTATATTGGCGAGATGAATACCGCCATGGCAGCCCTGGGCACCAGCTACGACATGATTTGGACGACAGGGAAAGGCACCAGCGCCAACGCCGGAGGCAGCGAGACATGGGCAGCCCTGCACACCTTGACTGGCAAACCCATCCTGGTCGACGAAAGCTTCGGCCTTTCGGCAGCCGGCGATAGCTGGGCGAATCAGACGGCAGCGACCATCAATGCGCGCATCGCAGGAGGCGTCGTGGCCGCGAACATCACGACCGCTACTCCGTCGTACCTGCAGACCAATGTGACGACCACGCTCGCGCCGTCTGCCCTCAGCTCAACCTGCCCCTGAGAGGCGCACGCTGCTCACTGCGCACTGAACGAGACCGACCCTGACGCCAGCCCAGTTGAGCTCGCGCTAATCACCATCGGACCTGTCGCGCCGGTCGACCGCACGATGGCCAATGCCTTGCCGCTAAACGCGTTCCGCGCCGTGGCCTTGTAGGTGGCAGTATCGATGGCATTGCCGTTGTCAACGCCCACGATCTCACCAGGCCCGGACACGGCAAAGCCCACCGCATTGGCAGCCGTCGGCACCAGGATGCCAGCGGCGTCCTCGATGTCAGCGGTGACAAAGGCCAAATCCCTGCCATTCGCGCTGATGGTGTTCCGATCCACGGAGAGCGCCACCTTCGCCGCCGCGCCTGCCGTCTTCACTTCCTCGCTCGCAACCACAGCCCCGCCGCGTTTGCCCTCAGCCCGCACAGTGCCCGACGCCCACGCCACATTCCATTCCAGGTGCACGGCGCCGGATGCGAATGTCTTGCTCCCCTGTGAAACCCCATTCAGGAACAGTTCCGCGCTGTCGCAGTTGGTATAGACGAAGACAGTGACTGTGGTCCCGGTACTCCAGTTCCAGTGAGGCAGGATATGGACCATAGGGGCTGTCGTCCAGTGGCTCTGGTAGAAATAGTAGATATCTTTGGGGAAGCCGGCGGTGTCCACGATGCCGAAGTAGGAACTCTTGGCCGGCCAAGGATAGGGGGTTGGCTCACCGATGTAGTCAAAGCCGGTCCAAATGAACTGGCCGGCGACAAAGCTGCGACTGACATCATTCTTGTACGAACTCTCAGCGGAGGAACCCCAACTGACGACACTGTTATCGTACGACGAACACTGCGTGTCGGGGCTGGTTAGGATACTCTTGGAGGCAGGCGTCTCGTAGATTCCGCGGCTGCGCACAGCCGACGACGTTTCACTGCCAAAGAGCTTCCAAGTCGCATGGGCCGTGTGGTCTTGGTCGTAGCGCCCCTCGGAGTAGTTGTATCCCTGCAAGTCAAGCACGGCGGCTACCGCCTGATTGTTGGCATTTGAAGTATCCACTGATGCCCAGGTCACCGGACGAGTGGTGTCCACGGCCAGTACCCAGTTCTTGAGATTTGTGGCGGTCGCAGTCGTGGGCTTGGGGATTTCGTTCCCAACGCTCCACATGATCACACTCGGATGGTTGCGGTCCCTGCGCACGAAAGCCTGAAGATCGGTTTGAGCCCATTGGGTGAAGTACACGTGATAATCATTGGAGACCTTCGCTGACTCCCAACAGTCGAAGGCTTCGNNCTCCACTTGGCGTTCAATCGCCCGATCTGGCTGGTCGTCCCGCTCTGGCCTCCGGTCGCCGGCATGGTCGTCGCGCCGGCCGTCGTCGTGATGCCACCCGCTGCGGTTGTAACACCGCCGGTTACCGTCACGGCACCGCCCGAACCCGTGGTGACGCCACCCACGGCGGTTGTGATGCCACCCGCTTCGGTCGTGGCACCGCCCGAACTCGTCGTGGCGCTCGGGCCGGACCCACTCGTGCAACCAGCCCCGACAGAAAAGAGGGCGGCCAAGAGACAAGGGCAACGTCCCTTGCGGATTTCAAAGCTCAAGGGGATCGTCAAATACAACTCCTGGCGATCAGCTATTTACAGTAGCAGCTTTCCCGAGAAAGGCTCATTGGCAGGCTGCCGAAGGCTTTGTGATTCTTTCCTCGGGAGAGGGGGCCTCGCGCGACTGAAACGGGTCTTGCTAGTTGCACCTGGCCTTCCGCGACGACACGCCAATAAGCGCGCTTGCCCCACGCCCACGGATGGGCAAGGATTGTCGGGTTGGGCCTCCCCGTGACGGAACGCCCCGCACAGCATGGCCAGCCCCTCAATCACCAACGACACCGCTTCCGCAGCCCGCGGGGCGGCCCGGGCCGTCATCCTGGTGGTCGACGACGACGCGGCTCAGCGCGAATCTCTCAAGGAGGATCTGGAACGCGAAGGCTTCGCCGTCAATCTCGCCGACGGCGGCCGCGCCGGCTTGGAGCGCGTCAAGCGGGGCGGCATCGACTTGGTGGTGTCCGACATAAAGATGCCTGATCTCGATGGGCTGGATCTGTTGAGCGAGGTTCGCGCCGTCGATCCCTCTCTCTGCGTCATCATCATCACCGGATTTGGGTCGATCGACACGGCTATCCGTGCGGTCAAGCTGGGTGCCTACGACTATCTGCCCAAGCCGTTCGAAACCGACCACCTCCTGCTCCTCATCGACAGGGCGCTGGGCGAGCGCGCGCTGCGCTCGGAGAACGTGCGTTTGCGTGAAGAGGTCAGCCGGCACGAGCGACTGGACAACATGATTGGTCGCTCGCCCGCCATGCAGGAAGTTTTTGATCTCGTCCGTCGCATGGCCGGCTCGCAGGCCAGTGTGCTGGTCACCGGCGATTCGGGCACCGGCAAGGAACTGGTGGCGCGCGCCATCCATGCCCATGGTCCGCGCAAGGCTCGTCCCTTCGTGGCCATGAACTGCTCGGCCATTCCCGAAACCCTGCTGGAAAGCGAGCTCTTCGGCTATGCGCGCGGGGCCCATTCCACCGCGAACACCGACCGCCAGGGTCTCTTCGTCGAGGCTGACGGCGGCACCCTGTTCCTTGATGAGATCGCCGAGATGCCCCTGGGGCTGCAGCCCAAGCTGCTGCGCGTCCTGCAAGACGGCGAGGTACGACCGCTCGGCACCAACAAAGTCGAGCGCGTGGACGTGCGCGTGATCGCCGCCACCAATCGCGATCTGACCGCGCATCTGCGCGAGGGACACCTGCGCGAAGACCTCTACTACCGTCTCAACGTCGTGCAGATTCATCTGCCCCCGCTGCGCGCCCGCAGCGAGGACGTGCTGCCCCTGGCCGAGCACTTCCTGGCCCGCTCGGCCGCGCGCGCGGGCAAACCCTTGCGCGGCTTTTCCGAGAGCGCCAAGAAGATCATGCTCGGCTACGGCTTTCCCGGCAACGTGCGCGAGCTGGAAAACATGGTGGAACGCGCGGTGGCGCTGGCCGAGGGCGCGCTGGTTGGCCCCGACGATTTGCCCCCAGTCATGCGCGAACGCAAGAGCCAGGACCGGCTTGCCACGGCGGTCGCGCAGGGGCTGACCCTGGACCAGCTCGAACGCCAATACATCGAGCGCGTGCTTGAATCCGAGGGCGGCAACAAGACGCGCGCGGCCCTGCGTCTCGGGCTCGATCGCAAGACCCTGTACCGGAAGCTGGAAGAATACGCGGCCACGCCCAAGCTGGACGGCGACGGAGATGCGCCGAAGAACACGGGATAGCCGCAGCCCTGTCGACGCGAGCGCAAAGCCCTGCTAGCACTAACACCATGGCTGATTCATTCGGCTCTCGCTCAGCTTTGCGCGTCGGCAACCGCAGTTTCGAGATCTTCCGCCTGTCTGCGCTGCAGGCAGCCGGATTGCCACTCGATCGCCTGCCATTCTCGCTGAAGATCCTTCTCGAGAACCTGTTGCGACGCGAGGACGGCACCTCGGTCACCCGCCAGCAAATCGAGGCTGTGGCGCGCTGGCAACCGGACGCCGAGCCGGCGCACGAGATCGCGTTCATGCCGGCACGGGTGATCATGCAGGACTTCACCGGCGTGCCTGCGGTGGTGGACCTGGCCGCCATGCGCACCGCCACCCAACGCATGGGAGGCGACCCCACTCGTATCAATCCGCTCTTGCCGGCGGAACTGGTCATCGATCACTCGGTGCAGGTGGACGAGTACGGCCACGCGCAGGCCCTGGCGCGCAACAACGAAATGGAATTCTCCCGCAACCACGAGCGCTACGCCTTCTTGCGCTGGGGCCAATCCGCTTTTCGCAATCTCGCCGTGGTGCCGCCTGACACCGGCATCGTCCACCAGGTCAACCTCGAGCACCTGGCGCGCGTGGTGTTCGCTGCCCCTGATCGCAGCCGACCCGACATCACGCAGGCCTATCCCGACACGGTGGTGGGCACCGACTCGCACACCACCATG
>PMBY01000113.1 GCA_003153875.1 Myxococcales bacterium | reverse complement strand
GTCGTCGTCGCGTTCCCGAGTTGGCCGTAGTGGTTGTAGCCCCAGCATCTCACCGTCCCATTCGACAGCAACGCGCAGGTGGAGAACAGGCCTGCCGAAACAGCCACCGGGGTGACGTGTCCACCGTCGGCGCCGTCGGTGGCCCTGGCCATCGGCGCATCCGCCTGCCCCTGCAAGACGTCGGCGCCGTCGGGCGCGGCGTCTCCGCTTGCGCCGTCGGCGACCGTGGCCATCGGCCCGTCCGCCGGCCCCGCGTCCACGCCAATCGACATCCCGCGCGACCCGCAGCTGCCCACCGCGATCGTGACCGTCACGCAACTGACTAACCTCACGTTCCTGGTCATCTCGCCACGCATTGTACTCCTTTCACGCTGCCTTGTGCGCACGCATCGGCGTGGGGCGGACTTGCATTCTTCCCAGGAACGGGCCGCCGCCGGGACCAGAAGTCTGCGGCGCTATCGGCCAGAACGGAACTAGGAAGAGAGCGTTCGCTGTCTTGAAGTCGTTCTACGACGAGATCGAGCAACGAGCCGCGGGCGGCAAGTGAGGCGGACGGCGAAAACCAGCTGAACTGACGAAGACGACCTCAGCGGGGAGACGATGGGACGACGCCCGCGGCCGTGTGCTTGCGGGGGAGGGAAGGTCTTTCGAGGGCAAGCCGAGCGTTTCCTCTGGCCCTCGTCTTCCGTCAGGAAGACCCTGCTGTACGCCGCGCAGGTCGCGATGGTGGCATCGATCCAGTCACCTGGTCGTGGGGCCGTAAGGATTCCTGCCCACTTACCGTACGGGAAGTCGCCGAACAGGGAACCTATCGCGTTCAGAAAAGTGTAGGCCGCCAGAGTGATGGTCGCTCGGTGCAGCAGCGGTTCTTCGCGCACGGTCTGCCGCAAACGCCCGTGATCGGTCGTCTGCTCGACAAAGGTGCTTTCCCAGAAGAACTGGCCGTTTCTGAGGTCCAAGATGGTGTCCAGGTCCTTCGTCTCGAATCCGGAAAGGCGAGTTGCACCTGCGGCCCTCGCCTTCCGGTCGGCGGCATAGGTCAAGTCCCTCTTCAGGGATGCGCGAAAATCGGACGCGACTGTGGGCAGATACTGACGGAGCTTGGGTGACTCGAGGTGTCTCAACAGCTCTTCGCGATCTTTCGCAGGGAGCGCCGGCGTGCAGGACAGGACAGCAGCACGCTCGGCTTTAATCACATCGCCGTCCCCACCTGCAACAACGAGACGCGAACCGAGGGTCTGAGCC
Organism: Myxococcales bacterium; assembly: GCA_003153875.1. The sequence goes on along the minus strand of PMBY01000113.1, from coordinate 2,185 downwards.
ATTCGGCAGAACAGTCGGGCGCGTTCGACGGCCCGTTCATGTTTCGAGTCGCTGAATGACTCGTTAAGAAGAGTGGTTGAGACCACTAGGCGGCATCGCTCTTCGATCACCTTCGTGATGAGGGTCTTCGCGAGTCCCTCAGGATCCTCAGCCAATCTGAAATAGACAGTGCTATCGATAGAGATATCCATCAACAGGTTGCCCGTGTGCATTGTGACACCGGCGGAGCGACCCGCCAAGTTGTCACTGCCCCGGCCGCCCGTCCCGCCCGTGCCGCCTTCGCCGGAACCTGGCCTGGCGCCGGCTGGGCCAAGGAGCTGAACGCCAACTTCGTCCGGCTGGCCCACTACCCGCACAATGAGCACATGGCCCGCGGGGCCGATGAACTGCTTGTCGGTCCCCCGGAGTCACGCAGCCTTGCGCGATTTGACAACTAGATCGACGGCACAGTCGAGCAAGTGTAGCAGTGCAATGAGCTGACTGAGGCTCTTGCGCGTATTGGTCGGGTCCAACAAACGGTATAGCTGCGGGACCGAGGTATGCAGCCGGCGGGCCAGTTCGCGACGGCTCAGCCCCGAGCGTTCGGCGCGCCTGCCAGCCTCGACCGTAAGCTTGTGGGCGAGCAACTCTGCCAGCATCCCTGGGTCCTGATTGTACTCGAGGGCGTGATCGATATGCACCGTTCCTTCCGCGCCGGAAGCAAGAATGTAGGTCACCGCCTCGTTTCCAAGTTCCTTGTCCACGTAGGCTTGCTCGATCCTGTCTTTGGACGACGGCCGAGGCACAAGTTTGGCAAACGGGACCGGGTAGATCTTGCCAGACCGAACCACAAGCTCGATCTGAGCCCTTCGATTGTTCACAATAGCCGCGCGGATCTTCATAGGGCGCCTTCCTTCCTCAAGTCTGCGAGCATCTTGATCATTTTGGCAGAGGCCCTGCCCTTCATGGGAACCCAGGCGTCGATGTTCCACTTGAGAACCAGCTTTTCGTCGCGATATACGTGGACATGACGAGGGCTGTGGTCACCTATCCAAGTGAGGAAGACGTAGTTGTCACGGCGGATCTTGCCCACCGGAACATGTTACCACCCATGGTAACAGATGCAACCCCTGCGGCGTCCACCACCTGAAGGCGCTCGTGGACGCGATCACGGTCAGAGCGCGGCAGGGGTCGGCTATTTCTCCGCCTTGCTCCAGGGCGGCGTCACCTTGTTGCTCCGGGCGTAGGCGATCTCCTGCCCGAGATGTTCGCCGATATGGCCGACTAGCGTGACTAGGACGGAGCGGGCGGTCACCTCGTGTCCAAAGAAGTTCACCTTCTTGTCGAGATCAGCGTCCGGGAACGCTGCGATCACCTGATGCATGTGCGCGAAGGACTTCTCTAGGGTTTTCCTGATCTCGGCTTTGTCGGTGGTCTGCACGTCCCACTTGGTTGCATTCATTTCCCATTTCGCATCGGCTGGCGGCTCTTTGCCGGTGGCCATCTTGGTCAGGGCGTAGTTGCCGAAAGCGATGTGTAGGTAGACCTCGCCGATCGAGCGGACGCCAGGCGCCGGGCGCCAGCCGTATTTGCTCTGAGGGACTGCATCCGCGAGGGAAAGTACTTTCTTCTCGGAGTCGCCGAGTACTGCCAGAAGGTCGTTTTGTAAGGCGCCCTTGCTGGGGGCGGCGGGTGGCGCGGCGGCGTGAGTGATGGCAGTCGCCAGACTGAAGGCCAGGACGAAAGCAGACAGGATCCCAATGTTGTTCCTCATGCTTACTCTCCCGTTTTTCGGGTGCGACTCCCCGGCCCCAAACTCGATCGCGCCGGCAATATGGGAATCGTCACGCGGTCTGTTGGTTGGATGCAGGCTGGACCGCAAGAGTTCCGCCGCGGCCATGAGACGTTCCATCAGGGAAGCAACCCGAAGACGACGACGCCGACCGAAGTGCCAGCGCAGACACGGCCGTTGGCGATCGTGGGCGTGGCGAACTTGTTGTAGGCGAATGTGTCGCGGCCGTTGGGGGCCTAGAGCACCGAACGGTTTGCCTCCCGCCGTGAAATCGCGGATTTGCGTAGCGTCCCTTCGTTGCTCCTCGGTCAAATACGTCTAGCATTCTCGCTCGTCGCGCCTCGGGCTGCTCGCAACTGCGCAATTTCACTCGGTCCGTCAAACCGTTCGGTGCTCTGGCAACGACTATCAGGG
>PMBY01000127.1 GCA_003153875.1 Myxococcales bacterium | reverse complement strand
TCCACGATGGTCAGCATGTAGCTCGCGTCCGTGACACCGTGGTAGCCGTAGCTGCGTACGGTGCGCACGGCAAAGCCAGCGCGTTGAATGCTGGCGGCAAGTTTCTGGACGAGATAGGGGTCATGGACGATGGCCTCCACGGTGGCTGCTGCGCATGCCTGGAGCGGATCGGCCGTGTTGATGGCCACGCTGGTGGTTGAGTAGTCGGCATCGAAGATCACCAGCTGTCCGCCGGGTCGCAAAACGCGATGGGCCTCGGCCAGGGCCTGGTCAAGGGCAGGCACGTGGCAAAGGGTGGTGTGAAAGACCAGGACGTCGAACGTGCCTGGATCGAAGGGCAAATGGCGCGCATCACCCTGCCGGAATTGCAGGTTGGCGATTCCTTCGGCAAGGCGCCTGGCCTCGGTAAGAAAGAAGGGTGAGGGATCTACGCCAAAGACCTGGCAGTCGGTGCGGAGCTGAGCCAGAGCACGCGACACGGGGCCGGTTCCACAGCCCACCTCCAGCAGCACCGTTCCCGGGCCAAGCTCAATTTCAGACTGGTAGCTCATGCGCATGGCGACCTGCTGGGGATCGGCAGCCCTCAGTTCCAGGATGCGAGCCAGATTCTCCAGCGTGTTTCGGTCGGTGGCGGCAATGTCAGCGTACACGTCCGGCATAGATCTGGTGTCTCATAAAACGAAGGTGTGTGCAATAGGCGGAAGCTGATCGTGAGAGCCACGCCTGCCGGCGCATATTTCCAGCCGCGAGATCGGTTAACGAGACACACTGTCTTTTCTGCTTGACGTCCGGGCTGCGGGTCGGTAAAAGCACCGCATGATTCATCTTGGCTGCTGTTGTCGCAGAACGCGGGTTCCCAGCCGGCGTCGCTCGCGCTGACGACGCCAAGGCACAGGGAGTCCCCGATGCGCACGGCGGGCTCCCCTCATTCTCGGGCACGCAGCGCTGAGCGGGGCTGCCAGACCGGGAAAGGGAACGCAGAGATTGTAAGAAAACAAGGTCGGCACGAGTTTCGCCATTCCGGCGAGCCGTGACACCGCGAGCGCCCCTCCGGGGGGAAGGGGACTCGTGTATCGCAACCACCAGCAAGGAGCATCCGAGTGTCTGTTTCCAAAGGTCTGAAGTCATCACTGATCGGTCTCTTCCTCTTCCCCCTCACGGCGCACGCACAGACGGGAGGTCCGGCCGAGTCGGGAGCGCCGATCCTCGGGCAAGCGCCAGCGGCCCAGGCGCCGCCGGAGGTTCAACCCGTCGCCTCTCCAGCGCCCGCTCACTTGCCTCCGCCTGCCGCCGTGCCCGTCGAGCCGGCACCCGCGCCGCAACCTGCGGTCGTCCTCACGGGAATTCCCAAGGAACAGGCACAGCTCCTCGCGCAAAGCGGTTTTGTGGATGCGGGGCCAGGGGGCTTTGGCGTGCGTTCAGCCAACAAGGAATCGCAACTGCGTTTTCACCTGCAGGTTCAGGCCGACGCGAAGTTCTGGCGTGGAACCACGCCGGCCAAGGTCAACGAAACCTTCTTTCTGCGCCGGGCGATCCCCTGGATTGATGGAACCCTGCCCTACGGCATCAGCTTTCTGGTCGCGCCGGATTTCAGCCAAATCAACAGCACCAACACTGCGGCGCAGGCGAACGCCGCCATCACTCTCCCCGACGCCTATTTCCAGCTCAAGATTCTGGATGAGCTGCAGTTTCGCTTCGGAAAGTTTCGCTCTCCCATCGGGCTTGAACGCCTGCAGCCGACCGGCCAGCTCTTCTTCAACGAATTCGCGCTGGCCACCGAACTCACGCCCTTGCGGGATGTGGGCGCCCAGATCCAGGGCGAGATCGCAAAGGGCTATGCCGGCTATGCCTTGGGCGTGTTCAATGGCGCCGTCGACAACGCCTACACGGATCTCGACCCCAGTCGCTACAAGGATGTCGAAGGGCGCGTGTACGCTCAACCTCTCGGCGCCCCCAACGGGGATTCCTTTCAGTACGCCATCATCGGATTTGCCGGGACCGTTGGTCGCAAGAGCTTCGTGCCGCAGGCGTCCGGCCAGTCCACGAACTTGCCGACCTACAAATCCCCAGGGGGCGCTGCGATCTTTTCGTACAAGGCTGCCGCGGCTAACACGACACCCGACCTGACGAATACGGCCATTGCTTCGGGACAGCAGCGAAGGTTGAACGTCCACGGCTACTACGCCATCGGTCCGTTCGGCCTACTTGCCGAGTACCTCTACTCGCAGCAGAGGGTGGGCTTCAACTACGGGAACACTCGCGTGGGAAACCAAGGGTGGACCGCCGAAGCGTCGCTATTCCTGTACGGCGGCAAGGCGTCCTACTCGCAAGCCAAGATCGCCACACCCTTCGACTTGCAGGCTGGCACCTTCGGCGCCTTCGAGGTGGTGGGGCGTGCCTCGCAGTTGAGATTCGACCAGTCCGCCTTCGGGGCCAAGACCGATACCACCAAGCCGATTGACGAGACCGCGTCGGTGAAGCACGCCACCGAACTTGCCGGCGGACTCAACTGGTACTTCAGCCGTTGTGTGCGATTTCTCTTCAGCTACAACCACACCTCGTATAAGGGTGGCGCCGCCAGCGGAGACAGGCCGGCTGAAAACGTGTTCTTCGGCCGCGCGCAGCTCAACTACTAGCGGGAGGGATGGCGATGACGTCGCAAGCGAGAAGAATGAGGATCGCGGCCGCCCTGGCCATCGGGACCGCTGTTTTTGCCCCGGCTTGCCGGAAGAAGGTCGCAGCGCCGCCGCCGCTGGTGAGCCTGAAGGTCGGACACCTGCCCGTCACGGGGCACGCGAAGTTCTTCGTGGCGGCGGAGGAGAAGTTCTTCCAGCAGGAGGGGCTGAACGTGCAGCTATCGGAGTTCACCAACTCGGCCGACGGGCTGGCGGCGTTGCGCGCCGGCCAGCTTGACCTGGGCGCCTTTGGCACCACGGCGCCTCTCGTCCACATCGCCAAGGGCGCCGACCTGCGCATCATCGGCGGTGTCATGGGCGAAGATGTGTCCATCATAACGACCAAGGAGAAGGCGACGGAGATCAAGTCGGTCGCGGATCTGAAGGGAAAGAAGGTCGCCACCGTGCGACTGGCAACTGGGGACGCGGTGCTGCGGGGTGCGCTGAGCCGAGCGGGCCTGGACTGGAGGAAGGATTTGGAGATCTTCGAGGTCAAGAACCCGCCCGCGGTCATCGAGTCAGTGAAGAGTGGCCAGGTGGAAGCCGGAGTCGT
>PMBY01000078.1 GCA_003153875.1 Myxococcales bacterium | reverse complement strand
CGCCGTGGTTTGCGCCGGATCGAACCAGCATGAGAGTCGTTTAGCGCAATCGCCGATGCCTGTCAAGCATAAGAGACACGCTTCCTGCATAGAGGACGCACGTGGGGGCCCAGCACGCCGGCGCGATCCAAGTGTGGCAACACACGCTGTGCCACCACGGCCGAGCACGAAGCGTAGCGACCGGAAAACTAGCGAGTCACTCGACCGCGCGAAGATCGACCCAATCTGCGAACGCGCCGTCCCCGTCGGTCGAGCGACCTGAGAGAACCTGCAGCAGCAAGTCGTGACGGCCTCCCAGATCGATGGAGAACTTCTTGGGAGGATCGCCCGCTGTGACCGTGCCGCCGTCCAGCAGGATCTTGCCGCGCCCGTCGAGTATTTCGAACCGGCCACCGGTTCCGGGCACCGCTCGGTCGTCGATCCCGAACGTCCCCTCCAAGGCGCGCGCCTGGCTTGCCAGGTGTACCTGGACCTTCGAGATCGGCCGCACGCCAAAGCCGGTCGTGAACACCCGCCCGCCGATCACCAGCGGCGCTCCGTCGCCCCACGCGCTGAGATGCAATTCGCCGAACTGCTGCGTGAAGCGCACGACCTCGATGTCGCCGATGGCCATGGGCCGCCCTTGCGACCGCAGAAGCACCCATTGGCCTTCGCGAAAGACCTCCACCGGGTCGTCGCTGAAATGGCGGGCGACGGTCAAAACGTCCTTGCCTCCGCTTCTCGCCAGAAGCCACTCGTGGTGCGAGAACCAACCCTCGGAATCGCGCCGGCGTATCGGGATCTGGAAGGACTTCGCGGAGTCATTCTCCAAGTACCCGCTTCGCAGCGCCGCGATCCACGCCGCCGCCTGCGCGTGCTGCTTGGGGCCAAAGGCCTCGCTCCAGCTCTCGGTCTCTTCGACGATGCCGCGCAAGCTAGCACCGACGGGGACGTGCTCGGCGATCTCGTGCAACCCGCGCGTTTCCTCGTCGAACAGATAGAGCCTGCGATTGAGCAGCGTGAGCCCGACGAGCACGAACGCGGCGCACGCCCAACGCATGACCGCGAGCCGTCTTCCGCGCGCGCTGACCAGGAACGCCGCGGGCGCGAAGAGGTGGACCAGCGCGACTATGCGCCCACCGACGAGCCAGGTGCCGAACAGCCATTCCGGGACCAGCGCGACGCCGAGCGCGGCGACCAGCAGCGGCAGCCAGTGCTTGGGCGCATCGGCTGCCACGGGGCGCGCCATCCACGCGAGCGCAAGCAGCCAGCCGAGGGCCACGATCGCGGGGAAGAAGCTCGGGGTAGCCGTCCACCATCCCGAGAAGAGCCAGGCGATGCGAATGGGCGACGGGGGCCATTCGCTCGCATGTCCGGGGTGGTTCTGGGAAGTGACGAGCCAGGCGAGTGTAATCAGCGCTGCCGGCAACAGCGTGAGCCAGTGGCGGAGCGTGCGGCGCACGCCTGCCAACGAGCAGCCGGGACCGAACAGGCAACGCACCCCGCTTGCCACGGCGATCACAGCGAACACGATGCCGTGGAAGAAGAACAGAAGCGCGAGCAGGGCGGCCGATCGGGCGCCGTTGCCCAGGGTCGGGGACGCGACGTTGGTCTCGACCGAGGCCAGGTACAGAAGTGCCACCGGGCAGGCGAGCTGGAAGGTCATGAATCCCCATTGGTAGCCGAAGCCGAATGCGAGCAGGAATCCGAACAGCGACCACCAAGGCTCGCCGCCGAGCGCGCGCAGCCAGCGCAGCAGTGCGTACGGGGTTGCCATCGCGGCGATCCAAACGAGCATCTTTGCGGCGAAAACCGGGCCGCCCGCGGCGGTGAACGGGATGGCGAGCAGGTAGGTCCCGAGGTAGGGCGTGAGGATCTGGAGCGAGAAGAAGTGCCGGTAGCCGAGGTCGGGCTTCCAGTAGTTCGTCAGCATCTGGATCAGGTGTGCGTGCTGCGGGAGATCGATGCCGGCGGGAAAGCGGTGGCCCCAGACAGCGACCGATGCGGCCAGGGCGCAGGCCGCAAAGGCGATGCAAAAGGCGCGGTCTACGCCCCAGAGTGGCTGGGGAAGAGACGGGGTTTCCGTAGCGGCGGGCCCAAGGGACACGGGGGAGATTGTGCCATCGGTCGGGCCGCGCGACCAGACCTCACGGACCAGAGCCGCGTTCAGTTCGCAATCAGCGCCATCTGCGGCACTTGATCAAGGAATTCGTCGAGCACTATGTGACCGAGCGGTTCCACCAGGGCATTGGTGGCCAGCTCATCAGGAACGTCGGTCCGACGAATGACAATGGGGCAGATGGCAAGGTCGCCTGTCGGTCGCGCCTCGGCGGACTGCTGAACTACTACCATCGGGAGGCCGCATGAGACTCGGAGATGGATTTCCGGACAGCAAGGGGCGGAGGTAGCTGGCGGTCACGACATCTGCGTTCCGCCAGCACATGCAGCGCCCTTGCCTGAACAGAGCCGTGCTTCGCGGCCACAAGCAACGACTCTGGTACGGGCCCACTATAGATTATTGTCGCAGATCAGGAAGTTGGTGCAGTTTGCCATGTCTAGGCAAACCTTGGCGGCCTTTTCGAAGTCGGATCGTTGGCTGCTCGTCATCGTGTCCAGGCTCTTGTTCACATCTTCTGTGCACTGGGAAACGCTCGTCCCCGAAAGGGCATTGCACGAATCAAGTTTCTTGCAGTAGTCCTCCGAGAGGCTGCTACCGCCGCCGCAGCCAGCGATTCCAACAGCAAGCATTCCGGTAGCCATCACGGTCCACACTGTCTTTAGCATCGTTGATTTCTCCTATGGGTGCCTGTGTCTGGACTGATAAGGACATGGTCACAGGCGATCGTCATATCTGTTACCAGTCTGATGAGCAGGGGGTGCTCGGTGTTCTTTGTAGCATTAGCGGCTCCGATATCCAATAGCCAACCCCTCCACGCGCAGTCGGGGTAGGTGCCGGGGTAGGTGCCATCAGAGTTTTCATGAGCAACTGGTCCTCCGGGTTAGGTGCTCCGGGTTAGGTGCGGGTTAGGTGCCCGGGTTAGGTGCCGGGTTAGGTGCCAGAGTTTTCATGAGCAGAGTTTTCATGAGCAACTGGTCCTCGCGGGTTAGGTGCGCGGGTTAGGTGCCCCGGGTTAGGTGCCAGAGTTTTCATGAGCAGAGTTTTCATGAGCAACTGGTCCTCGCGATTGCCGAAAACCAGGCATGGCCAGACCTCTCCGTTTCGTGCCCGCGAATGCCCTCGTCGAGGTGACTACCCGCACTATCCAGGGCAGGCTCCTCCTCAAACCCTCACCCGAGCTGACCGAGATCATTCTCGGCGTCATCGGCAAAGCCCAAGGCCTGTACGGCATGGCCATCCATGCCTTCGTGCTCGTCTCAACCCATGCCCATTTTCTTCTGTCGCCGTCCAGCGCCGGCCAGCTCGCAAAGTTTATGCAGTTCGTGAACGCCAACATCGCCAAGGAGGCAGGGCGCCTCCACCTGTGGCGTGATCGCCTGTGGTCGCGCCGCTACCGTTCCATCGTCGTCGCCGACGAAAAGGCCGCCCATGCACGCTTGCGCTATATCTTGGCCCACGGGGCAAAAGAAGGTCTTGTAGGTAAGTCCGCCGAGTGGCCGGGCCCCAACTGCATCGCCGCCCTCACCACCGGCGAGTTGCTACGCGGAACTTGGTTCGACCGCTCCGCCGAGTACATCGCACGCCAGCGCAGCGACGACGTACTGCCCTCACAGTTCGCAACCACCTTCGACGTCAAGCTCACGCCCCTGCCTTGCCTGTTGCACCTGACCGCAGACCAGCGCCAGGCCGAATGCCGCCGCATCGTCAAAGAAATCCAGGCTGCGGCCGAGGCCGAAAACAAAGCCAAAGGTCGAGAGCCCATGGGCGTCACCGCCATTTTGGCCCAGGATCCGCACAGCCGTCCCGCCACCACCGACCGCAGCCCCGCGCCATTCGTCCACGCTTCGGACGAGAAGACCGAGCTCGAGTTCCGTGCCCAGTACCGCGCCTTTGTCGACGCTTTCCGCGCCGGCGCCGAGCGCCTGCGCGACCGCGCACGAGAGCTGGCGGAAATGTTTCCCCTGTGGGCCTTCCCGCCTGCCCTGCCATTCAACGCCCCGGCCTGAGCGCGACCGGCCACCGCCGCGCTGACGACGCCGCCGGCCAGGCGGCAAACGGTAGGCAATGCCTGTCGTCTGCCCTTGACGAAAGATTCCAGACTTCCTCGGCCCCGAGCCCCATCCTGCCCGACCCAACGACGACGTTTTCCCCTCGGCATGGCCGTCCTGGCTGTCGTTTACGCCAGCCACCACCCCCTTCAACGGCGATCGCGGGGCACGTCCACCGACGTTCAAGGGAGACTCCAGGAAAACCTCCAAGAAGACTCAGGCACTCCAAGAAGACTCAGGCACCACACCCGGGGCACCACACCCGGGGGGACCCAACGACGACGTTTTCCCCTCG
>PMBY01000305.1:26806-28286 GCA_003153875.1 Myxococcales bacterium | reverse complement strand
TTTTCCTTGGCCGTGTCGGGGATGAAAAGACCGCCGGCGGTCTTGGTTTCTTCCTCGACGCGCTTGACTAGAATGCGATCGTAAAGTGGTCGAACCTTCATTGTCTCCTCCTTGTTCCTGAAACCCACCCGCTGTCGTTCAAGGATGCGGATGGAACTTGCCGAAATGAAACGCGGGACAAATCCATGGGCGTCAGGCCGCCGCGATCTTGGACTTGCCGTCGCCCTTTGCCTTGCCCTCCCCCGCCGGTGCTGACGACGCCGTTTCCTTGCTAGCGGTCCCACCCTGCGCTGCTGGCGCGGCCGAGCTCGCGGCTTTGCTGTCGCCTGCCCCGTTCACATTGGCAGCGCCGGCCGGCCGCTGGCTGGCGTACAGATCGCCATACCAGCCGCCACCCTTGAGTTGAAAAGAGGTGTGACTGATCAGACGTTCCACTTTGCGCGCCTTGCACTTTGGGCAAACCTTGACTGGCTTGTCGTTGATCTTTTGCCATTCCTCGAACCGATGGCTGCAGGCGCTGCATTCGTATTCGTAGACTGGCATGGGCACTCCCTGGAAGAATCTGCCACCGGCCAAAACCGTGGCGGTGGTAAGGTTAAGCACCCGATGGCTTCTGTCAAGCGACCACGGAGAGTGCCGAAACATTGGCAATAAAGTCCGTGAATTCAATATGTTATGCACCATCGCAACGCCTGGCGCTCGCAGTCAGCGAGTGCCAACCGCCGCCCCGTCCGTGGACTGCGGGCCATTACGATCGAGTCGCTTAGCTCGGCCTGTGTAGGGCTTCGGCCTGGAAATGGGCGCGCAGGCTTTCGATGACTTCGGTCAGATCGCCGTCAAGGATGGCCGGCAGATTGTGCCGCGTGAGCCCGATGCGGTGGTCGGTCAGCCGATCCTGCGGGAAGTTGTAGGTGCGAATCTTCTCCGAGCGGTCGCCGCTGCCGATCTGGCTGCGCCGGTTGTCGCGCTCGGCGGTTTCCTGCTTTTCCAGCTCGATTTCGTAGAGGCGCGAGCGCAAGAGCTTCATGGCCATGGCCTTGTTCTTGTGCTGGCTCTTCTCCTGCTGGCAGTGGACGATGAGCCCGCTGGGGATGTGATGGATGCGCACCGCCGAGTCGGTGGTGTTGACCGACTGGCCGCCCGGTCCACCCGAACGCATGACCTCGATCTTGAGATCCTTGGGATCGAGGTTGACGTCGACATCCTCCACCTCGGGAAGCACCGCCACCGTGGCGGTCGAGGTGTGGATGCGACCCTGCGCCTCGGTCACCGGAACGCGCTGCACGCGATGCACGCCGGATTCGTACTTGAGCTGCGAATAGGCGCCCTTGCCCTCGATGTTGGCCACCACTTCCTTGATTCCACCCGCCGAGGCGCTCGACTGGGACACCACCTCGACCTTCCAGCGCCGACGCTCGGCGAAACGGCCGTACATGCGGTAGAGCTCGGCCGCGAATAGCGCCGCTTCCTCGCCGCCGGT
>PMBY01000305.1:5818-26703 GCA_003153875.1 Myxococcales bacterium | reverse complement strand
GCGAGGACCACCGGATCGGACAGCTTGGCAGTCAGCTCCTCGAAACGGTTCTCGACGGCCGACAGCTTCCCTGCAAGCAGTTCGTCCAGCATGATGTAGGCACGGCCAGGGTGAAACCCGACCCGCGCGGAATGGCCCTAGGTGGCGGCCGGCGCCGGTGGCGTGGTCGCCGGTGGCGTCGTCTTCTTCCCATACTTCTTGTTGAAGCGCTCGATGCGGCCGCCGGTGTCGAGGAACTTCTGCTTGCCCGTGTAGAACGGGTGGCAATTCGAGCAGATGTCCACCATGAACGACCCGCGGGTGGAATAGGTCTCAAGCGTGTGACCGCAGGCACACGTAATGGTGGCGGGCTTGTAGGTCGGGTGAATCCCCTTCTTCGGCATGACGAGCAACCTTCCTTGGAAGCGGGCGTTTATAATCTCCCGCAGCAACAAGAGCAAGTAGCAATGCGCCAGGGGTGTGCGATGTCGCCCTGCCCTCTTCGCGTTATTCTTGGCTGCAGGCGGTCACTGGCGTGGACGCGCCTCAGCCATGTATAGTCTGCCGCGCATGGCTGAAAAAAGCCCACCCGACCAGGGGATTCGCCACTCGGCTGTCTACAGTTACCTGCGACCCATTTTGATGGGCCGACGGGTGTTGGAGCTCGGTTGCGGCACGGGTGAGAGTGCAGCTCACCTCGCACGACTGGGCGCGCGCAACGTGGTCGGGGCTGACGACTCGGGCGCAGTGGCCGAGGCGCGCACTCGCCAGAAGGAGAGCGCCCTCAGTTTTGTCACCATGACGGCCGCCGCGCTGGAGCAGGCCGGTCCCTTCGATGTGGTGCTGATCCCGGAAGCCGCGGACATCCTGCAAGACCGCGGGCCTTTGCCCCTGCCGGTGGTGCTCAAGCTGGTGGCAACGGGCGGACGCCTGGTCTGCGTGGTGCCCAACGGTGATCGAAGCGACATCGCCGCGCCCGGGGTTTCGTACTACGACATCGTCGACCGGCTCAGCCCGCACTTTCCCAAAGTGCGCATGTTCGGTCAGACGCGTTTTGCCGCCTGGGGAATCGCGGAGTTCGACGAAGCCCCGGCCGAGCTGCGGGTCGAGCCTGACCTGGCCCAGGCCGAGAATGAGACGCCCAGCCACTACCTCGCCCTGTGCGGCCACGACGAGGCACTGAGCCTGGGCTATGCGCTGGTTCAGATCCCGGCGCGCCTGGGCGAGGACTCGCCGGTCCAGACGACGACGTCTGAGCTCTACTCAAAAGTCGAGGGCCCCGACGCGGCACTGGCCGAGTTACGCCACAAGCTGGCCGAAGCCCAGGGCCAAGCCGAGGGTCTGGTGCGCGTGTCGCGCGCGCAGAGCGAGGAGATCGAGGAGTTGCGCGGTCGCGTGCGGCGTACCGCGGAGGCCCGCGCCGAACTGGACGGCGAGGTGCAACGGTTGCGGCGAGCGCTGCTGGAGGCGGACGAGTCAGTCGTCAATCTGACCCGCAAGACTACTGACGAGATGACCGCTCTCGCCCAACGTCTGACTGCTGGGCTCCGGCCCAGCGAGCCGCTGCCCGCCGCCGGCCTCGCCGATGAACTCAAACGCCGCGAGGCGGAGCTGGCCGAACGCGAATCGGCGCTGTCGGAGCGCGACGATCGCATCGCAGCCCTGGAGGCGGCGCGGCAGGCGGCCACCTGGCGCGCCGAAGCCGCCGAAGACGATCTCGGCCGCGTGCGCGCCCAGCTCGGTGAGCTCCGTCAAGCCCCGACGCTGGCAAGCCCGGTCCCCGATGAGCTGCTGGCCACGCTGAAATCCCGCGAGCAGGCGCTCGATGAGTTCCAGCGAGCCGCAGCTGCACACCTCGACGAGGCGGGACGGCTGCGCGACGCCCTCAACGAGCAGTCAAGCCTGGTGGCCGAGCTGGAGGAAGATCTGGCCACAGCGGAGAAGCGTTTGGCCGATGGGCTCGACGAGTCGACACGGCTGCGCCAGTCACTTGCCGAGGTGGAGGAGGCCGATCGCCAGCGCCGCTCGCGTCTGGCGGAGCTCGAGGGTGTGATGCTGCGGCTTGAGCATAGCGAAGCCGCGGCTCAGGCGCAGGGCGAAGCCGAAAAGCTCAAGCGCCGCATCGCCGATCTCGAGATCCATGTGGTCGATCTGCGCGATCGGCTCGGCGAGACGGAGCGCCGCCTGGCGGATTCGCTGCGTCTGCGCGACGACACCGAGCGCGCACGCAGGCAGGTCGCTGCGCGAGCAGAGAAGCTGGAGCTTGAGTTGCAGGCGAGTGGCGCACGCGTGTCCGAGCTGGAGAGCAGTCTTCAAGCGGCGAACACCGCCGCGGCCCGGATCGTCGAGCTCGAGGCCAGGCAGGCCCTTGCCGAGACAGCGGCCGCGCAGGCGAACGAGCACCTAGCGCGTTTGAAAATGGCCGAGGCGGCGGCAGCGCGAGCCGGCGAGCTTGAAGCGCTGCTGCGAGTGGCGGATTCCAAGATGGCCCGTCTCGCCGAACTGGAAGTGCAGAGCAGGATGGCCGAGGAGACCTCGGCCAAGCTCGCGGAATTGCGTGCCGAGGCCCCGGACCCCGAAGAGGTCTTCGAGCGCCTGGTCCTCCTGGAAGCCCAGCATGACGCGGCTATGCTTGCGGCGGCCCGCGTTCCCAGCCTGGAAGCAGAGCTGGCTGCGGCCAACGCCTGCATCGCGGAACTCCGAGCCCGCAATCCCTAGTAAGTCACTCTGATATGGGAACCCTGAAAGGGTTCGCTCCGCCCTTCGGCCCCCCACCCGCCACCGCCACCCCGCTCGCTTCGCTCGGCCTCGCCATGCCCTCCCACGACGGTGCGCCGCCGGCGACGAGGGCGCGCGAAGCGCGGGGGGCGGGCGGGGTGGGCTGTCGGTCCCGAAGTCCCCGCAGGGGGAGCCGGCGGGCTCCCCACGCGACTGGGGTAGGCGTTGTCCACACACGCCGACCGGGTGGTGCGAGAAAGCGCATGCTCGCCAGACGTGGTCTGCTATCTTGAAATTGCGAATGAGTGGGCCGACGGATTTGCTGATGTTCGCGCATCTCCTGCGCCAGCCCGATCATGAGCTGGATCTCGAGAGCACAGCCCTTCTTCTCTGTGAACCAGAGTACCCAGGGTTGGATATCCCGGGGTTCCTCGGCAAGCTCGACGTGATGGGCGAGCTGGCGCGTATCCGCCTGGAAGTCGAGCGTCGCTGCGGACCCGCCCCGGCTGACCGTGTACTGCCCATCCTGCGGTTGCTCTACGGCGAGTTGGGATTTCAGGGCAACGTGGCTGACTACTACGATCCGCGCAACAGCTTCCTCAACGAGGTCATCGATCGGCGCACGGGCAATCCCATCTCGCTGGCCATCGTGCTCATGGCCGTGTGCCAGCGCGCGGGCGTAGAAACTTTCGGCATCTCGTTCCCCGGTCATTTTCTCGTGGGCGCGCGCCGGCGCGACCGCACCCTGGCAGTGGTGGATCCCTTTGACGGGCGCATGGTGCGGCGGCCGGAGTTGCGCGCCCTCTACGAATCCGCCACAGGGGATCCCACTGACATCGACGAGCACTACCTGGTGCCGGCCACGCGACGCCAGATCCTGGTGCGCGTGCTCAACAACCTACGCGCAATCTACGAGGTCCGCGGCGATCAGCGCCGGCTGCGCTTCGTGCTCGAACGGATGTCCGTGCTCAGTCCATCCGATGAGGTGAGAAGTCGCCTCAACTCCCTGGTTGCGGATGTAGCCATCGCGCCCCGGGTGAGCGTGAACTAGCCACTACTAGTTGACTCCGGCTTTGTGACGGTCGACCGTTGGGGAAGAATCGGTCGCTCGTCCATGCGCTTCCCCTGGCTTCTGGCGTTGCTTGTCCTCGTGCCTTCGATGGCGCAGGCACAGCCATCGACAGCGCCGGTCGTGGCAGACGCCGCCCAGCCCGACGGGTTCGTCCCCAGCTACACCATCGAGCGCATCGAGGTGCGCGGCAACCGCAAGACCCGCACGGACCTCATCCTGCGCGAAGCGGCTCTTTCGCCCGGCGACACGGTCACCGCCGACGATGCACGTGTGGAGCGGGCGCGGCTGCGCCTGCTGGCGTTGGGCTATTTTCTCGACGCACGCCTGTCCATGATCAAGGGCGAGCGCCGCGGGGGAGCGGTGCTGGTCATCGAGGTCGAGGAACGCGGCACCATCATCCTCAATGCCATCCACCTGGGCACCAGCGACGCCACCACCTTGTGGGGCGGGCTGGACGTGAGCGAGCGCAATTTGCTCGGCCGCGGGCTGACCCTGGGCGCCGGCTTCGTCAGCTCGACGCGTCCCAAGGTCGACGGCGCCAAGCCAGCCCTGGCCTTTGCCTTGCGCATGGCCGGTCCGCCACGCGTGCATGGCCTGCTGCTCTCAGGAAGCGCACTCTTCTCCCAGGGAAGCGAGTTTTTCCGCACGCACGGCCCCTCGTCCGAGCCCGCTCCCGCTGACTTCGTGGCCGTCAACCTCAGGCGCGCCGGCGGCGTGCTGGGCGTGGGCGCGGCTGTCTCGCGCACGGCCTATCTGTTGGCCGAAGGGCGTTTCGAGGCGGTTCACGCCGAGCTGCCCACCCTGCGCGACCGCGACCTGGGCCAGGGCCAAATTCGACCAATCGCGTTTCTGGTGCGCGAGGGATCCAGCCGGCTGGGCTCCCTCGCTCTCACGCTTGACCTCGATTCCCGCTCCGATCCGGTGTTGCCTCGCGCGGGCCGGCACCTGGTCGTATCGTTGGAAGCGGCGACTCCCGCTTGCGCCTCACAGTACACTTTCGTCAAGGCCACCGCGCAGGGCTCGCTCTACTTCCCCCTGTCCATCGGCCATGTCGTCGGGGTGCATGGCCTGCTGGGCGGCCTGGTGGGAGACGCCCCCTATTTCGATCGCTTCTTCGTCGGCGACCTCAACCTGCTGCTGCCCCCGCGCGCGTTCGGTATCAACTTCTCGACCCAGCCTTCGCGCGACCTCCTCGGCACCAGCGTGGCCGACCATCGCTATGACAAGCTGGCTGGCCGCCTGCTTGTGGAGTACGCCGTGCCCCTGTGGCGACGCCACGGCCTCTTCTACCGAGGCGACGCTTTCGCCGCCTTGGGCATCTTTGCCCTGACCAATCCCGACGATCTGAGCCGGCACGGCGCCAGCCTGGGCGAGCGCCTCCCGGCCGATCTCACGGCCGATCTGGGTGTGCGCCTCGACACGTACATCGGCATCTTCACCCTTTCCGTGGCCAACGCCCTCGGCCGACTGCCCCTGTGATGNNGCCCGCGCGCAAGAGCCGGAAGAGCGCAAGACCGGTCTCACCCGGCGCGACGGCCGCCTGCTGGTCGGCCTCGGGCTGCAAGACCTGTTCAAGGCGCAGGACGCGCAGCGCCTGCTGTCGGGCTTCACCAGCCGCGTGCTGGTGCGCGTGGCAGTCTTCCGCCTGGACCAACCGGAACCAGTGGCCCAGGCCATGCGCCACACCGAGATCGTCTACGACCTTTGGGACGAGAAGTTCCGCGTACGCCGCTTCGAGGGTGGCGGCAAGATGGAAACACGCGCAGCCGCGACCGCGAGCGAGGCCATCGATCTGGCCACCGCGCTCACCGCCTTTCCCATCGTCCCGCTCGACCGTCTCGCTCCGGGCGTCACATACCGGCTCAGCGTGCGCGCCGATCTCAACCCGATTTCGCAAGAGTTGCTGGCCGACGTGCGGCGCTGGCTGGCGCGGCCCTCGTCGCGCAGTCGCATGGGTTCGGGGGAGAGTTTCTTCGGATCGTTTGTCAGCGTCTTCGTCAACCCCCGCATCGACGAAAGCGAGCGCCAGCTTCGCCTGGTCTCGCAATCCTGGGTGGAGCCTGCCCGATGAGACTGCCCGGGCGTTTCGAGTGGAAAGTTCTGGGTGCCATGCTGGCCGTGGCCCTGCTGGCGGTAGCCTTGTCGGCCTACGCTTTGTATTTCATGGTGCAAAGGTTCGCCGACTTCTCACTCGAACACGACGCCCAGATGGCAGGATCGTCGGCGCGTGCTGCCGACGTGTTTCGCTCCTACTTCGCGGATCGCAAGGACGAGTTTCGGCGTCGCGCGCATGAAATCGCCGAGGCGGCGCCGGCTCACATGGCCGATCTGGCGCCCACCGAAGGCCTGCTGCGCGCGCAGCTCCTGTTGGGCACCGAGGTGGTCGAGACCTGGGAGGCGCCAGCCGAGACGCTGAACCGCTCGCGCGAGGCGCCGCCCATCCTGGTCGCTTTGCCCGCAGCTCAGGGAGAGGCCTCCCGCACACTGGAGTTGGTGTTCGGAATCCCGGCGCAGATGTACGAGGACTTCCTGGCTTTGCGCGCTGCCATTGAGAAGGAACAGCAGATCGATCGCGTGTTTGGCCTGCTGGTCCCACGCTTTCTCCGCCAGTACCTGATTCTGGTTCTGGCCATCCTGGCCGTGGCGCCGCTGGGGGGCTGGCTGGTCGCCCGGCGGGTGACCAGGCGGGTGGCGCGCCTGCACAAGGCGGCGCGGGCCGTGGGAGCCGGTGATCTGTCGGTGCGGGTGGCCCCCAAGGGCAAAGACGAGCTCGACGAACTGGGACGCGCCTTTGATCGTATGGTGGCCGAGCTGGCGCAGGCGCGCTCGCGCCTGGAATACCTGCAGAAAGTGTCGGCCTGGCAAGAGGTGGCGCGCCGCCTGGCGCACGAGATCAAGAACCCGCTGATGCCCATCCAGCTCGCCGTGCAGGAGATCGCCTCGAAGTACCCAGGCGACGATCCCGCGTACCGGCGCCTGCTGGATACGGCCACCGAGATCCTGCGCGAGGAGATCACGGGGCTGCGCCGTCTGGTCGAGGATTTCTCGGCCTTTGCCAAGCTGCCCAAGGTGGAACCGACGCCTCTCGATCTGGTGCCCCTGGTCGAGGAGATCGTGCGCCTGCAGCCCGAGTGGCAATCATTCGTCAAGGTGGAGACCAGCGGATCGGTGTCTGCACCCTGCGACAAGCTGCTCTTCCGTCGCGTGATCGCCAACTTGGTCGAGAATGCCTTGCAAGCAGCCAGCGGGGCCGGACGCGAGCCCCAGGTGGTCATCCGCGTCGAGCGACGGCCCGACCGCGAACGGGCCGCGATCTTGGTCGACGACAACGGTCCCGGGGTTCCCGCGGCCGAGCGGCAGCGGGTGTTCGATCCCTATGTCACCTTCCAACCGGGCGGCACCGGCCTGGGCCTGGCCATCGTGCGTAAGATCGTGATCGACCACGGTGGCGACGTGTCGGTAGGCGACGCGCCAGCGCCCCTGGGCGGCGCGCGCTTTGTCGTGGAGCTGCCTTGCTAGCTTCCCTGCAAGCTCACCCGGACGGCTGATCTGCAGACGCACGGGAGAGCAGCAGATGGATGCGATCCTTGATGGCCAGCTTCTCCTTCTTCAGCCGAGCGCGCTCGGCCTCTTCCTTGGCGGTCAGGTACAGCTGACGATCCATGATTTCGAGTTTGGCTTCGAGATCCCGGTGTTGCTTCCGCAGTGCCTCCAAATCCTCGACCGAACCCATGTCTTCCCTGCGGGTGGCGTTCTCCTGCATGCGGCCCCCTTGCCGGTCACTGCCGGCGAAGAATCTCTATTCTAGGTGCAAGCGATGCCACGGTCAAAAGCTGAAACCTGGAATTCGGAGTGGCGGGGTGCGCCGTGGGTGACGGCACACCGGTGCGCTATGTTTACCCGGGATGCAACGACGAAAACTCGGACAGCTGGAGGTTTCCGCGCTCGGGCTCGGGTGCATGGGCATGTCGGAATTCCATGGCCAGCGCAATGATGACGAGTCCATCGCCACCATCCAGCTCGCCATCGACACGGGCGTCGATTTCATCGACACGGTGGACATGTACGGTCCCTTCACCAATGGATAGATCCATGCATGCCAAGCTGATCTGGAAGGAGAATCTGCAGTTCGCCGCCGAGGCGGACGGCCACGTGGTGCTCATGGACGCCAAGCCACCGGTCGGCCAGGGCACGGCCCAGACACCCAAACAGCTTCTGCTCGCCGCCCTGTGTGGCTGCACCGCCATGGACGTGGCCTCGCTCATGCGCAAGCAGCGCCAGGACTTGAAGCGCTTTGAAGTTACAGCCGAGGCCACTGTCCGCGCGGGCGTGCACCCCGCCGTGTTCACCGCCGTGGATCTGGCGTTTCGCATCGAGGGTGCTGTCGATCCAGCGCTGGCCGTCGAGGCAGTGCGGCTGTCGCAGACACGCTTCTGCGCAATCAGTGCGATGCTGAGCCGGGCCGTGCCCATCCGCTACCAGGTGTTTGTCAACGGCGCGTCTGTGGGCAGCGGCGAGGCGCAGTTCGTTTGACATGGGAACCCTGAAAGGGTTCACTTTGCCCTTCGGTTCCCCACCCGCCACCACCCCACGCTCGCTTCCCCCNNCCAAACCCTGGCATCTTACGGGGGCTTGGTTCGCTCTCGCTCACAAGCCCCCGGTCCCCCCTCGCTCCCGCGATGGTCCGCCGCCGGCAACGAGGGCGCGCGCGAAGCGCGCGGGGTGGGCAGGGTGGCGGGCCGTCCCGATGTCCCCGCAGGGGGAGCCGGCGGGCTCCCCACGCGATCGGCCGCTTGCCTGCAACGCTTGCTGGCCCAGCCTTTGCGCGCGCTTTGCTCGCCTGGTACGACCGCGAGAAGCGCGACCTGCCCTGGCGCCGCAGGCCCAACGCCTATCGCACGCTGGTGTCCGAGTTGATGCTCCAGCAAACCGTCGTGGCCGCGGTGCTGCCGTACTTCGAGCGCTTCATGGCGCGCTTTCCAACCCTGCAAGCCCTGTCGGCTGCGCCCGAGGATGAAGTGCTGACGCTGTGGTCCGGGCTCGGCTACTACAGTCGCGCCCGCCATCTGCACCGCACGGCACGGCTGCTGGTCGATGAGCTGGGAGGAAGACTGCCGTCGCATGAGGAGGATCTGCGCCAGTTGCCCGGCCTGGGCGCGTACACGGCCGCGGCGGTGGCGGCCATTGCCTTTTCGCGGCGCACGCTTCCCGTCGACGGCAACGTGGCTCGCGTGCTGGCGCGCATCTTGGGCGAGCGCCAGCCCATCGACCGTCCCGCGGTGCGCGCGGGGCTGCGCGCGCGAGGACAGCCTCTGGTGCCGGCGCGGCGGCCCGGGGATTTCGCTCAAGCCATGATGGAACTGGGCGCGCTCTGCTGCCTCCCGCGTGACCCGCACTGTCCACAATGTCCAGTGGCCCGTTTCTGTTGCGCGCGTGCCGAGCGAGCCACCGGAAGCATTCCAGCGCGGACCAAGCGCCCGGCAAGGCGTCGCATTCAGTTGGCCTGCGTCGCCGTCGAACGCCAGGGCCGGCTGCTGCTGGTGTGCCGGCCCGCCGGAACCCTGCTGGCGGGAACCTGGGTGCTGCCACTGCAAGAAATGCGCAAGGGCGAGTCAGCGACGCGAGCCGCGCGACGGGCACTTGCCGGCCTCGGCTTGCGCGTGCAGGGATCGCTCAAGCTGGTCGGTGACCTACGCCACGTCTTCACCCATCGCGATGCCACAGCCTCGGTGTTCCGCGCCCGCGCCCGGGGACGCGTTGCCATGCCGGACGCGCGCTGGGTGCACAGCGATGAACTGGCGTCCATGCCGTTGTCCAGCTTTGGCCGCAAGATGATCGCTTGTTCCCTGGCTAATGCGATCGTGTGACGGCGCGCACACCTGGCCTGCTCGGGGAGGTGCTAACATCAAGGCCCAGGGCTTGGTCGTAGCAACGCCCCTGCTTGACAAACGGAGGTCCAAAATGCGGCTCACTCTCGTTGGCGCTGACGTGGAAGAGAACCTGGGCATGGGCATGATTGCCGCAGCCACAACCGGGGCCGGCCACCGGGTGGAGGTGCTGGGCTTCAATGAGAGCGCGCAGCTTCCGGACTTGGTCAACCGGATCATGTCGAGCGATTCCGACTTGGTCGGCCTGGCGGCCCAGTACCAGCACCGTGGCTTGGACTTCCTGGCTCTGGCCACGGCCCTGCGCAAAGCCGGGTTTCGCGGACACATCACCGCTGGCGGCCACTTTGCCACCATGGGCTGCGCCGAGGTTCTGGCTGGTCGTTACGGCGTGGACAGCGTGGTCCTCTACGACGGTGAAGAGACCATCGTGGATCTGCTGGCGGCGCTCGCCGCCCAGCGAAACCTGGCTGACGTGGCGGGCATCGCGTTCCGCGACGCTCGCGGCGCTGTTGTCCGGACCGCTCCGCGCTGCCTACCGCATGACCTCGACGACTTGCCCATCGCGCGCCGCTATCGGCAGCACGCGCGCCACATGCGCATCCCCTTTGTTCCGGTGAGCGGGAGCCGCGGCTGCTGGGCTTCCTGCAGTTTCTGTTCGATCACCACCGTGCTGCGCGATGCCCGCGCTCATGGGGCGCACGGCAAGTTGTTGCGACTGCGCTCGCCGGAAAACGTCGCGGCCGAACTGGCGGTGCTGGGCCGGGCCGTGGGTGGCAGCGCAATCTTCTGCTTCCACGACGAAAACTTCCTGCTGCCCCGGCCCGCCGACAGTCTGGCGCGCGTCGGGGCCATCAAGCGCTATCTCGACGAGGCGGGCATGGAGCGCGCGGCTTTCGTGGGCAAGTGCCGGCCCGATACCGTCACGCCTGAGCTCGCGCGCCACTTGGCCGAGCTGGGCGTGATTCGTCTCTACGTCGGTGTGGAGAACGCCTCGCAGCGCGGGGCCGATCACCTGAATCGACGGGTGTCGGTCGCCTCCATGGGCCAAGCCCTCGAAGCTTGCAGCGACGCTGGCATCACCCCTTGCTACAACCTGCTGATCTTTGAACCCGAGACCAAGCTGGAGGATGTGGCCGAGAACATCGCTTTCATGCGCCGCTACGCCGAGCACCCGGTCAACTTCTGTCGGGCCGAGCCCTACCTGGGAACGCCCCTGCACCGCCAGCTGGCACGGATCGGCAGCCTGTCAGGCAGCTTCCTGGGTTGGGACTACCGCTTGGCCGACGATCGCGCCGAGCTGCTCTTCCGTATTTCCTCGGCGGCTTTCCGCGAACGCAATTTCGCCAGCGACGGCGTGGCCAATCGCTACATGGGGCTCAACTACTCCTGCGGCGTGCTCGACTGGTTCTACCGGGTCGGCGACATTCGCAAGGAACGCTTGCGCGAACGCGCCCGCGAACTCACCAAGAACATCTCGCTCGACACCGCCGAGCTACTGGAACAGGCGCTGGACCTGGCCAGCCAGTTGGATCCGCACGACGACGACCGTGTCGCGCGCGAGACCGCCCAGCTTGGCCTGCGGGTGGCCGCCTCGGACCGCGTGTGGCACGCGGCCCTCGATGCCCTGATGTCCGACCTGCGCGCCTTCGCAGCCATCGGACGCCGGCGCGAGACAGTCCAGCGACGACCGGCCGGACAGGTCGTCCGCGCGGCCCAGGGAGCTGCCTTTGCCGGCTGGCTGGCCTTGTGGGCACCTGGCTGCAACAGCGGCGGGTTGGGACTTCCTCACGACGGCGGCCACCGCGACGCCACCGCGGACTACATGATCGCGGACATGCTGCCGCCGCCGGACGGGAACATCGTCTACGACCCGCTGCCAGGGCCCGACGCGAGCTTCTACCAACCGCCGGACACGGCTATCATCGCCGACCCGGTGCCACCGCCGGACGCGAGCTTCTATCAACCGCCGGATGGGAACATCGTCTACGACCCGCTGCCCCCGCCCGACGCGAGCATTGTCTACGACCCACCGCCACCCGATGCTGGTCGGCGCGACTTTGGACCCGTCGTGGATCCACCGGTACCGGACGCGGGCCGGAGCGACCGCGCGCCAGACTCAAACGTCGTCTACGACCCGCCTCCACCGGATGCTGGCCGGCGCGACCGCGCGCCAGACACGAACATCATCTACGACCCGCCTCCACCTGACGCTGGCCGGTACGATCTCAGGCGAGACTACTACATGGTTGACATGCTTCCCCCGGATCCGGTCCCAGTCGACGCCGCCGCGACCAAAGATGCCTTCATGCCCGTCTCCGATCCGCCGGTGGCTCCCCTGGGTGCCCTGTCGTCAGATCGCGGTGCGCCTGGGGCCACTGAGAATGTGGGCCACTGGGCCGACACCACACCCCGCCGGTCCCCGCGCGCACGCGACCTGCCCCTGTGCCTGCCGCCCGAGATTCGCGTATCGGGCGAGTGGGTGGGCGACGCCGTGCAGGTGTGCCTGACTGGTGCCGAGGAGCCACTCAGCATTCGCTGGCAGAGCGACAGCGAAGTGAGCGGCGCGGATCGCCAGGTGACCTGGACGCCATCATCCGACGACGATCAGCTCAACGTGGCGGTGCGTAGCCAGGACGGTGTGGCCGTCGCAGAACTGCGCCTTTGCCAGGTTCGCGGCCGGCGCGGATAGCGTCGATGAAGCTTCAGCCCCTGTCCGCACAATCGCGTTTTCGTCCTGCCGTCTACGGCGTTATCCACGCGCTGGTCGATGCCGCGTGCGTGACTGCCGTGGTGCGCGCTTCGCACGGCTCGACCGTGGGAGACATGGGCGCGTTCTGGACCGTGGCCGGCTACGATTGGCTCGCCTTCGGTCTGCAGTTTCCTCTGGGCCTGCTGGTGGATCGGCTGCGCCTGGCGCGACCATCGATGATCGTCGGCGCAGCCATGGCGGCCTTGGTCTTGGCCCCTGGGCCAATTCCCCCTCTGGCAACCATAATCGCGGCAGGCGTGGGCAATGCCCTGTTTCACTTGGGCGCCGGTGGGTTGGTTCTGCGTTCTGCCGGAGGGCGGGCCGCGCCGGCCGGGGTGTTCGTGGCGCCAGGAGCGCTCGGTCTTGGCCTGGGCCTGTGGATGGGCCGCACAGGCCGGGGCTCGACCTTTCCCATCTACGTCGCCCTGGCCTTTGCGGTCATCGCGCTCATCACGCTGGACAAGCCCGCTGCCGAGGGACAGAGCACGCCGAGCCAGTCAAAGGCCGCTCCAACATGGCCAGCAGTTTTTCCCTGGCTCGTCCTCTTGATGCTATTGCTCGCGTCGGTCGCGGTCCGTTCCTTTGTCGGCTTCGGCGCCTGCTTCCAGTGCCCCGGAGGGTTGGCGGTGGTGATCGGGTTGCCAGCCGCGGGCTTCCTGGGAAAACTCGTGGGCGGCGCGGTGGCTGACCGCCTGGGTTGGCTGCGCGTGAGCCTTGGGGCGCTCCTGCTGTCCTTGCCGCTCATCGCGTTTTCAGGCGGATTGCTGGCTCTGGCCCTGCCTGGAGTCCTGCTTTTTCAGAGCACCATGGCCGTAACCTTGGTTGCCGTGTACGCGCTCATGCCCCGCTGGCCAGCGACCGCGTTTGGCCTGCCCTGCTTGGCGCTGATTGCCGGGGCATTCCCCACTTTCGTTCCCGCAGGAAAGCAGCTCTTCGGCCGCTGGATGTTCGTGTTGCTCATCGCTCTCTCAGCTGCGGCTCTCGCGCTGGCCCTGCGCCGGCTCAGTCGGCACGGCCTGGCCCGGGATTGAATGACTACGGGACGCCGAACAGCCGGCGCGACAGCATCCCGAGGCCGAAGCTGGCGGCGTTGGCACACAGTGCCCACAACAACGCGCGTTTGCGCTTGAATGCAAAGCGGAAGTAGGCAGCCTCAGCCAACCAGGCGAACAGCTCGGCTGCGACGATCTTGGTGGTGTAGCTGCCGGGAACCGCGCGATGGAAGAATCCGAACCACACGATTGGGTGAGTGATCGCGCTCGCTCCGAACGCCGCCCAGACCGAGCAGCGCATGCTGCGCACGTAGATGGGCACCTCGACGATCTGGGTGAAGAGGAAGGCCTGTAGCCATGCACCCATCTCGTCGGATTCTCGCGGAAAATTCCCCCTAGCGGCGGGGCCTGCGCCGCGCGAGCATCATGGCTGCGGCGAACAAACCAGCCGCCAGCCAGGGGCCGACGGTGCGCGCCAAGCGACCGCCAATCGAGCAGCCGGAATCCTTCCCGGCATCAGTCGGAATGCACTTCACACAGCTGGACTGGCTCGTTCCAATTGTGCAAGTCGCGTTCTGGCAAGTGCCCGGACCGTTGTACGTGCAGGCGCTGCCAACGGTGAGAGAGTAACAGGCATCAACCTCGGGGGGAAGGGGAGCCACGTCGGCGCGGGCTGCCCGTGCAAGACCAACGCTCAAGAGAAGGGCCAAAGCCAGACACTGCCTATTCATGGGTAACCTCGCTGCACGGCCTAGGAGATGCCTCCATGCTGGCAGAAGGATCTGGAGGTGTCTATTCACATCCGGCAGGAACCACGGACGGACGTGACGGCGATCACTTTCGCACCACCGGGATGAGCCTGGTCAACCAAGGCGGCTGGCTCGCCTGCAGTTTTCCTGTCCCGGTGCACCTGCCCCGCCAGTTGACTTCAGCTTGACCCATGGCCAGTAATCGCGGCATATGTTGGCCTCCCGAAGGCCCGATGCCGCATCCAAGGCCCCAAGGCTGGTCGCTGAAAACGAAAGGAACACTGCTAACTCATCAAGATCACTGCCGGAGAGATGGCCGAGTGGTCGAAGGCGCCTGATTCGAAATCAGGTGTACCGAAAGGTACCGTGGGTTCGACTCCCACTCTCTCCTCCGAAAACCGAATATCTGTCGCTCCCCCGGAGAGATGACCGAGTGGCCGAAGGTGCATGATTGGAAATCATGTGTACCGCAAGGTACCGAGGGTTCGAATCCCTCTCTCTCCTCCGCAGTGAATTCGCCCCCTGCCCCTTCGCTTGCCCGTGAGATCCGCACTCTGGGCGGGTTGGCAGCGCCGTTCGTTGCCGCGCAGGTGGGCATGATGACCCTGGGCGTGGTCGAGGCAGCCATTGCCGGCCGCGCCGGCACGGGCGTGCTGGCGGCGGTATCACTGGGCAACGCCTGGACCCACGGCACCGGGTTGGCGGCGATGGGCGTGGTGCTGGGCGCTGATCCCATCATCAGCCAAGGCTACGGCGCGGGCGACACGCGGGGCGTGGCCCTGACCTTCCAACGCAGCATTATCCTGTCGCTGCTTCTTGGCGCCATCGTCGGTGTGGCCTGGCTGTTCACCGCCCCGGTGCTACGGCTGGCCGGACAGGATCCGAAGCTGGTGGCGGATGGGGCTCGCTTCGTGGCGGTGCAAGCCCCCACGGCGTTCGGGCTGCTGCTCTTCACTGTGAACCGGCAATACCTGGCCGGCCGCGGGCTGGTGGCGCCGGCCTTCTGGGTCACAGTGGCGGTGAACCTCATCAACCTAGTGGTGACCTGGTGGCTGGTGTTCGGGGGCGCTGGTTTGCCGGCGCTCGGTGTGCTGGGCGCGGGGCTAGGAGGCGCGGTCGCGCGTTTGATGATGGCGGGTCTGTTGCTTGCGGTGACCTTTGCCTGGGGGCTGCACCGAGCCGCGTGGATTCCCTGGGGCCGTGAGGTTCTGGCTCCGGCGCCCATGGGACACATCCTGCGACTCGGGTTGCCCATTGGACTGCAGTTCGGCCTCGAGGTGTGGGCGTTCCAGTTGACGACGCTGCTGGCAGGCCGCCTGGGCCTAGTGCCTCTTGGGGCGCACACCATCGTGCTCAATCTGGCCTCGTTCAGCTTCATGTTCCCGCTTGGTATCTCCATGGCGGCCAGCGTGCGCGTGGGCAACCTGGTGGGGGCGGGCGACCTGCGCGCGGCCCGTCGCAGCGCCCTTCTGGCCCTGGCCCTGGGTGCCGGCGTGATGAGCCTTTTCGCACTCACTTTCTACTTCTTGCGCTGGCGCCTGCCCGCGCTCTACGGCGCCGATCCGCAGGTGACCGCGGCGGCCGCTTCCATCCTGCCCATCGCCGCGGGATTCCAGATGCTCGACGGGACTCAGGTGGTGGCCAGTGGAATCCTGCGTGGTCTGGGCCGCACCCGTCCGGCAGCCGTGGCCACCTTTGTGGGCTACTACCTTCTGGCCCTGCCCCTGGGCTGGCTCATGGGCTTGCGCCACGGCCAATCGTTGGCTGGCCTGTGGTGGGGTCTGGCCACGGGCTTGGCCGTGGTGGCCATCGCGCTGCTGGCGTGGATCCTGCGACCCGGAACATTCTCGGTTGCGCGCACGACAACGTGATGGACGAACTGCGAATGGTCCAACCGACCCCCATCCGCCTGGTTTCTAGCGAAGATTCCATGGAGGTGTAGAATGTTTGCCCTCCCGCGTATCTCGGCCTCCCACCGACGGGCAGAAAGGAACAGAAATGACTCGACTCACTCAATGCTTCCTCGTCCTCGTGCTCTTGGGCGCTCCGCTTCTTCTGGTAGGCTGCGGCAGTAGCAGCACCAGCAAGAGTGATGCAGCCCCGGGGTCGCATGACGGCCCGTCCGTCAAAACCGATGTCCTGAACGCTTCCAAGCTTGACCTTGCCCCCGCCGTGCTCCCTGACGGTTCGGTCGGCACGCCCGATGTGGGCGCGGGCGAAGTCGGGCCTGTCGTCACGCCCGATGCGGGCGCGGACGAAGTCGGATCTGTCGTCACGCCCGATGCGGCCGTGGACGGTCCTGCCGTGAAGAAAGACACTGGCCCGGTTACGGCGGTCGATGCGGCTGTCGACGGCCAAGCCGATGCCGCTGATGGTGGCGATTCCGCTGACGACTCAGGCGCTGCGACGGATTCGTCGCCGATTGCTTGTGGGTTCCAAGGCGGCAGCGTTCTCTCCGACCTGACGCTGACCAAGGCGTGCAGCCCGTACATCATCAGGGACTACATCCAGGTCAATGAGGGCGCCGTCCTGACCATCGCTCCGGGTGTCACGTTGAAATTCGAGGACAGCGTTGGAATTTCGGTCGGCAACGCCGACATTGGCACGCTGGTCGCGGTCGGAACCGCGCAAGACCCAATCACCTTCACCTCGGCCGCGTCCCCGCCGTTGCCGGGGGACTGGGGAGCCATCCGCCTGTTCGATGGCACCACGACTGGGACCAAGATCGCGTACGCCAGGGTGAACTCTTGTGGCGCGGATCGCAGTGCCTGCATAATCGGCGACGGCGTGCCGCCCAACGCCGTGACCATCGATCACGTCACGATCGCCCAAGTGGGCCCGGACTCCGATGGCATCTTGGAGTGGGATCCGGACTCGAACTTCGTCATCACGAACTCGACCTTCAGCGATATCCCGGACAACAAGTATGCCATCTCGGTGCAGGCCCCCTCGTTTGCGGGTATCGGTGCGAACAACACCTTCAACGGAGGCGCCCTGATCGAGATCGCGGGTGGGACAATCAGCTCGACGACGTCTTGGAACGATCCGGGAACGGGCATCGCGGTCACCGACAACCTGTTGATCGACGGTCCGGGCAACCCGATTTTGACCATCAGCGCGGGCATGACACTCATGTTCGCCGCCGCAAATCCGCCCTTGGAGTTCAGCGTTGGCTACAGCGGCCCCGCCGGTCTGGTGATTGCGGGCTCTTCCGGCGCTGGCAAGCGCGTAGCGGTCACGTCACTCGCGGCCTCGCCGGATCTGGGCGACTGGGTCGGCATCGAGGTGTGGAGGAACGGCTCGGTACAGATCAGCTATGCCGACATCTCCTATGCTGGCAGCGATGGCCTGGGCGGGGGCAACCTCATTCTCGAGAACGGCAATTCCGCCGCCACCATCGTAGTGGACCACTCTTCCTTCACGTACAGCAAGGGCTACGGCATCTACCTGGACTGCGCTGATCCTGCCGTCACGCCCCAGGCCACGGTGACGCTCAATGCTGGCATCACGTACGCATTCAACGAGAGTGACCCAACGAACGCAGGCAATCTGTCCAACAACGTGGGGCCCGGCCCTAGTGGCTCCGACTGTCTGGGCCACTAGAGCCGCTTTCGACTGACACATATTGGAACCCCAAAGGGCGATCCCCGACGGGATCGCCTTTTCTTTGTGGGAGCCTCGTGGGCTCAGTTGCGTCGACCGCCCTCTAGCTCCTGAATTCGCTTCTGCACGTCGGCCCGGTTGGGCGCATTGGGGGCATTACGCAGATAGCTCTTGTAGAAGTCAACCGCCTCCTTGTCATGGCCCATCTTGCGATGGCACTGGGCGATGTTGAAGAGGAACACCGGATCAGGCACGGCCATATAGGCGGCTTCGAACTCGTTCAGGGCCTCCTGATAGTGGCCGAGTTCATGGTGGCGGTTGCCTTGGTTGAAGTGTTCCCTGGCGCTGGCAACAGCCTCCGGGCTGGATTTCGTCTCCCCCGANNCACCGCTTTGCCGGCCATAATGAGGGGGAAGTCCCCCTCGCGGTGGAACTCATCGCTGGTCACCGCCATAGCCACCGCGGTGCCATCGCTTTCGGCGGTCAGAGTCACATGCCCGCGCAGGAAGAAGATCCCCGCGGATACGCGGATCTCCAGGCGGACGTCGATGTCGGACGTCCCATCCCGGCCGTGCAGCACGGTGAGGCCACCGTGGCCCAGCTCGGCCTGCACCGCAGCCTTCATCCGTTCGTTGAGCTTGGGGTCGGTGTCTCCCTCGGCCACGAANNCCCGGCGTGCTGCCCGAAGAGAACAAGCTGCTACACCCGAGGGCCGCGATGGCGAAGGCGAGAGCCACAGACCGAGTCACGGCGCTAGTATCCGACGGTCGCGACTCGCCTTCAACCTTGACGAGCGCTGGGGATTGCAAGGGCTACTGCAAGAGTGCCAGCCACTCCGGGTGAGTCTCAGAAACACCCTTCACCACTGCCGTGAAGCCCGCCTGCAACTTGCGCGTGATGGGGCCTGGCTGGCCGGCGCCGATGGAGATCTTGTCGATCTCGCGAACCGGCGTGACCTCGCATGCCGTGCCAGTGAAGAAGACCTCGCTGGCCGCGTACAGCATGTCGCGCGTGAAGGCCTGTTCCACGACCTCGATCCCGTTCTCGCGTGCCAGCGTGATGACCGCGTCGCGTGTGATGCCGTCGAGAATGGGCATGGACAGCGGCGGGGTATACAGGCGGCCCCGGTGGACCATGAATATGTTTTCGCCCGTGCCTTCGGCCACCGCCCCGGCGGCGTCCAGCATGATGGCCTCGTCGTACCCCAGGCTCACCACCTCGCGCTTGGCCAGCACGGAATTCACGTACTGACCGGAGATCTTGGCTTTGCTCATGGTGTGGTTGAGGTGCCCCCGCGTGTAGGTGGAGAGGTGGGCGCGGATGCCCTTGTTGAGAGCCTCGGCGCCCAGATAGGCGCCCCAGGGGAAGGCAATGACGATCAGCTCAACCGGGCTGTCGCGCGAGCCGAGCCCCAGCGCACCGGCGCCCAGGTAGGCGAGCGGCCTGATGTATGCCTCTTCCAGCTTGTTGGCGCGCAGAACATCGAGGCAAGCGGCCTCGATCTGCTCACGCGAATAGGGGACGGCCATATCGCAGATCTTGGCCGAGGTGACCAGCCGATCCACGTGCTCGCGCAGGCGGAAGACCGCGCTACGGCCATCGTTGCGCTTGTAGCAACGGATGCCTTCAAAAACCGCCACGCCGTAGTGGAGGGTGAAAGCCGTCACGTGGGTGGTCGCCTGAGCGAAAGGCAACAACTTCCCGTTCATCCAGGCGAACTCGGACTTGATCATGTGACTCCTCTTAGGCGCCGGATTTCTTCTTCGATGTCAGCCAGACCAGGACTCATGCCCAAGGCCGCCTCGAATTCACGGATGGCATCATCGGGCAGCCCGGTTTCGGCGTAGAAGCGACCGAGCGAGATGCGCACCCAGGGATTGCCGGGCTCGGTCTCCACCGCCCGGCGCAGCTCGGCCAGACCCGCGGCCATTGCGTGCGTGTCAGCCGGCGCCTGGCGATAGAGCGCCCAACCCAGGGCGCTGCGATAGCTCGCCTGCATGGGCGCCAGCGTGGTGGCCTGGCGAAAGGCTTCAGCCGCCTGCGGGTAGCGCCGGCCCCGCAGGTGCGACACACCTGTGAAGTACACGCGCTCGGCTGCGGTGGCCGCGGATTCGGATGCGTGGGCTGCCTCCGCATCGGATCCCGCAGGCAAGGGAGTGCTCTCCAATTCAATCAGGTAGTCGCGCCGCGAACCACTGTCGCGCAGGATCTGGAAGGCCTGTTCCAGGCGCTCGAAGATCTGTTGGGCCACGTCGCGCACGTCCTCGCCGCGCAGGCGAAAGAGATCGGGATGGAAGTCTCGCGCCAGGACATCATAGGCGTCCTTGATCTCGGCGGGCGTGGCTTCCCGCTCGACGCCCAACACCTCGAAGTGACTCTGCACGCGCATCACTGCCAAGAGAGCGACTAGCTCCTCACGGCTGCGCTCGCCGGTCGCCCCGCTGGCGCTGCCCAGATCCACCGGCCGGGGTGTACGGCGGAGCTCGTCCATCTCCCCACGCGGGGGCGCCTGGGTAGGCGTGATCATCCCAGCCTCGGACATGGCCACCAAGAGCAGGCGTGCGCGCTCGATGGGAATGGGCGATGAGGCCAGGGCCGCCTCCAACTTGACCGTGCTGTCGAGCCCATCGATGAAGCGTCGCTCGTTGGCATCGGCGGTGATGTCCTGCAAACGTCGGCGCGGGTCGGGATTGGGCGTCAGATATTTTCCTGAGAAGGGTTGCAGCACGCTGTGGATGCGTTCGGCATCGTAGTGACGCCGGATGCCCTCCAAGATTAGGGCCGCCGGGGTCCGTTCCAATCGCATGGGCGCATCTTGGCGAGACATGCCTTTCTTGAACATGAACTCGCCGCTGGTCCACGAGAAGATCTCGAGCAGCTTCGATTCCATTTGCAGCATGAGAGAGCGCGACAGGTTGTAGGGCGAGAGCGCGCCCATCGCCACCAGAAGCTCTCCCTGATGCTGGTGCGTCTCTTTCATGCGACGCAGGGAATCCTCCAGTGTCTGCTCAGAGATCAGACGTTGTTCCAGCAGGATCTGACCCAAGCACTCGGACAGCATGTTGGAACGGACCGAGACCGGGTACCCCTCGTCGAAGCTGACGATCTTCTTGGTGTCGCCGCGGGCGAGCAGCA
>PMBY01000305.1:0-5753 GCA_003153875.1 Myxococcales bacterium | reverse complement strand
GTGTCGAGCGGCGTGGAAAGGTACTCGGCCGGGGCGAAGCGGCGCTGCGCTTCGGCCTGATGGCTGGCCCCGCGGTGGGTACTGGCGACGAAGAAAATGGGGATGCGAGCGGACGCTGGATTCCGGCGGACCTCATCGGCCAGCGCGAACCCACTGCCGTCGGAAAGGGTCGTGTCCAGGATAATGGCGTCGGGCGCCCGCACGGCCAGTGTCCGCCGGGCCCAGGTCAGCTCGGCTTCGGTCGAGACCAGGTAGTTCGCTTCCCCGAGTGTCTCGTTAATGCGACGAGCCAGAACGGGATTGCTCTCGACTACCAAGACGTAGGACGGCATGGGCAGGGATTGTATACCGCAATTCCGAACGACTGAGGGTTGCGAGAGCAGACTGAGCAAGCGGGGGCACCCCGACAGCGAACTGCGGCCGAGAACACGGAGGGGAGAGGGGAGGACGCAGAGACGAAATCCGCCCGATGAGATGATCCGCGTGAGTCATTAGATCGTCTGTAGAATGGACATCTTTCCGACTATCCGCCATGGCCTCCAAGTCCAGCTTCTTCGCCTACACCGACGCTGATGGCGTCGACGTGGTCGTGCAGCGTCTGGCGGATGTTCCGGAACAGTACCGCGCGCAGGCCAGGCAGCTTGACCTGTCGAAGCCCGCCAAGACCGCGTCGGTGGGAGGCGGCGAGGGCGACGATTCGGCCCATGGGGCGGCCTCGCCCACACCGGCTGCCGCCGACGGAAGGCAGGGGATTGCCGCAGCCTTCTACGGACCGTCGTTTGTCATGGGGGCTGTCACGGCGGTCGCCATCGGACTGACGGTCTGGCTCGCCTTCCGCCGGATGCACCGTGTGCTCTCGCTCGCTTTGGCTGCCCTGATCATGGCGGCGCTCGGACTTGGCTACCTGGCCTACGTTCGCCACCAGGCTGGACTACCGCCCGCCGGTCTCACGACGCCGGCCGTGCTGATAGATGATGCTCGCAGCGCGGCCGGTGCCATCGACAAGCGGCACAACAAACAGGATCAGGAGATCCGCGAGATCGAGGAGCATCGTTGAGGCTGTGCGAGCCGGGCCCCGTCCTCCAACTCCCTCACCGACTCCATCCCGGCCCCCTGCACCGTTTTCCCGCCCACAGTGATCGGCCCGCTTTTTCGCAGGTGCGCCTTTTGACGTGGGATGGTAGACGATGCTCCGGAGGATTCTCGTGAATCGTGGTCAAACGAAAGGGAAGAACGATCTGGCATGCTTGATTCTGGCGGCCGGCAAGGGCACCCGCATGTATTCGGCGCGGGCCAAGATGCTGCATCCGCTTTTGGGTGTGCCTTTGCTGTCATACCCAATCGAGCGGGGGCTGGAACTGCGCGCTTCGCCCATCGTGGCCGTGCTCGGCCACCAGCGCGCCGAGGTGGAGAAGGCGCTCGTGGCTCGCCACGGACAGGGCACTGTGACCGTGGTCGAGCAGACAGAACAGATGGGAACCGGGCATGCCGTCCGTCTGGGGCTGACGGCGCTGCGCGGGTGGGAGGGAACGGTTCTGATTCTCTACGGCGACGTGCCGCTGTTGAGCCCCGAGACCTTGACTGCCTTGGTGAAGAAATCGCGCAAAGGCGGCACGCTGGCCATTCTGACTGCCGAGCTGTCCGACCCGTACGGCTACGGCCGCGTGATCCGCGACGGCCAGGGCCGTGTGGTCGAGGTAGTGGAACAGAAGGATGCCAGTGAAGACCAGCGCCAGATCCGCGAGGTCAATGCCGGCATCTACGCCGCGCCAGCAGCCTTCCTTCGTCAAGCCACCGCGCGACTATCCCCGCGCAACGCCCAGGGCGAGCTGTATCTGACGGACATCATCGCCAAGGCCGCGACTGGAATCGGCGTCGTTTCAGTCAGCGTCAGCGCCGAGGAGATGGCCGGGATCAACGATCGGCAGCAACTGATCGCGGTCGAAAGAATCCTGTGCCGGCGCATCGTCGGGGGCTGGATGAAGCACGCCACCTTCCGCGATCCCGACGCGGTGCTGGTCGAAGCCAGCGTCACTATCGACGCGGACGCCGAGATCGGCCGCAACGTGGTGCTGCGCGGCCGCACCAAGATTGGCGCCGGCGCACGCATCGACGACGGCTGCATTCTCAGCGACACCGAGGTGGGCGCCGGCGCCGTGCTGCTGCCCTACACGGTGACTAGCCAGTCCAGTATTGGGCCTGGCGCCAAGGTGGGACCCTTTGCCCACTTGCGGCCGGGCACGGAACTGGGGCCCGACGTGCACGTGGGCAATTACGTGGAAACCAAAAAGACGCGCCTGGGCCGCGGCAGCAAGGCCAACCACCTCACCTACCTGGGCGACACCATCGTCGGCGAAGGGGTCAACGTGGGCGCGGGCACCATCACGTGCAACTANNAACGGCTATGAGAAGCGCCAGACCATCATCGAGGACGGCGCCTTCATCGGCTCAGACACGCAATTGGTCGCGCCGGTGCGCGTGGGCAAGCGCGCGGTGGTGGCCGCGGGTGCCACCATCACCGAGGACATCCGCGACGGGGCGCTCGCCATCACGCGCGTTCCGCTTAAGCAGATCGACGGCTACGCGGATAAAGTGGCGCAACGCTATGCGAACAAAGCCGCGCCCAAACCCTGACATTGACAGCCGCAACTTCCCAGCCACAATCGCGCGCTGAGGTTCCATGCCCACTTCGGTGAAAGACTTCTTCGAGCGACGCGTCCCGGATGCCCTGAGCCGTCACCCCGAAAAGGCCAAGGAAGTGGCCGCGACTTTCTTGTTCACCATCACCGGCAGCGACGGCGGAACCTGGACCGCCGACCTCATCAGCTCGCCGCCCATCTGCCAACCCGGATGCATCGGCCAGCCTCAGTGCACCATTGAAATCACCGACGAGGACTTCCGCAGCATGATCGACGGCGGGACCCAGGCCGCCATGCAGATCTTTCTCGGTGGCAGGCTGAAGATCGGCGGGGATTCCATGCTCATCTCGCGCCTGCTGCGGCTTCTGCAAATCGGAAACGCGCCGGTGATCTAGCACCAACCAGCGTCGCGCGGCACGGCCCATCGTTCTCTTTTGCAGCCAGAACGGAAGTCGTGGCGGAAGAGCCGGGCCACGTTGTCAGCCTCGGCCGCTCTTTGGCTGGCGCGCGCCGTCGGAAGCAAGGGCTTTCACCTGTACACCTCCCGCCGGTGGGCCGGCAGCTGTTCTCGTTCGCGCAGGTGCTGAAGGCCGTGCGCCAGCAGTGCCGACTTGCACGGCGCCAGGGTTGCCACGCTCACCTTGAAGATGGCTGCCGCTTCCGGTAGCCGAAGCAGTAGCTGGGGTGAAGCGGCTCGAAGGGCTTCGACCTTCGCGGTGAGTTCGGTCACGGCTCGCTCCATGGCTGCGACACGGACAGGCATTTTGGTGAACGCGGTGACCACGGCGGCAATGCTGGCTGGGTCCATCTTCATCTTGGCCTCCGCCGTGCACGGTACAGCCGCCACGAGCGGACATGAAGGGTACAGGCTCGCGCAGGGCGCTGCCGCCACGGCTTGCGGCGTTGTCACCGGGCGAGCAAGGCTCTGAGCTGACCACGACGCAGCCTTGCTGGCCGGCGACATTCCCGGCCTGACCGTCGAGAACTGGGTCTGAGCGGCCGGGCAGCACGCGGTGATTCCCCCGGCGCCGTCGCCTTCCTCGCGACGGCCACCGGCTGCACAACCACCTGGCCCTGCGTCTGGCGGGCCGTCGCGACCCAGGGATAGGAACCTACTTGACCAGTGCCATGCGGGCGAAGCGGGGACTGGCGCAGACGTCCCGAGTATTCACGAAGGTGAGGGCTCCACTCGCGGGATCGACACGGAACCAAGCGATCGTGTTCGAGGTCTGGTTCCCGACCACCAGCAGCTGTCCGTCTTCTGACAGGCTGAATTGCCGTGGGGTGATACCACGCGAGCTGTCCTGCTCGATCACCGTCAGGGCCCCGGTGGTCGCATCGATGCTATAGGCGACAATGGATCCCTGGGCGACGCTGTCCAGGCGCATGGACACGTAGAGAACGCTCCCGGACGGCGCGATCTCGATCTCGCCGCCATTCTTGGCGCCGGTGTAGCCCGCCGGCAACGGGACGTTGAACGTCGCCGAGGAAACGACCGTACCGGCCGTCTGATCGACCTTGAAGAAATCGATCGTCCCTGCGGGCGATGTGGCTCCGCCGGCGGTTTCGTTGATGGAGTAGAGCCACTTCCCGTTCGCGTGCAACGCCAGGTGGCGGGGGCCCGAGTTCGCCGCGGGCAGCGTGGTGCTGCCCACAGGGGTCAGTGCGCCCGTGCCGCCATTGAATGCGTAGACCTCGATGAGGTTCGAGCCCAGATACGGGACCAAAACGAAGTTGTTGTTGAGAGTGAAGACCGCATTGTGGGCATTGGACCCGGCCGAGTCCCACGATACGAGAGAGCCAACGGTTCCGTCGGCTGCCAGGCCGTAGATGTACACATAGCCCGAGTAATAATTGGGCACGGCGACGAAGTGGCGGCCCCGGTCGAAGGTCAGGGTCTGGGGCCCGGCGTTCGTTGCGGGGGCGGATCCGTCGATTCCTCCATCCACACCCCCTCCAGATCCAGGAGGCGAATACGGGACCGGGACCGGGGTTCCCATGGACGTCAGCACTCCCGTGGTTGCATTCCGCGAGTAGGTGGTTAGCATTGCTTGGCTACCGATAACATGGGCGACGTAGAAGCGGTCCTGGCTGTCGTTGAATGCGGAGTTCGAGATCGCACCACCCGCCACGAAGGTAGAGAGCGGCGTGATCGCCGCGGTCGCGCTATTGAGCGAGTAGGTCTGAATTGTGCCAGTCGTGTCGGCGCATCCGACATAGAGGTGAAGCGGCGCGGGCGCGGCGCCGTCTGTTGCACTGACTTCCGTGCCAGCGGCACTGTCAGCCACTCCTTGTCCATCTAGACCGCCCGTACCCCCGGCTCCCGCACCTCCGCCGCCGGTTCCGGCCGGAACGTCGAGGTTCGCATCTAGGGAGGCAGTCCCCCCTGTTCCTGCCGACCCGTCAACGCCCACTCCCCCCGCGCCAGCACCAGCGCCCGCGGCTCCACCGCCCACGCCGCCGCTTCCGGCCGCCGCATCGGGACCCGCATCCGCGTACGCACTTCCGCCGCCGCTACCTCCGGTGGCTTTTCCACCTGTCCCAACCGCGGCGTCACCGCCTCGACCTCCGCTCCCCCCTCCATTCCCGCCGCCACAGCCAGCGAGAGAGATGATGGCGCTGAACAAAACTACGGACAACCACCCAACTGACGAACGAATCTGACTGGGGCACATGGCACTCTCCGATCTTTTCAAAATCGTTTTTGCGCAGCGAGCTGAACCAACCACGACAGAGGAATCGAGTCAAGAGCGAAGGGGTGCCCTTGCAGCCGGTGAAGGCACACGTCGACGATCTGGATGTCGAGCTGCGCGTGGTGAGCAAGTCCAGGACGCCTCTTGGCGACCTCATGGCCGGGGGCGGTGGCTGGAAGGGCGAGTCGCCCTGTTTTGGATTGAAGATGCGCAGTCACTGACTGAGCGACGCGCTGCTGAGCCACCACGGGTGTTTCGCCGTGCCGTCGAATGTGTTGCTCGTCTTGTAATGTTCCCACTCCCCCGCGCCGGCCCATGCTGCTGTCTTTTCGAGTAGCGTGTGCTTCTGTGCATCGCTCATGGGCTGCAATCGGTAAGCGGCGTCGATGGCTTGCTTGACGATGCCCACCGTGTCGCAACC